>CABVRO010000032.1 GCA_902500715.1 uncultured Nitrospira sp. | reverse complement strand
GAGTGTGGCGTGAAACTAACCCGCCTCACACACAGAAAATCTGACAGGCCCTCCACCCCTCTCGTCGCGCTCCGATTCCATCTAGGCAGGACTTTCCCTGTTTCCGGCAAAGACTTCCGGTTTGCCACGCGGTGTGACAGGCGCCGTTGACGGCGGAAGAGTGGTCCTCTAGCCCCTCAAATACCTTTCAGTTTCCATCTCTCGACAATCACAAGGATTTTCGTTCGGCGATCGCTTCGGTTATGACAGGCCCCCCGAGGTATCGCGATGGCACGTCCATTGCTAACTCCCCCCGTAGCACAACAGGTTCATCTGGAACATACGAACAATGAATCGAGCCATCTACCCCATCCTGTCAGGCGCGGTCGCCCAGGAAAAACAACTCACGGTCTTCGCCAACAATCTGGCCAACGTGAACACGGCCGGATTCAAGCAGGACCAACAGGGATTCCGCGGCCTCTTTGCCCGTGCCAGTTCGACGGGGATGGGAGCGGTATCAGGAGGCATCTCCTCGACCATTTCGACCAGGCCAACAGGTCCCAGCGAACGGGTCTTTGCCGAGGTGCATGGAGTCCGAACGGCCTTTGAGCCGGGGCGGATCCGCATTACGGGCAATCCGCTGGATGTCGCCATACAGAACGATGGGTTTGTTGAGGTCAAGACTCCCGACGGCGTTCGCTACACACGCAACGGCATCTTTTCTCTCGACAGCCAACGACGCCTGGTCACCAATCTCGGGCATCCGGTCATGGGCACGAAAGGAGAGATCAAGGTGCCGCCCGGCAATATCCAGATCAATGCGGAAGGGGCGATCCAGGTGGACGGCACTCCGATCGGCAGCATCAAAGTGGTCGAGTTCCCGGAGAACGGAATGCCGCAAAAGTTTGCCGAAGGACTGTTTGCCGGGGGGAAACCGACGGTGTCGACAAGACCGCAGGTGCAGTCGGGACACATCGAAGAGTCCAACGTGAATTCGTTGAGTGAAATGGTGAAGATGATGCAAGGCATGCGCAATTACGAGTCGGCGCAGAAATTGATCCAAACGATGGATCGCATGACCGAAACGGCCATTCAGGATCTGGGTCGGGTGCAATAGGAGGAGCGTATGATTCGCGCAATGTGGACGGCCGCGACCGGCATGACGGCCCAGCAACTGAACGTGGATACCATCGCCAACAATCTGGCGAACGTGAACACGAACGCGTTCAAACGCAGCCGTGCGGAATTCGGCGATCTGCTGTATCAGATTCAACGCTTACCGGGCACGAACGCGTCGAACGTGGGCGTCTTTCCTGTCGGCGTGCAGGTCGGGGGCGGTGTGCGTCCTATTACGGTGGCCAAGGAATGGGTGCAAGGTAACATGCGGCAGACCGGGAACGATCTCGACCTGGCTATCGACGGCGCCGGATTTTTCCAAGTGACCAGGCCCGACGGGACCATCATGTACACCCGCAACGGATCCTTCAAACGCGACAACGTCGGCAACCTCGTGACCGGCGACGGCGACCAGCTCAACCCGGTGATCACGATTCCGTCGGGCGCGCTGAAAATCGATGTCGGCCAGGACGGCACCGTCTCCGTTCTGCTTCCGGGCGTCACACAAGCGTCGCAGGTGGGGCAGATTCAGCTGGTCCGCTTCGACAACCCTTCGGGCCTGGTGGCGATGGGCGGCAACCTGTTCCTGGACAGCTTTGCCTCCGGGCCGGCGCAACAGGGCACCGGCGGCTTCTCGACCGGCTTCGGCACCTTGCAGCAGGGATTCCTGGAAAGTTCGAACGTCAATCTGGCGGAGGAGATGGTCAACATGATCATCGCTCAACGGAGTTACGAAATTAACTCCAAAACCATTCAGGCATCCGATGAAATGATGCAAATCGCCAACAACCTGCGCCGGTAATCGGCGCCGCACCTTCAACGAAGGGTGATATCCGTGAATCGAGTCAGCCTCATCACTGTTGTGACGCTCAGTCTCGCGATAGGCATGGTCCTGCCTGTATCGGCAGGAGAGAGGACTCCTGTCCGGCCGTTGTTTCGCGTACACGACGCGTTGGTCCACAGCACGCAGGCACAGCCGCACGCGCGCGGAAAACGTCTGATCTATCCGGAGCAGCTGAGAAGCGTCATTCACGATTTCGTGAAACGGGAACTCGCAGGCCGGGCCGCCGATTGTCAGGTGATGCTGGGGGAGCCGCAACAGCCGATTGTGGTGCCGGCAGGGACCCTCGACCTGCAGGTCGGCGGCGGTCGATCGGACGAACCGCTCGGTCGTCGAGTGTTCCAGATTCATCTCGCCGTGAACGGGCGATTCATCAAGACCGTCGATGCCACCGCCGATGTCGCTGCCATTGTCGAGGTGGTGGTGCCGGTGCGGTCCATTAAGGTCGACGAGGAGATCGGGGCCGACGACGTCACCACGGAACGAATCGTCTTGTACGACCTGAAGCAACCGTTTGCGAGCAGCCCTGCCGAGGTCATCGGTAAAGCGGCCATTCGTCCGCTTCCGCCTCAAAATGCCATCCGCACGACCTCGGTGCGGCGCCCTTTTACCGTGCACAAGGGCGATCGGGTCACCATTGAAGCCCGGCAGGGCGGGTTGTCGATTCAAACCGTGGGAGTCACGAAATCGCATGGCGAATTGGGTCAAACCATCACGGTCTCCAATGTCGATTCCGGCAAGGAATTGCGAGCGACCGTCGTTGCCCCGGGGGTGGTCCGTGTCAGTTTTTAACCGGCCTTTCGCGCAATTCTTCATCTGGTGCGGTCTGGCGCTGTGTGTGATGGCCGGTTGTTCGGCCTCGCCCAGCACGAAGCAGCAAAAGGTGGAGATGGCCAAATTGCCTCCCCCCAAGACCGTGGGATCGCTGTGGCAGGAAGAGAATGGGCGGGCCTATCTCTATGAAGATCTTCGCGCCATGCGCATCGGCGACATCATCACGATTCTGATCGTGGAAAAACACAAGGGCTCGAAGAGCGCCGACACGAACGCAGAGAGAGACTCCACTATTTCGAATGGGATCGGCGGGACCGGGATGGGCTATCTCGGTATCCCCGGCATCCGCCTGGGCGGGGAAGCCAAGCGGGGGTTCGGTATCGATGCCACCGCCAAGAGTAAGTTCGGCGGCAAAGGCGCAACCAACCGTGAAGATACGTTGACGGGCACGATTTCAGCCATCGTGACGGAAGTGTTACCGAACGGAGACTTACGGATCGAGGGGCGACGTGAGGTGACCGTCAATTCGGAACGCCAGATCATGACCATCGGGGGCATCGTCAGGCGCGTGGATGTGAATACGAAGAACACGGTGCAGTCGAGCGCCATTGCCGACGCCAAGATCGAATACTCCGGCCTGGGAGTCGTCGACGATGTACAGCGACCGGGCTGGCTTGTCAGAATTCTGGATTGGGTCTATCCGTTTTAATCCTGAGTCCGTCGGGAAGCATCGACATGCCACAGGAGTCATCATGACGAGGCCGCGCAAACAACAACGGGCGATGATCACACAATGCTTTCGTCTCATGCTTTCAAGCGGGGTTCTGCGACCGGCCTCGATGGATCCCGGCCTCCTTGCGCGCCCGTGGACCCCTCCGCCGCCGAAGCCGGCGCCTGTTCCTAAACGAGAGCCGCAAGGAACGGCCTGGTTTCGGCGCACCGCGGTGGGCATGCTGGCCTTCCTCACGATCACGTTATTGACGGCCTCATTAGCCCAGGCTGTTCGAGTCAAGGACGTGGCCACGATCGAAGGCGTGCGAGAAAACCAGCTGATCGGGTATGGATTGATCGTCGGTCTCGACCGGACGGGCGATCAGGTCATCGGTGGACAGTTCACGATTCAAGCCATGATGTCCATGTTGAACAAGATGGGCGTGAATTTGGTGATCGACCCCATCCAGCTGCTCACCCGCAATATTGCGTCGGTGATGGTAACGGCGAAGCTCCCGCCGTTCGTGAAACCCGGTATGACGCTGGACGCGGTCGTCTCTTCCATGGCCAATGCGAAAAGTCTCCAAGGCGGTACGTTGCTCTCCACGCCGCTGAAGGCGCCGAACCAACAGGTATTTGCGGTCGCGCAGGGGCCTGTCTCTATCGGCGGATTCCTGGGCGGGACCGGCGGGGCGGGCGGCGCGACGATCACCAAAAACCATCAGGCCGCCGGAGTGGTTCCTGCCGGCGCTATCGTGGAAAAAGAGCTGGTGGTGGATATCGAGAACTGGGACACCGTGTCCGTGCTGCTGAGGCATCCCGATTTCACCACCGCCATTCGCACAGCGGAAGCGATCGACGGGACGTTTGGGAAGGGCACGGCCGTCCCGGTGAATGCAGGTCTCGTCAAAACGTCGCTTCCCGCAACCTTTCACGGACGAGTCGTGGAATACATTGCAACGATGGAAGGACTGGACGTCACCGTCGATGTCGCCGCCAAAGTGGTGGTGAATGAACGCACCGGGACGGTGGTGCTCGGCGAACATGTCCGGTTATCCACATGCGCGATTTCGCATGGTAACCTCACGATTTCCGTCAAGAACACGCTCAACGTGTCACAGCCTCCGGCTCCGTTGATCGGCTCGACCCAAGGGCAAACGACGGTCACTCCCGATGTGCAGACGGAAGTGACCGAACAGGAGTCGCGACTGATTGTGGTCGATCAAACGGTGACGCTTGGAGAAGTGGTACGGGCACTCAATGCGGTGGGAGTGACGCCACGAGATCTCGTGGCCATCCTCTCGGCCCTGCGTTCCGCCGGGGCACTTCAAGCAAATCTTGAGATTGTCTAGGAAAGGGGCACGTCTCCAATGGAAATACAGCATCTGATGTCAGGGCAACTCGATTTGGTCCAAATGGCGACTCCACAGCCGCTGGGATTCCGCGGTCCTGTCGAGGAGGCGCCGGCAGGGGACAAGGCCCGCGTGGCGCTCCATAAAGCCGGGCAGGAGTTTGAAGCGTATTTTATTTCCTATCTGATTAAAAATATGAGGGAAACTGTTCCGAAGGGACTCCTGGACCGGAAAAACGAGCAGGTCTGGTACTCCTTTTACGATCAAGAGATAGCCAAGTTATCCACAGAAGCAGGGGGGATCGGCATTACGGCATTCGTCGATGCCTATGCAGAAAAACTTCCTTGATTCGATCGCTTTTCCTAAAGTTCCCGGCCGGTCCCGCCGATAGAGTACTCGACTAGGGGAAAGGCCTTTCGGAACACCCTGGCGATGGGGGAGGAGAAGCAGTCATGGAGATCTCACATAATGGTCGGGCGGCAGATCTCGCGAAAATCCTGTTGGGAGTTCAGGACACTGGACGGACACACAATAAGAAGACCGCGTCTGAAGGGACGCAGTCTCAGGATCGTGTCCAGATTTCCGAACAGGCCAAAGAACTCCAGCGTCTGAGGGCGGCAGCGGAACAGCCGGATGCGGAGCGTGATGCCAGAGTCGGTCAAATTCGTCAGTCGGTCGAAGGGGGCACGTACAGCGTGGACGGGAAGAAGGTTGCGGATGCCATCATTCGAAACGTCTTGACCGACGCGGTCCTGTAACGCCCTTCGCGTACGGCTCGACTCTTCGATCATGCGGCCTCTCATGGCGGAACCGATCGTTTGAAGGGGAGATATGGTGTCGACCGTACAGCAGCCACTTTCCACAGCCTCGGACCCGCTTCTGTGCCGCATGCTCGACAAACTCACGGCCTTTCAGGCTCTGCTGATTGAAGAGCAGGATGCCATTCGTTCTCTTTCCTTCGGACAATTCACATCCGTGACGATACGAAAAACTCACCTATTGGATGAGATTCGAGAATTGGAGCATCAACGCCGAAACGAGTCGACGCTGTCGGCTTCGTATGGCTCGCCGTCCTCGCGCGAGCAGCAGGAGACCGATCTTGTCGCGGCAATCGAGCGGACGGATCGGCTGAACCGATTCAACGCCGCCCTAATCGGGCAGTCGCTCGAGTTCTTGCAAGGCACGCTCAGGATCTGGCAGCGCTCACCGCAGTCGGCGGCACTCTATTCTTCTTCCGGTGCCGCAGTCTCGGAAAGCAGCCGCACGGTGAGGATCAAAGGATAACTGGTGCTCGTATGTCGGGACTCAATGGATTATTCGGAATCGGCTCCAACGCACTGGCGACCTACCAGCGGGCCTTAGCCGTTACCGGTCAGAATATTGCCAACGTCAACACCCCCGGGTACTCGCGACAGGAAATTATCCTCAACGAAGCCTTGCCTGAGAACGGACAGCCCGGTCAGATCGGTAGGGGCGTCACGGCCACGGAAATCCGGCGCTCCGTCGATACGTTCGTGGACCAGCAATTGTTGAACTCGAATGAACGTCTGGGTCAATTCGGAGCAGCACAGAAATCTCTCTCGAACATTCAATTGCTGTTCAATGATTCGAACGATCAAGGTATCGCGGCAGGCCTCAATGAATTCTTCAAAGCCTGGCAGGATGTCGCCACCAATCCTGCCGATCTGACCGCCCGCACGGTGCTGCTGACAAAAGCCGATGGATTGACCAAACTCTTGAACCAGGCCGACACACAACTGTCGGCGCAACGCAGGTCCCTCGATAGCCAGGTGCAGAGTAGCATCAACGACGTCAATGCCCTGGCGAGCAAGATTGCGGACCTGAATAGCCAAATCAAACTGACAGAGGTGAGCGGTCAACAGGCCAATGATTTGCGCGATCAACGCGGTCGCTTTCTCAACGATCTTGCCGGTTTGATCGATATCTCCTCAATTGAGGATGCGACCGGGCAGGTGACGGTGTTCGTCGGGATCGGGCAATTACTGGTCACTGAGCAGAAGGCCTACAAACTGACCGGAGTCGCCAACGTCGCCAACCATGGGCTCCTGGACGTACGGTACGACGGGGGAACCGGGCCCAATACGGATATTACGTCGGTGATCAGCGGCGGTCGTCTCAAGGGATTGATCGACGCGCGGGATACCACTGCGGTTGATCTGCAAACGTCTCTCAATACTCTCGCCTCTCAACTCGTTTCTCAGGTCAACACTCAACATCGCCTGGGGTATGGTTTGGATGGATCCACCTCGCAGGACTTTTTCACAGCTTCGGGGACCACGGCCGGCACAGTCAGCCTGGCATTGAGTGATCGACTGAAAATCGCGGCCTCATCAACCGCCGCCGGAGTACCCGGAAACAATGTGAATGCCCTGGCGTTGAGTAGTCTGCAAACGGCCTCGATGGCGGGATTGGGCAATGCAACCTTTCAAGGTTACTACAGTGCCATGGCCGGCAGCTTCGGAGCGACCATCCAGGGCGTCACTCGTGATCTGCAAGGACAGGAAATCTTGCACGACCAATTGTTGACACATCGAGCCGAAGTGGCAGGCGTGTCTATGGATGAAGAGCTCATCAACCTATTGAAGTACCAACGCGCCTTTGAGGCAGCCTCGAAACTCATTACCACCAGCGATGAGATGCTGCAGACTATTTTGACACTGAAGCGGTAACCGCCTCGTCATCTCACAGGGAGCAGCTATTATGAGAGTCGCTGACCAGCAGATGTACGGAACCTTGCTCGGCAATCTTCAGCGTTCCCGGTTGCAGATCCTTACCTCGCAGGAGCAGATTTCCAGCCAAAAGCGGGTCACCAATCCAGCCGACGATCCGAGCGCCTTCGGACAGATCGTGCTCGACAAATCGGCGCTCTCCCAGACCACGCAGTGGATTCGTAATATTAACTTCGGCACGGCTAGGGTCGATGCTGCCGACCACGCCTTGGGACAGGTACAGAACCTGATCACGAGAGTACGCGAGTTGACCGTTCAAGCCAGCAGCGACACGACGTCGGCAGAAGGACGTCAGAGTATCGCCAAGGAGGTCCGCCAACTCCAACGTCAGCTGGTTCAACTCGGCAACACGGAAGTGGCGGGGCAGGCGGTCTTCGGAGGGACGAAAACGGATGTGCAGCCCTTCACGATCACATCCGGAGATACGGTCGCCTATCAGGGCAACAGCGAAACCCAGTCGATCGCGGTTGGTGAAAATCAAACCGTGCAGATCCTCATACCGGGAAGCAGCATCTTCACCGGATCGACGACCAACATGTTCGATTCGCTACGTGACCTCCTCACGGCCCTGGAAGGTAACAATCGCTCCGGCATTCAAGCCGGACTCGGCGATCTGGACTTGGCGACGGCGCAAATCAGCGACGCACAAGGCACAATCGGAGCCTTGGCCAATCGTTTGCAGGTCACGCAGGACGCTTTGGACACGGCGACGTTGACCCTCTCAAAATCCATCTCGGACAATCAGGATGCCGACCTTGCTACGGCCATTACCCAACTCCGCCTCCAGGAGGTTGCGGTGCAGGCTGCCAGTCAAACATTCAGCAAAATTTTCGACAGCTCATTGATCAACTATCTCCGCTGATCGACGCTCAAGTTCTTCCTCACCGGAACCGATATACCCATGTATTCGTATCCATCGGCCAAGGAAGGCTTGTATGCTGGTCTTAACACGACGCCGGGGAGAAGGCGTGACCATCGGTCCCGATGTCCGCATTGTGGTCCTCGGCATCAAAGGCGGACAGGTCAGGCTCGGAATCGAAGCACCGCCCAATGTGCAAGTCCATCGAGATGAAGTGCATGCGAGGATTCAAGACGAGAATCGCATCGCAGCGGGACCCGGAGTTATACCATTGGAAGCGTTTCGCCAATTGTCCAATAAATCCGGGCGTCGGGGAGGCTGAAGTACAACGATGAAGTGTCAGTCGGCCAAGTTCGGGAATTTCGAGGTGAATGACGACACACTTCTGGTGTTTCCTTCTGGCATCCTAGGCTTTCCTGAATGGACGAAATACGTACTGCTCGATCATGATACCGAGGCCCCGTTCAAGTGGCTACAATGTGTCCAAGAACCGCAGCTGGCTTTCGTCATCCTGGACCCGAACTTCTTTAAGCACGATTATCAGATCGAGGTCTCGTTGGATGCGCTCATCGAAATTCAAAAACAGGATGGCGACGAACTGTCCGTCGTCACGATCTTGACCATCCCTTCGGACGATCCCACTGCCGTGACGGCCAATTTGCGCGGACCGCTGGTGATGAATCACCGGACCAGGCTCTGCAAGCAATTGGTCCTCTCTGAGGAATGGCCGACTCGATATCCCCTTTTTTCCACCACTACCACCGCGCACTGCCCCACTCCGGCGGCTCCGCTTCAGGCCTCAGCCCGCTAGACCACGCAGCACTCCTAGCGCGTCAGGCTCAGCCTTCGTCCCGTCGACGGTGTTCTGCGCCTGCCGTGCAAGCCGCTCTTACAGACTACGAAAAAATTTCCATTCTGATCAACTCATACGCCGTGTCGGCACGACAATAATCAGCAGGATGCGCACAAGAACCGTCCAGCAAGACCGCAGCAAGCACAGAGACGAATCGGACTCGCGCCGTAACGTGAGCCTCTGAGTGCAACGAGACCCCCGCTGGCGGACGTATTCCGCATCCTGCTAAAAACGGCGCAGCGGTGTTTCCATGTGTTGTGAATGAGCTATCGCGACTGAGACGGGTCGGCGGGTGTGACCTGACGCTCCAGCACGGCGACCAGTTGCTGAACCGTACGTTCGAGCTGGGCGAATAGGGCAGGGGCTTCGGTGAGCGTCCCGAGGCGTCCGTTGGCCTCCAACTGACTTGCCAGGAGCACCACTTCCGGTGCGCACAAATTGCCTGCCGTGCCTTTGAGGCTATGAGCCGCCCGTTCAAGAGCGACTCCGTCTGCCTGCTTGACGGCGGCTTCGATTTCCTGGACCATCATCCGGTAGCGCTCCAAGAACAGACGAATCAGTTGATCGAACAAATCCACATCGCCGCCGATATTGACCAGCATCGTGCTCGCGTCGAACACGCGGGCATCGGTCTTCGTCATTTCGCGGGGAGGCGTCGGCGCCGGCGCATGGTCGGGGGTCGCTAGGGGAGCCCACCGCTGCAAGAGTCTGCCGAGATCGTCCGTCTTCACCGGTTTGGAGAGATAGTCATCCATGCCGACGGCTTTGCAGCGCTCACGGTCTCCCGGCATGGCATTCGCCGTCAGCGCAATGATGGGGACATGGGCCCGGGTGCCGGATGTGGCAGGATTGTGCTCCTGCTCGCGAATGCGGCGAGTCGCCTCATATCCATCCATCGTCGGCATCTGGCAGTCCATGACGATCGCGGCATATAGATTTTGTTCGAATGCCGCCACGGCTTCCTGACCGTTGGATACGATGTCCGGCTGATAGCCGAGGCGTTCCAGCATACGGACGGCCAGCTTCTGGTTCACCACATTGTCTTCTGCAACGAGGATACGCGGGCGGGTCCGCTGCTCGGCCAAGGTGTGGCGGGTGATCAATGCCGGAGCAATCGTCGGACCCGTCTCCACCCCTGTAACGGCGTCCGTGGTCGTTCCTTGCAGTCCAAACACGACGCGGAGACAACCTTGGAGCTGATCATGGCGTACGGGCTTCGTCAGGTAGGCCGTAAAGCCTGCGCGCCGCGCTCGTTCGGCATGACCGGGTTGAATCAAGGAGGTCAAGACGATCAAGCGAACCCCAGATCCTTGAGGGTGGGCCCTGATCTCCTGGGCCAGTTGGAGTCCATCTTTTCCCGGCATCAGCATATCGAGCACCGCCGCGTCATAGGGGCGACCTTGGGCGGCGGCTTGTTCCAACATGTGAATGGCTTCATCCGCATGACGCGCCTGGCCGTCCTGCATGCCCCAGCCTGAGACCAAATGATGAAGAATCGTACGATTAGACTCATTATCGTCGACGATCAGAATGCGGCGACCGCTCAACTCGACCGAAGGCACGATGGCCGGCGCACAGACCGCCTGTTTCTGAAATCTCGCCGTGCACCAGAAGGTGGTACCCTGACCCGGTTGGCTGCGCAGTCCGACCTGGCCGCCCATGAGTTCCACCAATTGTTTGGAGATGGCGAGACCGAGTCCCGTCCCCCCGTATTTCCTGGTGGTGGAACTGTCGGCTTGGGTGAAGGCCTGAAACAGTCGTGACTGCACGTCTTCGCTGATGCCGATGCCGGAGTCCGTCACCTCGAACTTGATGATGACCTCGGAAGGGGAGTCGCGCTCCAGAAACGCCTGCAGGGTGACTTCTCCGTGTTCGGTGAACTTGATGGCGTTGCCCACGAAATTGGTCAGCACCTGCCGCAGCCGTCCGGGGTCGCCGCGCAACGCGTTCGGCACGGCGGCATGGACCAGGCCCGTAATCTCCAGGCCTTTACGCTGAGCCCGCTCCGCGAACTGAGACAGCACGTCTTCAACGGTCGTACGCAGATGAAAATCCAGCTGTTCCAATTCCAACTTACCCGCTTCGATCTTGCTGCATTCGAGCACATCGTTGATCAGTAAGAGCTGCGCTTCTCCGCATTGCTGGATGGTATTCGTAAAAGACCGTTGCTCTTCGGTCAATGGAGTCTCCAGCAACAAACTCGCCATCCCGATCACGCCGTTCATCGGTGTGCGCAATTCGTGCGTGATCATCGCCAGAAACGACGACTTCGCCCGTGCCGCCGCCTGCGCCTGCTGGAGCGCCTGGTCCAACTGGCGGTTGCTCTCGCGAAGGCGATCGGCGGTTTCGTTGAGCGCCCGGTGAGTCACATGCACTTCACTCAGATCGATGGCGAAAGCCCGCACGAGGCCGTGTCCGGGGACCGGGCAGAGAGTCCAGCTATAACAGGCCTCGCCTCTCACGACGTCCTGGGACGTCAAGGTCCGTCCCTCCAATAAGCAGGTTGCGACAAGAGCCGGGAGATTATCCGGAAGAATCTCCGGCTTTCCTGCAAGGTCGTATCCGAAGCGACCGAGTACGTCGGCCATGGCCGGATTCGCATAGACCAGATTTCCATGCCGGTCGATTTCCACGATCGGATAGGGACTTTCCTCGGCCACTTCGGCTAGACGGTCACGGTCTTTCTCCAATTCGACTTCGCGTGACACATCGCGCAGGGTCATCAACGTGGCGACCGATGGAATGCCGGAGATACGAAGGTGTTGCCATTCGATCACCGGGGAATTGCTCGTGCCGCTCTCATCACCACTGGTCGCCTGGCCGGCGGGGGAAAACGGCCCGTCCGGCAACTTCACGATCCCCGTGGCTCGAAGCGAGTCGCTCAGATCGAGCCGCTGACCGAGGAGATCCGATAGCGCGAGTCCGGCACAGGCCGCCGGAGATCGCGCGAACAGACGAGCGGCGGTTCGATTTACGAAAATAACCGTTTGCTCTGCCGCCAGTAGACAGATACCGAGCGGCACCGCATCCCACAGCAAGGTTAAGACTTCCGGAGGCACGGCCAGGCCGGCGGCGTGCTGGGGGGGCGTAGCGCGTGGATGCTGAGGATGGTTCGTCACGAGCGAGCACCCACGGTAGGTTCAAGGTATTGCGGGAGATCGACCTGTTCCAACTTTGGATCCAATGCCCGGAGAATGGTGCGAGTCGGCTGGTCGGTCGGTTGGTTTTGAAGGTCGACTTCGAAGGGCTCCTGCCGGCGTTGCCCTTCAGCTTCCTTGATAATCCGAATACGTGGCCGCAACCGGTCTTCATGATTCAGACCGACGACCAATGCACATTCATTGGTATTCAGCTTGATGAGGCTCCCGAGAGGATAGACGCCCAAGGCCTTGATGGCGACTTCTACCAGCGTCTTCTCGTAGTGGCCTTTCGCTCCATGCACAAACAGCTGCCGGATGGCATCGTGAGGCAACAGAGACGGACGGCCATGCCGCCCGCTGACTAATTCGTCATAGGTGTCCGCCAATCCCACAAGTTGCGCCAGCGTGGAGAGGCCGTCCTGCTTCAGATGTTGAGGAAATCCGCTTCCGTCCAGATACTCATGATGTTGGGCGATAATGCGGGAAACCGCACTGGGTATCGAGTCGGCCTGTTCGAGTACGGTGGCCGCCAATTGAGGGTGCTGCTTCATGAGAACTTGTTCTTGATCGGTCAGAGCGGTGGTTTTCCGATACAGGTTGCGCGGGAGCCGTACATAACCGACGTCATGGAGCAATGCGCCCAGCCCGAGTGCTTCGAGATCGGCTTCCACGCAGCCGTTTTCAACCGCGAGAATGAGCGTGAGCACGCAGACATCCATGCCGTGGCTGGCCAAGGTCGCGTCGAATCGGCGGACCTTGTCCAGGCAGAACTGGATAAGCATCGCTTCCGGCTGCGCCACGATCTCACCCAGGAGCTTGCTGACAATGGGCTTCAGCACCGCGACTTTCGGTGGATTCCCCGCTTCGAGGTCGCTGAAGACGCGTTCCACCGCAACCATGGTTTCTCGATAGGTTGCGGCGGCCGCGGCGGCCTGTGGAGCCCGGTCACTCTCCGGCGGCGCGACGGCTTCCGCGCCAACCGACGGCGGTGCATCCGGCGGCGTCGTGCTGACTGACTCAACGGGGGCTGCAGCTGCAGCCCCCACATCCAACCCGCGTTCCGTATCGATGGTGACGACGAGGATGCCATGCCGCTTGAGTTGCACGATGTCGTCGGGACTTGAAACCAGCCACTTATGGAGGAGAAACGGAGTGCGGTACCAAGGCTGATCCAATCCTGCGATGAACATGCCGACGGTGAGTTGATCGATTGAGATGCGTTTTGTCGAGGCCATAGTAGAGCTATACCTACTCCTTGGGGCGGATTGACATCAGCACAGGCTTTCCGATGTTTCAGCTATGCTATGGAGTCCCTATCGGTCGATCTGAGGCCGGCCTTTACCTGAGCCGACCGGGCCGATTCGTCGACCATTTCAGGTCCTGCAGGGTGCGACCGATAGAGCTGAAGAGGGTGTGTGTACATCCGTGTCGGCGCGGGAGGGAGGGAGCCCATGAGCGAACTGGTCATTCATCGTCATCCGTCCTCGTTTCTCTCGGTCGGTCTCTCGCTTCAGCTGAGCCTGCCGCAGGACGACACGCGGGAGCAATATGGCTCATCGGTCCTGGGATGGAAATACCGGAGTTGGATCGTCTGTGAATGGCCGTTTCATTTGGGGCAGCCGATTCCCTGTGTGAAAGGGACCCTCTGCCTGTTGCGGTACATCTATGAAGGACACATGATCGGATACCGCACGGAGGTGCTCGAAACGCAGATGCAGCCCTTCCCGTTTCTGCTGCTCGCATTTCCCTCCGAGTTGGAAGAGGTGCCGCTCCGGAAGCACGGGCGGGTGTCGGCACAGGAGCCGATTGTCCTTACAGCCTTCCAGGAGTACCCCTCCGTCCCGCAAAATGAACCCCCGATGCGCATCGGCGGGCTTCTGAAGGATTTGAGTGCCTCCGGATGCGCCGTGCTCATTCAACGCCCGGTGCAGGGCTTTTACTTGGGGATGGCTCTACGTGTTGAGTTCGAAATCATCGGCACCGGACACGTCAACAATCTGACAGGGGTCGTCCGAAACCTGTCACCGCAGGCCGACGGAACGCACCTCGGCCTGGAGTTCCGGTTCGAAGGCAAAGAAACGATCGAGTACCGGGGCTGGGGAGGATCGGTGCGGAACGCACTTGAATCCTTCGTGCATCGAAAACATTCCTTCGAGTCCGCTTAGACTGCAGCGGTTGCCGATGACTGGGAAGTTTTTGCCCGGTCATGTGCGGCGACTCGTTCGCTACGCTTCGAAATCCCGTCGTTCTAATTCTTCCCATCGCACACATCAGTGGCATACATCTTGATTGGTATCCCGTTGCCACACCTCGTCCTGTGAGGGACGCAGGCCACGTTCAGGAGCAAGAGGGACGACAATCATGACGCTTCACGCACAGAGTGCCAAGCTCAATCCTCGCTGGTGCCTCGCGCAGGATACGATCGACCGGCAGGATATCGACCATTTGATCGAGTGGCTGCGGACCTATCCTCGCCTCACCAAAGGGGCGGTGACCCTCGACTTCGAGCGGCAATGGTCGGAATGGTTAGGGCGTCCCTATTCGGTGCATTGCAACTCCGGTTCGTCGGCTAATCTCTTGATGTATTACGCATTGCTACGCTCAGGAAAGCTGCGCAATACGAACGTGATCGTCCCGAGCGTCGGTTGGGTGACGTCCATCGCCCCGGCCATACAGTTCGGTTTTACGCCCTATATGTGTGAGGCGGACCCGGACACCTTCGGCCTTGATCTTAACCATCTTGAAGACCTCGTAAAGCAGTATCAGGCGCAGACCGTCCTGTTGGTGCAGGTGCTGGGGGTTCCACATCGCATGCGCGAACTGCAGACATTGAAGGATCGCTACGGGTTTTATCTGCTCGAAGACGCCTGTGCGGCCATTGGAGCCGAGTACGAAGGCCGGAAAGTCGGGACGTTCGGAGACATGGCGAGCTTCTCCTTCTATTTCGGCCATCAGATGTCCACGATCGAAGGCGGCATGGTGTCGGCCGGCGACAAACAGCTTGCGGACATGCTCTTGATGCTGCGCAGCCATGGGTGGAGCAAAGACCTTGACCAGAGCGGCCATGAGGCGTTAGTGACGCAATATCAGGTTGACGATTTCCACTCACCTTTTGTGTTTTACGAGCCGGGCTTCAATCTGCGCTCGACCGATCTCAATGCCTTTATCGGCATCGAGCAACTGCACAAACTGGACTGGATGACCAGGCAACGGCAGGCCAATCATGACCGATACCTGCAGCACTTGGGCGGACGGTTTTATACCCAGCGGCCGCCGAAAGGGAGCAAGGTAGCCAGCATCTCCTTCGGGCTGCTCGCGGATTCGACGGAACAACGCCGACGGATTGTCCGGGCATTGGTCGCAGAGGGGGTGGAAACGAGAATTTTCTCCGCCGGCAATCTTGGCCTTCATCCCTTCTGGGTGAACCGCTATGGGAAGGCCAGCTTCCCGGTGGCCGACCGGGTGCATCATTGCGGCTTCTTCCTGCCGAATCACGCCTCCATGAACGAACAGGATGTGGCTCACATCGCACGGATTGTCCTGGAGGCCGCGTGACCGCCTCGTTGTATCTCAGTAGCTATGTATTCACAGGGGAGCTTGCTCGATCATGACGACAGCCTCGACCCATGTGCTCGTGACCGGCGGCGCCGGTTATCTCGGTTCCGTGCTCAGCAGACGTTTATTGGATCGTGGGTACAAGGTCACCGTCCTCGACAATTTCATGTATCGCCAGAACAGTTTGATGGATTGTTGCGGCGAGGAGGGTTTTCAGGTGGTGCGGGGCGACTGCCGAGACGAACGCGTGTTGACCGATCTCGTGCGAACTGCCGATATCATCATTCCATTGGCCGCATTGGTCGGGGCGCCACTCTGCGACAGAGACCGTACCGGAGCGTATACCGTCAACTTCGAAGCCATACAGCTCGTGTGCAAACTCTCTTCTCCCCGGCAGCGGATCATTTTTCCAGTCACGAACAGCGGCTATGGAATCGGGCAACCGGGCGTGCCCTGCACGGAGGAGTCACCGCTTCGGCCCATCAGCCTCTATGGCGAGACGAAAGTGAAAGCCGAACAGGCGGTATTGGATCGGGGAAACGCCATCACGCTGCGCTTGGCGACGGTATTCGGCGTGTCGCCAAGGATGCGAATGGACTTGCTGGTGAACGATTTTGTCTGGCGCGCCGTGCACGATCGTGCCGTCGTCGTCTTCGAAGGGTACTGCAAACGCAACTACATCCACATCCGGGACGTCGTCCGGACGTTTCTGCATGCCATCGATCATTTCGACGAGATGAAAGATCGTCCGTATAACGTGGGGCTGGACGATGCCAACCTCTCGAAACTCGAACTCTGCCGGGTCATCCAGAAGATCATTCCGCATTTCGTCTCGTTCGAGGCGCCGATCGGCGAGGACCCCGACAAGCGCGACTACATCGTGTCCAACCAGCGGCTCCTGGCAACCGGGTTTCAGCCGGAGTGGTCCTTGGAACGCGGCATTCGTGAATTGGTGAAGTGTTACACCATCATCAAAGCCGGTCAGTATGCCAATGTCTGATTCGAGATCGGGTGGACGGAGAGGGCACCGATGATTATCAGTCGAACACCGTTCCGGATGTCCTTCTTCGGCGGCGGCACCGATTATCCCGTGTGGTTCCGTGAATATGGCGGGGCCGTTCTCGCCACGACCATCGATAAATATTGCTACATCAGCTGCCGCCGCCTCCCGCCGTTTTTCGAACACCGGTCGCGTATTGCCTATTCACGCATCGAACTGGTGAAGAACAACGATGAGATCGAACATCCCGCCGTCCGAGGAGTCCTGAAGTATCTCAACATCAACGACGGCTTGGAAATTCACCACGACGGGGATCTCCCGGCGCGTACAGGGCTGGGATCGAGCTCGTCGTTCACGGTGGGGCTGCTCCATACGTTGTATGCCCTCCAGCACATCATGCCCAGCAAGGACCAGTTGGCTCAAGCGGCCATCCACGTCGAGCAGAACGTGCTTGGCGAAGCAGTCGGGTGTCAGGATCAAGTCCTCGCGGCGCATGGCAGTCTTTGCAAAGCCACGTTCTTTCAGAACGGAGAGATCGGCCATACCCCCATTATCATGCAGCCCGACCGGCTTGCCGCCTTCCAGAACCACCTGCAGCTCTACTTCACGGGGTTCTCCCGAATTGCCTCGGAAGTGGCGCGCGAACAGATCGATCGCACGAGACAACGCACAGCCGAACTGTTAGCCATGCTGGAGATGGTAGAGGAAGGCATCGCCATCCTCACCGGTGGCGGTGATCTGGCTGCGTTCGGACGCTTGTTGCACGAGGGCTGGATGCTCAAGCGCCGCCTGACGTCACGAATCACGACTCCGGCCATCGACGAGATCTACACGGCGGCGAGAACGGCCGGCGCACTGGGCGGAAAGTTGTTGGGCGCCGGAGGCGGGGGGTTCATGCTCCTGTTTGCCAAGCCCGAAGACCATGAGCGGATTCGCTTGGCGCTGCCCGGATTGTTACAGGTTCCGTTTAAGTTTGAAGGTCTGGGGACACAGATCGTGTTTTATCAGGAAGATCATCTCACGCTCGACGACGTGTGGGCGCAGCACTCGGCTGATACGGCCTCCCAATTGAAGGCCGCGTTACTCGGAAAGGCGGCGTGACGATGGGTCGGTTTGCGGACTGCGATGTGGTCGTTCTATGCGGGGGACTCGGTACACGCCTGCAATCCGTCGTGGCGGATCGCCCGAAATCGATGGTGGAGATTCATGGCCGGCCGTTTGTGGCATGCCTCGTCGAACATTTTCTGCGGCACGGCGCCCGTCGATTCATTTTCAGCACCGGGTATAAAGGCGACATGATCGAGGACTGGTTCGGCCGCCATCGCGGCAAGTATGAAACCCTGTTTGTCCGCGACCCCACTCCGCTGGGAACGGGCGGAGCGCTCGCACAAGCCATCACGCTCGTTCGCAGCAGTCCGTTTTTGGTGTTGAACGGGGACTCCCTTTGTGAGCTCGATCCGGAGCGACTCCTGCGGTTCCATACTCGTAAACGCGCTCGCGTCACGATGGCCGTCGCGCAAGCCGATGCCCGGGACGATACCGGAGCCGTCACGTTGGGGGAAGACGATCGCGTCCTGTCCATGGTGGAGAAGCCACGCCGCAGAACGGCAGGTTATCACAACGCCGGCATCTATCTGTTCGATCGTACCGTCGAAGCGCTGTTTCCGAAGAGTCATTCCTGGTCCCTGGAGCGTGAGTTACTTCCACAGCTGGTGACCGAACCCTGCTATGGATTCGTCACGGCCAGCCCCCTGTACGACATCGGCACCCCCGAGCGCCTCGCGCATTTTCGAGAAGTCTGGAAAGATCCGTCGATCCATTATCCGGTCATGTCCATGAATCAGGAACAAGGATCGCTGCTGTAATGGCTCATCAGACAGTCCCGGCTTCACAGAAACCAGGCCGATTGGCATTTTCAGCGCGGGGCGAGCGCCTGATCGGGCAGGAGATGTTTCGGGTCATGGATCGAGCGCAAGCGCTGGAACGGCAGGGGCACCGCATCTATCACCTGGAGCTCGGTAGTCCCCGCATGGCTCCCCCGGGTGAGATCGTCGACGGCACCGTCCACGCGCTCCGCGAGAAACAACTGGGATACGCGCCGATGGCCGGCGTAAAGGAATTGCGCGCCGCCTTGGCGGCTCGATACACCTCGTTGACGGGCGAGGCGCTGAAGGACTCCCAGGTCGTGATCAGCCCTGCGAATCTTCTGATTCACCAGTTTCTGGACATCACCTGCAATCCCGGCGACCCTGTGGTGCTGTTCACACCGGCGTTCCCCTCCTACTGGGCTGCTGCGGCGCATCAGGGACTCCAGGTCAGGCCGGTGCCGCTTTCTGAGCGCGACGGATTTCACCTGACCCAACAGGCCATCGAAGTCGCGCTGGCCGCCGAACCGAGGGCGATTGTCGTCAACAATGCCAACAACCCGACGGGGGCCCTGTACGATCCGACGATCCTGCGCACGCTTGCGGACCGTTGTGAAGAGGCGGGGATTTGGCTGTTAAGCGATGAAACGTACGCCGATCTGACCTTCGATGGCTCGTTCTTTACCCTCGCCTCGGCGCAAGCCGGATATGTCGTGGCGCTGTCGTCCTTTTCAAAAGTATGCTCGATCCCGGGCTTTCGCACCGGATATGCCTTCGCCCATGAGGCCGTGGCGGCGAAGCTCGCGCTCTCGAATTCGACCCTCTATTCCTGTCTCCCCCTGTTCACTCAACTGGGTTGCCTCGCCGGCATGAAAGTACTCGATACGTATGCGCGCGAAGTTCGATCACGGGCCTCCTGCCTGATCGGATCCTGCCACAGCCGCATCAATCGTTCCGGCATCCTGCATTGCCACAAGCCCGAGTCAGGGTTGTATCTGTTTGTCGATATCGCGCGCACCGGACTCGACGACATGACTTTTTGCCGGCGACTGCTGGACGATCACCAGACGGCGGTCACCCCGGGACGCAGTTTCGGAGAGGCCTACGCGTCGTTCATTCGCATTGCCGTGTGCGGGCAGGAAGAGGAGGTACACGAAGGCCTGTCGCGCACGATCGCCTTTGCGCAACAACTGGGAGGTTGCCGTGTCCAAGCCGCTTGACGTGTTGCTGATCACCCCGCCCAGCCGGGTGCAGGTCTATCAAGACCTGAGCCGGGACCTGGCCGCCATTGAACCACCGGTCTGGTCGGGATTGATCGCGACCTTCTTGCGACAACACAGCTGCTCCGTGGCCATTCTGGATGCCGAGGCAGAAGGGTTGAACCACCAGCAGACGGCGGAGCGGATCGTTGCCATCGCGCCGAGACTCGCAGTCTTCGTGATTTATGGGCAACAACCGTCCGCCTCGACACAATGTATGCCCGCCGGCCGGAAGGTGTGTGAAATCCTGAATACACTGGCCGATATTCCCACGCTCGTCATGGGAACGCACCCCTCGGCACTACCGAAACGGACCCTGTTGGAAGAACCGTATACCTATGTCTGCCAGGGAGAAGGCCCTTCCACGATTCTCGGTCTAGTGATTGCCTTACGCGCCCCGCAACATTCGCTTCGCGAGGTTCCGGGCCTCTGGCATATGGAGAAGGGGGAGCCGGTCGGGAATGCTCCGGCCCAATTGCTGACGAATCTAGATCGCGAGTTGCCGGGACAGGCCTGGGATCTGCTCGATATGACCCGATATCGCGCTCACAACTGGCACTGTTTTGGAAATCTGGAATCGCGTGCGCCCTATGCGTCGCTCCAGACCAGTTTGGGTTGCCCGTTTACCTGCTCCTTCTGCTGCATCAATTCGCCGTTTGGAACTCCTATGTTACGGACCTGGAGCCCGGACAACGTCATTGCGCAGATCGACCGGCTGGTCATGGACTATGGAGTGACCAATATCAAGATCCCCGATGAAATGTTTGTGTTGAACCGACGGCATGTCATCGGCATCTGCGATCGCATCATCGAGCGAGGGTACCGGCTCAATATCTGGGCCTACGCCCGCGTGGACACGGTCCAAGACGAAGTGTTGGCCAAACTTGCCCGGGCCGGGTTTACCTGGTTGGGACTGGGCATCGAGTCCGGAAGTCAGCATGTCCGCGACGGCGTCGAAAAAGGCCGCTTCGGCGAACGGGACATCGTGGCGACAGTCGACAAGATCCGCTCCTACGGCATTCATGTGGCCGCCAACTACATCTTCGGTCTGCCCGACGACACGATGGAGAGCATGCGTGCCACGTTGGACCTGGCCCTCACGCTCAATACGGAGTGGGCCAACTTCTACTGTGCGATGGCGTACCCCGGTTCACCGCTCTACACCCTGGCAAAGCAGAAGCAGTGGGCTCTGCCCGATGACCGGGGAGGCCCCGGATGGATCGGGTACGCGCAGCATGCCTACGACTGCTGTCCCTTGCCGACCGAGCAGCTCACGGCCACACAGGTGCTGGCATTCCGCGATCAGGCCTTCATCGAATACTTCACGCATCCAGAGTATCTGAACATGTTGCAGCGCACGTTCGGCCCGCATGCCGCGACACACGTTGCGGACATGTGCCGTCGCCAGGTCCGGCGCCGGTATCAGGATGAGGCCACGAATACAGCTGCCTAGCGGGCAAGAGGGGAAAGGAACGGTCATGATCAAAGTTGCGGACTACATCATCAATGCATTGGCGGAACGCGGCATCGACAAGATGTTCGTGGTCTACGGCGCGGCGAACGGCGACCTCATCGATGCCTTCACCCGCACCGCCGCCACGGAATATGTCGCCGTCATGCACGAGCAGGCCGGCGGGTTTGCAGCCGAGGCCTATGCCAAGGTGAAGGGCGTGCCCGGTGTGGCCATTGCCACGAGCGGACCGGGCGGGATGAATCTTCTCACGGCGATGGGCAACTGCTTTTATGACTCCGTGCCCTGCGTCTTTATGACCGGCCAGATCAATTCCCGCTTCCTCCGGCCCGATCCTGCCATTCGCCAGATCGGATTCCAGGAGACCGATATCGTGGCCATGGCGGCTCCGGTGACGAAGTACGCGAAAATGATTCTGAAGCCCGAAGATGTCCGGTATGAGCTGGAGAAGGCGCTGTGGCTCTGTCAGGAAGGACGGCCCGGACCGGTGCTGCTGGATATTCCCCTCGATGTCCAAAAGACACTGATCGATGCCAAGCAGCTCATCGGGTTTGAGCCCCCGGCTGCCGTCAATTTCGATCTCACAGTGCTGGATGAGCAGATCGCCCGATTCATCTCGGAACTTCAGCACTCCGAACGACCGGTCATGCTCGTCGGCGGCGGCGTGCGTCTCGCGAATGCCCAGGACGATGTACGCGCCTTGGGGCGACGGCTCAACGTGCCCTGCTTTCCGACCTGGAACGCCTTGGACGTGATCAGTTCGGACTACGAAAATTACGGCGGACGGGTAGGGACATACGGGGGAGCCGGCCGCAACTTCGGCATTCAAAACAGTGACTTGCTGCTGTCGATCGGGAGCCGCATCTCCGGCCGCATTACCGGCGGAAATGTCCAAAGCTTTGCGCGCCAGGCTAAGAAGTATCTCGTCGAAATCGACCCGGCGATGGTGCAGCGGAAGTTTCAGCAGGTTCCTTTCGACGTCAACATTCTCTGCGACGCCAAAGTGTTCACCCAACGCCTGTTGAACGCGTTGGATCGCCGCAGCAAACCGCTGCCGGACTATTCGGGGTGGACAGAACGGGTGATGGAATGGAAACGCCAGTACGACCCGGTCAGGCCCGAGTTCTTCGACCAGCGTGAGCGGGTGCACCCCTATGCATTCATGCGCCGACTTTCCGAAAAGATGGGCGCCACGGATATTCTGGTCGGAGATTGCGGCGGCAATATCGTCGTCAGCAATCATGCCTTTGAAACCAAATACGGGCAGCGGAATCTCACGAACAACGGCAACTCTCCCATGGGATTCTCCTTTGCCGGAGCGATGGGCGCCTGGTTTGCCGCGCCGACCCGTCAAATCGTCTGTACGATCGGCGACGGGGGTTTCAACATGAATCCTCAGGAACTGCAAACCTTCATCAATTACGGGGTCAAAGTCAAAACCTTCATTCTCAATAATCATATTTACGGTATTACCAAGGCCTACCAGGAGACGAATTTTCAGGGCCGCGCGGAGGCCTGCGGCCCGAAGGGCTACAACCCGCCGGACTTTCTCAAGATCGTGCAGGCCTACGGAATCAAGACGGTGGCCATCCGCAACCATGCCGAGATGGATGCGAAGATTGAAGAGGTATTGCACTTCGACGGACCGGTGGTCTGCGATGTGGACATGCATGAATTCCACACCTACGAGCCCAGGATCTTCGGATGGAAGACGCCCATCGAGGATATGTATCCCTATCTGCCTCGTGAAGAATTCCGAGCCAACATGGTGATCGAACCGGCTGAGGGCTGGATGAACCCGGAATACCCGGACGTCGTTCGCCGGAACGATCGGTCACAGCCGTAAGGGGACTGCTATGTCGCAAGGTACAGGTGAGGCCAACCGGGTAACTCCGCTGGACGTTGAGTACTACCAATTCTGCCGCGAACAGTTGCGCCCCTATTTCGGTCGGGTGATGTGGGCATCCCAAGGACTCCCGCTTCGCCACGTAGTGATGCAGGAACTGGTACGGCTGGAGGCTTCCCGGCACGGCACAGGTCCGTTTCATATTCTTGAGGTGGGATCGTGGGCCGGGGGATCGGCGCTTACGTGGGCCGAGGCGTTGACCCGGTATCATCGAGCCAACGGCCGTGTCGTCTGTGTCGATCCCTGGAAGCCGTATTTCGATGTGAAGAAGCGGCCGGACGCGGCCGTGTACCGTGAGATGTCCGACGCCTTGGCCAACGATACGATCTACGAGTTGTTTCTGCATAACATCACCACTGCCGGCCATGCGGGGCTGGTCCTTCCGCTTAGAGGGGCCGCCACAGCCATGTTGCCGGCCCTTCCGCGGAACTATTTCGATCTCGTCTTTGTCGACGGCGACCACTCCTATGCGGCAGTGCTGGCGGATATTCAGGCGGCCGGGGGCCTGATCAAGGATGGGGGCGTCTTGTGCGGTGACGATCTGGAACGTCAATCATTCGAAATCGACCAGACCTATGCCCGCACGCAGATCGAGTCGGACTACATTCGCGATCCGCGATCTGGGCACGAATATCATCCCGGCGTCACGTTGGCCGTGGGGGAACTCTTCGGTGAAGTGTCCCAAGTGGCAGGGTGCTGGGCGATGAGAAAACGCGGCACTGGTTGGGAACGTGTCGACATGTCAGCGGCACGTTGTTCTGAGGATCGTATTCCCGCTCACCTCATTCGCCGGGACCCCACGGTGGATCCCGAGTTTCAACGCTGGCGGGAACAAAGAAGCCGACCGGCGAGTGTGACTGTTCCAAGGGGAGCGGAACGCGGCGAACAGGTTCGGACTGCGTCGGCATTTTCCAGCGCCTCTGTCGCCGCTCCTCGGCAAAGAGCCCTCTTGATTCAATTGGATTTCCAAACCTGGGCCACTGCGCGCCCTTGGACCTATAGCGCAGCCTTCGGCGTGCAGGAAGGTTTGCGGGCGAACGGCGTCGAGTGCGTCACCGTGCCGGCAATCGCCGAGAACGCCTGCTCCACGCCCGCGTCATGGGTCTACCATGCCAGGAAGGCCCTGGCCGGCCGGCACTTCGATCAGGTCTGGCTCTGGCTCATCCATACGCCGCTCGACCAGGCCACGCTGGAATGGGTCGCTCAATTGGCGCCGGTGCGAGTCGGGGTCCTCATGGAGTCGCTTCGCTACGACGCGGACGACTATGCCTGGGCGCCACAGTTGAAAGGTCGTGCCGCACACTTGGAAGCGCAACTTCCCTATTTGACCCATGTGCTGGCGCCGGACGAGCAGGATGCCGCCGCGCTCCGGGCGCGTGGATTCGCCAACGTGCTCTGGTGGCCGCCGATGGTTCCAGAACGGTTCATCGTTCCTCCCGCCGGCGCTCCGACCCAACCACAGGCCGTCTTCCATGGAACACCGTATGGACGGCGGCAGCATTGGGTGAGTGAGCCGTCACTGAGCAGGCGTCTGCATTACGCGAAAGGAGCTCAGCCTCCTACGAACAATCAGCAGTTGTTCGATCAGTTACAGCAAGTCGCGGCCCAATACCTGGCAGAAGGCCACGCGGTCACCGACGAGGCTATCCGGGAATATGCCCAATCGCTGCAACAGATCCGGCTTGCCGAATTCAGCGAGTGGATGGGGCACCTGGCTCAATGGCCAGCTATCGTGAATCTGCCGAGCCTCGCCAAATTTTATGGCGGCCGGGTCATCGAAGCTATGGCGGCCGGTCGACCGATGATCTCCTGGGACATTCCCGGGCATCCGAAGAACAGGGGACTCTTCGAACCGGAGAAGGACATCCTGCTGTTCTCCCAGGACGACCCCGAAGCCCTTGCCGGACAGATCGACCGAGTTCTACATGATCGCGCATTGGCCGAGTCCCTGGCTCAGCGGGCACAGGGCAAGATCAAGCGGTATCACACAGCCGAACGACGTCTCCAGGGAACGTTGGAGTGGATTCGCACCGGACAGACTCCGGACTATGGATTATCGGAACAGTCACACTCCCCATCCGCAGCCCAGACCACGGTTCCGGCGTCTGCATCCCAATCCTCGCCCTCCGCCACAGGATTGCCGATGGCAGACCCGATTTCCCACCCATCAGCCAAGGTGTCTATGGATCAGAATGCCTTTTATGTAGACCTATTCGTGAACAAACCGGCTTGGTCGACACCCGAACCGAACGCCGATGAAGCGGCGCGCTGGTCGAAGATTGCGTCGTTCCTTGAACATGTCGTGCGACAGACGCGGCGCGAGACTCCCGGTCGCACGCTACGGATTCTCGATGTGGGGTGTGGCCGGGGGTGGCTGACGAATCTGGCGACAGTCTATGGAACCTGTGAAGGCATCGAGCCGGTGGCCGGCGTGGTCGAGCATGCGCGTCGGATGTTTCCACACATTCGGTTCGAGGCGGGCACACCCGAGACGGTGTTGGCCAGGCCGGACTTCATGCCGTTCGATATCGTGCTCTGTTCCGAAGTCATTGAACATGTCCCCCATCCAGAGAAGCCGGGGTTCGTCAGCCAACTGGCGCAGCTCCTCACCAGTGAAGGCTATCTCATTCTGACGACTCCGCGCGGGGATGTGTGGGAAGAATGGCGACGCATCGCTCCGCCCAATCAGCCGGTGGAGGACTGGGTGACGGAGCGACAGCTGGGCCAACTCTTGACCGACGGCGGCTTTCATCGTCTGGGGATGGAACGCATTCCGATCGAAGTGCCCTCCCTCCGGTACTTCCCCGCCGCCACCGCCCACGACTATCGAACAAAAAACCTCATGCCCATATATCAGATCTGGGCCTGCCGCCGTGCGGCGGCGGCAGAGTCGCATCCGGTGCCGTTCACACGAAGATCGACGGTGTCCGTGATTGTGCCGACCTACAACCGTCCGGACCGCTTGCGCACGGCGTTGCATAGTCTGAACACCCAGCAGTACCAGGATTTCGAGGTGATCGTGGTCAATGACGGTACGACACCGGTCGAATCCGTGATCGCCGAGATGAACCGTGCCGGCCGGATAACGCTGATAAACCATGACCGCAACCGGGGGCTGGCAGGGGCGCGCAACACCGGTCTTCGCCATGCCACCGGCACCTACGTCGCGTATCTGGACGACGACGACCGCTTCCTGCCCGATCACCTGGGCACCCTTGTCGCCTTTCTCGAACGTGGCACCCATCAGGTGGCCTACACGGATGCCTGGCGTGTCACTGAGCAGGAATCGGGAGCCGGGGTGAACGTATTGAACCGCGACCGACCCTACTCTTACGACTTCGATGCCCAGCGCCTCCTTGTTCAAAATTATATTCCGGTGCTTTGCCTGATGCACCGGCGGTCGTGCCTCGATGAGGTGGGCCTGTTCGACGAAAGTCTGTTCGTCCACGAAGACTGGGATCTCTGGATTCGGCTGGCTACCGTCTATCCCTTTGCGCACATCGCGCAAACGACCGCCGAGTTTACCTGGCGAACCGACGGCTCGTCGATGAGCAGTCACGATCACGAGGCGTTCTGCCGCACCACGGAGATTATTTATCGGAAATACTTTCCTTACGTGACTGCCAGTCCGAAACTGCTGGAAGCGCAACAGCACCATTTAGCAGGGCTGAAGGGCCGGGTGAAGAAGCCGTCGTATGCATGTTCGATCATTATTCCGGTCTGGAACAATGCGGCCTTGACCCGGCAATGTCTGACTGCGCTGGCGGAGGTCACCGACGACGTCGCTTATGAAGTCGTCCTGGTCGATAACGGATCGACCGACGGCGTCCGTGATTTTCTACGGACGCTGGGGGGCGACGTGCAAGTGATTCTGAATGAAGACAACTTGGGGTTTGCCAAGGCCTGTAATCAGGGTGCGCAGGCCGCGCGCGGCGAGTTTCTGGTTTTTCTGAATAACGACACGATTCCCATGAAGGGATGGCTGTCGGCGCTGGTCGAGGAAATCCGTCAGCATTCGGATGTGGCGGTAGTGGGCAGTAAACTCTTGTTCGAAGACGGATCGATCCAGCATGCCGGCGTGGCCTTCTCACGCGAATGTCTGATGCCCTACCACATGTATCGCGGCGGTCGCTCCGAGGCGGCTTGTGTCAACCGACGCCGCGAACTGCAGTGCGTCACTGCCGCCTGTATGCTCGTGCGCCGTCGCGTCTTCGAGCAGGTCGATGGATTCGACGAAGGCTATCGAAACGGGTTTGAAGATGTGGATCTCTGTCTCAAGATTCGAAAGGAAGCGTGGAAGATTGTCTATCAGCCCAAGAGCGTGCTCTATCACCTGGAAAGCAAGACTCCAGGCAGGAAAATACATGAACTGGACAACAGCCGGCGCCTTCGAGAACGCTGGGGCGACTGTTGGTGGCTGACGGATGAGGACCTGCTGCACTTCGAAGACGGGTATGCCATTCAGACGTATGTGAACGACGGCATGTTGAGTTACCGTCTACACCCGATTGCCGACCCGGCGACCGAGGCCCAACGAGCGATCCTGGCAGAGGTCCAGGGTGCAGCCCAGCGCCGCGACTTCAATGCTGTTTCCCTTTACCTCGCGCGCGTGGATGAGTGGCCCGCCGACCCATGGATCCTGCGATGGGGGGTACTGGTCTGTCTTGGCGTTACACAACCCAAGTTGGCTGTTCCATTCTGGCGCCGTATCCTGACCTTCGAGGAAGACTCCTATGCCCGTATCGGGCTGGCGAAGCACGCGCTGGAGACAGGCGCGTTCGATGAGGCAGACCTCCACCTGACCGCGCTGTTGAAAACTGAACAGTCGCATGGGGAAGGATGGCTCCTGCGCGGCATTCTCGCCATGCAGCTCAATGCCTATGACGATGCGGAACGAGCGTTCGAGCGGGCGCACCTCTCCGGGGCCGATACACGCAAAGCCTCCTTGGGCATCGTCATGGCAGCGATGGGTGCCAACCGATTGGAGAACGCCTGGCCGCACGCGGTGGCGCTCTGCGCCAACGAGCCAGACGACGAAGAATGTATGCATTGGATGCTCCGATGCGGAACGATGCTCCAACGCTGGGATGCCCTTGCCTCCCGGCTCTCCTCCTTTGTTGCCCGCAACCCCGGCAATATTGCTATGCGATTTGCCTTGGCCGGAGTACTGTTGAGGGCAGGACGCCGAGCGGATGCGCAGCGGGAATACGACTGGTTGCGCGCTATGGTCCCGACGTTCGAAGGCATGGACGAGTTGGCGAAACAACTGGCTGAATCCGAACAGCGCCTGGTGCCGAACCATGCCGCATGAGTCTTCAGCAGAGCCCCGCGATCTGGTGATTCAGCTGGCCCGATTGGGCGATTTGGTTCAAACGCTTCCCGCCATCGAGGCGTTGCAGGAGGCATCTCCTGAACGGACCCTGGATGTCGTCTGCGCGGCTCCGCTGACAGTGGTCCTTGCCGGAGCCCGTCGGATCGGCCGTGTGATTCCCTGGGACGGGGTACTATGGCAGACCTGGGTCACTCGGTGGCAGGAGAATCCGACTGCTACCCTGCAGGCCATGCAGAGCTATATCGCGTCTCTCGGCGACACGATGTATGAACGGGTGTATCCGCTGAATCAGCACGGACGAAGCCAGCTCATGACTCGGCTGTTCTTACGCCGTTCCTCAGGCCAAAACGAGCAAACCCGCATTGAGGCCCGCATGCGCCCATGGGCGCAACATCTCCGGCAGGTCGCCAAAGAACGAGGCGCCAATCGCGTGCATCTCGCTGACGTCTGGTGCGGCATGTGCGGGGTTCGCCCACGAGGGCAGGCGCCGTTGTGTGTGCCACCGCCGGCCGAACTTCCGGACGACCTGGCCGGGATCGGGGAGCGTCGAGGACTCTGGGTTGCATTGGCCACCGGAGCAGGGGAGGCGGATCGTTGTGTTGCCCCGGCCGTATGGAGCCAATGGATTCGTGAGTTCCTGGCACAGACACAGGACGGACACGTCGCGCTGATCGGGAGCGGAGCGGAGCGCGAAACCGCGCAGGCGATCCTCGAATCGCTTCCCACATTACTCCACGGTCGTGTATGGGATGCGACCGGCCGGACGACCCTGTCTCAGTTGATGTGCGTGCTTCAGAAATGCCACTGGATCATCGGCGCAGATACGGGTCCGCTTCATTTGGGCACGCTGGTGGGCACTCGAGCCATCGGATGGTATTTTTCACGGGCCCGGATGCACGAAACCGGTCCCTATGGAGAGGGGCACTGGGTCTATCAACATGCCACGCAGGCACAGCCTCACAGTTGGCCGATCATGGAGAGCATCGCGCTGATGTGCGACGACCGGCGTCGCATCCCGGCCGATTGGACTCTTTGGAGGAGTCGTATGGATCGATGGGGAGCGTTTTTTGATGACGGCTCCGGGAAAGCAGCCGTCGAGAGCGCGCGTGCGGACACCTGGCGAGCTTGTGCACCGGTCCTTTGCGAATCGATTGCGGCATGAATATCTTTCAGGGCAACCTCGACCGCCTGGCTTCACGCCATCAGGATCTCGCGACAGCGGTCACGTCTTCTGCCGGCGGAGCGCTCACGATCGAGCCGTCGAAAAGCGGGCCTCCCTCAGCGCGACGATCCGGCCGGTGGATTCACAGCGCCTATGATCCGCTCCGCGAAGCAGACACATGGGCCGAAACCCACACGCCCGCCTGTCGGGAAGGTGAAACCGTCGTCGTGGCCGGCGTCGGGCTGCTGTACCACGTTGAGGCGCTTCGGAAAAGACTGGCGTCCGAGATTGTCGTCGCCGTGCTGATCTCCGATCTCGACGAATTTCATGATGCACTCGTCGCGCGGCCCCTCGAGTCGTGGACCGAGGACATCGTGTGGCTCTTCGGACCGCCGGTCGAAATCGCTGACCGGCTGAGCAAGATGGGCCGCCCCCTGCGCTGTCTATCCTATGCTCCGGCCACGCACAAAGATGCGGACTTCCACAGCGCGTTCGAGCAAGCCTTGCGTCGAGGAGTCGCGCGCCAGACCGGCGGACAGCTGACGATTACGCTGGTGGGGCCCATTTACGGCGGGTCCCTGCCGATTGCGTGTTATGTGAGACGGGCTCTGGAAACACTCGGCCACAAGGTGCAATGGATCGATCACAGTGTGCATGCATCGAGTTATGAGGCGATGGGGAGGCTGAAAGATGCCCGCAATCGTCAATTGATGCAAGGCCGCATGGCTGAAGTATTAAGCCAGTGGACCTTGGCCTCTTTGGCAGAATCGCCGCCCGACCTTGTCCTGTCGCTGGCTCAGGCTCCGTTAACCTTGCCGGTGCTTGAACATCTCCGCAAGAAAAAGCTGCTGACTGCCATGTGGTTCGTCGAGAACTATCGGCACCTGACCTATTGGCAACAGATGGCGCCTGGGTACGACTACTGGTTCGTGTTTCAACAGGGCGCCTGTCTCGATGCCTTCCGGCAGGCGGGAGCGCGGCAGGTCAGCTTTTTACCCATGGCAGCCGATCCGGAGTTGCATCGCCCGATGGCTCTATCGGATGAGGAACGGCGTACCTATGGTGCGGACGTCTCCTTCGTCGGCGCAGGTTATCCGAATCGCAGGCATCTGTTCCCGGCACTGCTGCGTCGGCCCTGGTCGTTCAAACTGTGGGGAAATGAGTGGGACGGGGCCGACGAACTCCGCTCCGTGCTGCAACTCAACGGCGCCCGGATCGATACCGATACCTGCATGAAAGTCTTTAATGCCACGGCGATCAATTTGAATCTACATTCCACGACCGGCGCGGGCCTCGACCCGCAGGCGGATTTCGTCAATCCTCGGACCTTCGAACTGGCGGCTTGCGGTGCCTTTCAGTTGGTCGATTTCCGCTCCCAGTTGCCGGACTTTTTCACCGAGCGGGAGATGCTGTCGTTCCGGAACTTCGAGGAAGTCCCCGGACTCGTGGGCCAATGGCTCGGAGATCCCGCGGCTCGACAGGCCATGGCTACGGATGCCCGCGCACGCGTCTTGAGCGCGCATACCTATGTGCACCGGATGCGGGATTTGTTAGGCCAAATAGGATTGTCGCAGCCCGATCGAGTCGGGGCGGTGTTGCGAGGCGACCGCCGACAAGAAACCCTGCTGGCGCGTTGTGCCGGAGATGCGCCGCTGGAATCGCTGCTCAAGGCTTTTCCTGCCGGCCAGCGGGTTGAGTTAAAGGATGTCGCCGCGCACATTCGCAGCAAAGGCTCGGCCGAGACGCTGAAGCGGGAAGAATTGATGGTGCTCATGTTGGATGAATATCGGAGCGAGACTCGCGACCTCCTATGACCAAGCAGGTGCT
>CABVRO010000031.1 GCA_902500715.1 uncultured Nitrospira sp. | reverse complement strand
ATTGCACATCCAGGTTCATTCCGCCGCCGTTGTCGCTCACAGCAATCCGCGCCATGCGCTTCCGGGGATTCTTTTCCAGTTGCTCGGCGGGAAGGAATTCGCCGGTGACGACTTCCAGCGCGATCTCTACCCGTCCGGTCTTCGACATCGCATCGCGCGCATTGGCGACCAGGTGTAATAACACCTGCTCCAAGCGGTCATGCCCGATCTCCACCAGGACTGGAATCGACTCGTTCGCCAGCCGCAAATCGATACGACCCGGCAGCAATGCCTCAAACGTCTCCTGCATCGACTCGATGGTCGGGCTCAGCGACAGGGTATCCCGGATCGCCGTCTCATGAACGCGTAGCGCCAACAATTGCGCCGTCAGAGTGGCAGCCCGTTCCCCGCTTCGGAAAATCTCTTCCACCGGCCGCTGCAACGGGTCATCCGGTTTCAACTTTGAGACAATGACTCCGGTTTGACTCCCGATCACCGCCAGAACCTGGTTGAACTCATTGGCCAATTTGGAGGCCAGGCGGCCGACCGCCTCGAACTTCTGGGCTTCGCGAAGCTGCCGCTCCAAGCCGGTCCGCTCCACCATGCCCTGACGAATTTCCTGATTCGCGCGTGACAACCCCTGCTTCAATCCCTGCACGCGGGTTTCGAGTTGCGTCCGTCGTTCCTCCAACACCTGCCCCGACTGCTTTAATCCCTGCACATTCTCCTGCAACAGACGATTACGCCGGCGTTCGGTGGCGACCGTTTCAAGCGTTAATCCATAAAAGACCGACATGATCAGCAACACGGGAATGCCCAAGAGATGCCCCACCTCGAGCCCGCCCGACTGCATGGCATGTTCGTAGACCAACACGCCGTACCCGGCGCAAATCACCGTCGAAAGACCGAGCAGTTGCCTGAGCGACGGGGCCGACGAGGCGATCAAGAGGAGGAGAAAATACGTAAGATACAGCTCCGAACTGGCGGTCCCGGAGAGATAAATCGTCCCCGTCACGAACAGCGTATTGATGCTGATCAGCGCACCGGGAAACCAGGCGCTCTCAAGGAGGTTCCGCGGCAACAGCATGATGCCGCAGCTGACCAGAATCAGGCCGGCGGCCACCATGAGGCTCACCCGATGTCCGAAGATCGTCTCGTTACTGACCACCAATTCGTACGAGAGGATACCGGCCACCAGGCTTTGCAGAAAAATCGTGCGGGTTCGGGAATGATCGAGAAGCCTCCCCAACCCTCGTATGTTGGGATGGCGTCCGGTTTGATCGAGATCGGAAGAGGAAAGCGGAACGCTCACGACTGTGCCTGCTGTTGGTGGAAGAGTGTGACGCCTGCCGGAGGATCAGCAAGTCCTGTACCCGGCATCACCGAACGGCAAGTCGTCGCATTATCAGGAGGCGCAAGCGGACCGGTGCTCAGGAAGGGCCGGATCGTTCTCGGCGGATCACAAAAACGAACGGACACGGGTGAGACGGGCTGCGCTAACGGATGCGAATGAGCAGCGCGCCGACTGCGATCGATATGCCTCGCCTGACGCAGGGGGCTTAAGAGTGAGGCCGGGCGAGGCGGGATCGGAAGACCGATGCTTTTGAAAGGGCTGCTTCACGGGTCGCGGCCAGAAACGAAATGTGGCCCATTTTCCGTTTCGGACGCACCACGCGCTTCCCATAGAGATGGACCACCGCGCCCGGCTCACGAAGCAGATCTTGCGCAGCAGGCGACACGGTCGCGAGCAGAACCTCGTCACCGATGAGATTGAGCATGACCGTCGGGCTCAGCAGGCGCACTTCGCCAAGCGGGAGCCCACAGAGGGCGCGGACCTGTTGTTCGAATTGCGACACCGTACAGGCGTCCAACGAATAGTGCCCGGAGTTATGCGGCCTGGGCGCGACCTCGTTGATGAGTAGCCGGCCATCGGGCATGAGAAATAACTCCACGCAGAACACCCCCACGCCGTCCAACGCCTCCACTGCGCCCCGTGCCATCACCGCAGCCTGATCGGCCACCGCGGCCGGCACATCGGCCGGAACAGTGGACTGACGAAGGATCCCTTCTTCATGCACATTTTCAACGAGCGGGTAGATTCGCACCGCCCCAGCCATGCCTCGCACCACCAGAATCGAAAGCTCACGTTCGAAGGGCAACCAGGCTTCCAGAATCCAGCGTGAACCGGGGCGCAGGATTCGAGCCAGATCCTCCTCTACGGCGGCGCAATCCTCTGCGCGCGCAATTCTCCATTGGCCTTTGCCATCGTACCCGGCCGTCGCGGTCTTACAGACAAGAGGATATTCCAGCACTGTCTGGCGGCTGAGTTCCTCCGACGACGAGATCGCGTGAAACGCCGGAACAGGCAAGCCATGGGCTCGAAGAAAGGTTTTCTGCTCGATTCGATCCTGAATCACACGAAGCACTCGGCTCGAGGGCCGGACCGGCACGTCGCGTTCCAACTGCTCGCAGAGGTCGGCGGGCACATTTTCCCATTCATACGTGACGGCACACACACGTCGGATAAAGTCCTGCCGCGCGGCAGAGTCTGTAAATGGTCGGATAAGGGAGGAGTCGGCCAGCCGGTGGGCCGGCGCTTCGGGATCGGGATCCCACACGACCACCGCATACCCGAGTCGCCGGGCCGCGGTTGCGAACATGGCGCCGAGTTGTCCGCCTCCCAGCACGCCCAGCGTCGCGCCGGGATCGATGACCGTCACGTTCACGACCGGCGGCTCGCCCGGGAGCTTCGCCCCATCTGCAAGGGAGGAGACAATCGGGCGTCGTCCTGTGAGTCGAGCACCGACTGGGTTTGATTAGCGCGAAACTGTTCGACACGTTGCCTGATGGCGACGGACCGGAGTCCGAGTATTTGCGCGGCCAGGATGGCGGCATTCTCGGCGCCCCCGATGGCGACCGTCGCCACCGGAATGCCTCTGGGCATCTGCACGATGGACAACAGCGAGTCCAATCCTCTGAGATTCTCCGTGGGGATAGGAACCCCGATCACCGGCAACGAAGTCTTCGCCGCCAGCATTCCGGGAAGATGGGCGGCCCCGCCGGCGCCGGCAATGATGACCTGGATGCCTCGATCGATCGCCTGTTCCGCGTAGGCGAAGAGCCGATCGGGAGTCCGGTGGGCGGAGACCACCAAGAGCTCGTTGGGAATTCCGAGTTCGTTCAACATGGCCACGGCCTTTTCTAGAATCGGGAAATCCGACTTGCTTCCACCCAGCACCCCGACAGAAGCCCGCACCGCGGTATTGTTCTTTGACATGTGAGAGGCCACCTTTGGCTGAAGGAAAGAACGATGCGGCGAACCTTAGCCGTTCTCCGGTCAAAGGGTCAAGCCGTACCCCGGCGGAACCCCTCAATGAATTGACCAAGTCCTCGGCAATCCACTATGATACGTTGTGCGTTTCTTTGGAACGGACTGTGCCCTGGAGGGGACACGTGCAGCGTATCCGTGAAGGGCTCAAAAGCAGACTTCGCTCCCTGGTCCATCAACGCACCGGTCTGGACGAAATGGCGGTCGATGATCTTGCGATATCGACCCAGCTCCAGTCCTGGGAAGCGGTTCAAATTCCTGAGCGGCTTCGCTTTTCCTCCCGCCTGGCCATACTCCTGGTCGGCTTCTTCATTCTCATCGTGGCATTCGTACCCTGGACGCAAACCATCACCGTGACCGGACAACTGTCAGCCTACACACCATTCGAACGACCGCAGGACGTCGAAGCACAGATCACCGGCCGCATCAGAAAATGGCACATCTTCGAAGGCGTGCGAGTCAAGACCGGCGATGTGATCCTCGAACTCGACGACTACGATCCGAACTTCATGGCCCCGGATCTCTTGAGCCTCCTCGAACAACGCAAGAAAGCACTGGAGGACACCCGAAAGGCGGCGTTGAGCCGAGCCGATCAACTCGATAAGCGGATCAAAGAAATGCAAAACCTTGTGAAGGCGGCCGTCCCTTCGGCAGGTGCCCGCGTCCTCGAGGCGGAAAGCAAGGTGCGCGAAGCGAGGCAGAAAATCGAAGCCTCCAAGATTGCCGTCGCCACGGCCGAGCTCAACGTCGAGCGGCACCAGCAATTGGCGCAACAAGGCCTAGTCTCCCAACGCGAACTGGAACTCACGATTCAATCTGCCCTGGCCAGTAAAGCCGACCTGCAAGGCGCACAGGCCAATTTGAGTGCGGCCGAACAGAGCATGAAAGCATTGAGTTTCGGACGCGAACAAGTCAGCGCGGAAGTGCTCCAACGTCTCCTCGACGCTGAAGCGGCGCGCGATGCCTCGATCGGAGAAGCAGCCCGAGCCGCCGATCAAGTGGCAGACGTCTCGTTACGCCTCTCCAATGCCAACCAGCGGCGCGTGGCCAGCCGCATTCTTTCTCCCATCGACGGCACCGTGGTGAAAATGGCGCAGGCCGGCGCGGGCGAAACCGTGCGTCCCGGGGACAAACTCGTCAAAATTTCACCGAGCAGCACGGACAAGGCCATCGAAATGGTTGCCGACGGCATCGACGCGCCGTTATTGAATGTCGGCCGGAAGGTCAAGATTCTCTTTTACGGTATTCCCGCCATCCCGTTGCCGGCCTGGCCGGAACTGATGGCCGGTACCTATAACGGCGTCATCAAAGTCATCGACCAGGTGGACGACGGAAAAGGCAACTTCCGCTTCTGGGTCGTCCCCGACCTGGAGGAACGTCCCTGGCCTCCGCAAGAACATGTCCGCCAGGGCACCAAAGCCATGGGGTGGGTCATTCTCAATCGTGTCCCGCTCTGGTACGAGCTGTGGCGCCGCTTCAATCTGTTTCCGCCCGACTACCAGGAACGGCCCCCGAGCTTGATCGATACACTCTTGCCGAAAGCCGGCCGCGGGGCCAAGTAACAGGCCCCTTCCGACCGGCCGCCGGGCCGAAGCGCTCATTTCCTTCGACCTTGCTTTCTCTTGTTTACATTCAGAAAGGAGTGCGTTTCATGAAGATCCATGCCTGGGTACTGGCTCTCGCCGCCTGTGGGCTCTGCTCGCTGCCTGACACCGGTCTGTCGGCGGACGAGACGGCAAAACCACGCACGCTCCCGCCTATTCCGCTCTCGCTGAACGAAGTCCACGCCTGGATCGATCGATCCCATCCGCTGCTGAAAGGAGCCGGTACCGAAAAAACTTCGGCGCGCGGGAAAATGCTCAAAGCCCTGGGCGCCTTCGAGCCCGTCCTTGTGAACGATACGGAGATCGAACGATTTATCGACAAAGGGACCACTAAAACGCAAAGCGTCGGCTTCAACGATACGCTGGTCGAAGCGCGCACGCCATGGGGATTCCGGGGCAGCGCGGGCGTCCGGCAGTCCATTGGCGATGCCACGATTCCGGACCTCGGTTTCGGCAACGGCCAACAGGTCATTCTCGGTGGCTTCCTGCCTCTCCTCAAAGGACTCATGGTCAACCCGGAGAATGCCGAACTCCAGCGATCGGAGTTGGCCGATCCACGCGCCGATGTCAAAATCTCCCAAACCAGGCAGGACCTGTTCCTCGCAGCCGCCACCCAGTTCTGGGATTGGGTCTCTGCGGCAAAGTACGTGGACGTGCAGCGCCGGGCCCTGGGAGTTGCGGAGGAACGGTTGCGGCAGGTCGAAGGCAGAGCCAAAGCCGGCGCCGTCGCCCCGCTCGACGTCGTTGAAGCAGGGCAGGAAGTCCAGCGCCGGCGCGAGATCGCCATCGGCGCACAACGAGCCGTAGAGCAGGAGCAATATAAGATGTCGATGTTCCTCTGGGAAAACCAGACCCCGACCGCGCCACAACTCGAGCGAGCACCGGATTTCCCGCCGCCGACCGCCGTGCCGACCCCTGAAATCGTGCGAGCCGACAAGCTCCAGGCCAAAACCGACCGGCCGGAGATTCGCGAGGTCGATATCGAAGCCAAGGTCAACAACATCGACCTGGAATTGGCCAAAAACAACCTGCTGCCCAGCCTCGATCTTGAAGCCGCGCCGGCGCGAGCGCCGGAGAAATTCGTCCTCGGCCTCGGCTACCGGTTCGGCGTGGAACTGCGCATGCCGATCCTGCAGCGGAGAAGCCGCGGTGAAGTGATGGAAGCGCAGGCACAGGCCGATCGCCTGGTGATGGTACAGAAATACCGGGAACAGCAAGTGGTCGTGGACGTCGACAATGCCCTCTCGGCCATCGAACGCGCGAAGGAGCGGGTGACTGCAGCAGCCGAATCGCTCCGCATGGCCAAAACTCTGGAAGAGGGCGAGCGGTTCCGTTTCAGTTTGGGCGCCACCAGCGTCCTGTTTGTGAATCTGCGCGAACGAAACTCCGTCGATTCGGAAATGCAGTTAGTGCGAGCGAAGGCAGACTATCAGAAGGCGCTGGCCCTGTATCAGTGGGCCACCGGCACCTGGGCACGGAGTCAGCCATCCGCGACGCCGGTGAACTACCGCGTCGGGTCGAGCTTCTCCAAATAGTGGTATTTTGCAGTCTGCTCTGATAGGTTTTAACCGATGAGGCGACCCGACACTGGCGGGTCACTTCCAGCGGCTCGGATTGCTCGCGAAGAGACACGGCAAGTGGCCCGGTCAGGTTTTGCTGGAGTACCACGATGGCCCAGGACCATTCCGATAATCAGAGCAATCTGTTCCAGGCCGTCATCGGCCATCTCGGCCTCCTCTTCCGCCTGGAACGGCGGGTCCTCGGACTCATTGTTTCCTATTCGATCGCCATCGGGCTCTTCTCCCTGATCGTTCCCCTCACGGTTCAGGAGCTTGTCAATACCTTCGCGTTCGCGATCCAACCCATTACCATCGTCACCCTGGCCGCCGTCATGGTGGCCGCCCTGTTATTTGTCGGTGCCTTCCGGGCCCTGCAGTATTACGCGGTCGAGGTGTTGGAGCGTCGCATCTTCGCCAGAGTCGCCATTGCCATGTCTCAGCAACTCCCCCACCTGCGCTACCAGGGCTTTAAACCGCGCTTTGCCAATTTCTTCGTGGAAACCATTCTCATGCAACGGGCGGTCTCGGTCCTGCTGGTGGATCTGATCAACGTCATCGTCGGCGGCGCGGTCGGCATGACCATCCTGGTGTTTTATCACCCGTATTTCCTGCTGTATAACGCGATCCTGCTGGTCGGATTCAACGTGGTCTTTTTCCTCATGAGCCATGGCGGCCTCAAGGCCGACATGAACCTCTCCCACGCCAAGTACGACACCCTGCACTGGTTTCAGGAAATTGCCTATAACCTGCTCCATTTCAAATCGACCGACAGCCAGGCCCTGCTGGTCAAGAAGACGGACCAGCTCCTGGATACCTACGTCGGCATCCGTCGGACCAGGTTCGGAATTTTGATCCGGCAGTATCTGGGCTCACTGGGCTGGCAGGCCATTGCGCATGGCGGTCTGATTGCGACGGCCGGCTGGCTCCTGGGCATCGGACAGTTGACGCTCGGACAATTTGTCGCCGCCGAAGTCGTCGTCAGCGGCATGCTGTCGAGCTTCGACGGGGTCATCAAACGGATGGGGCACATCTATTACTTCCTGACGGCATTGACGGAGCTGAGCTTCTTGTTCTCCCTCCCAAAGGACCAGGATACGGCGACCCTCTCCGTTCCGCTCCCGGACCCGACCGTGCACGGCATTCGCGTTACCTGCAAAGATCTGACGTTTGCCCCTGCCGGCGGCCCTGCCGTCTTCGAGCGCTTCAACCTGGAAGTGACGCCCGGCGAAAAAATCGGCATTTATGCGGACAGCGCGATGGCCAAAACCGCCCTGGCCCGGGTACTGGGCGGCCTGGAATCACCCACCTCCGGCGTGATCCGCTACAACGGCGTCGACCTCCGGCACCTCAACCTGGACTCCGTCAACCGGTTCAGAGGATTCATCCTGGATTCGCAGTTGTCTTTGTTCGAAGGCACGCTCGAAGAGAACATCCTGCTCGGACGGGAATATATCCCGTACAGTGATGTGAGATGGGCGTTACGCTTTACCGAGCTGGAAGAGGAAGTCGATGCCCTGCCGCAGGGCCTTAAAACCCACGTCCGGGCTGCCGGGAAAATTTTCGCGCCGACGCACATCATGCGCATCCTGGTCGCTCGAGCGATCCTCGGTCGGCCGCAACTCCTCATTTTCGAGGGGATCCTCCACAACATGCATCCCGCGATGCGCGAGACGATTCTCCGGCGCCTCTGCAGCAAGGAAGAGCCGTGGTCGGTCATTTTCGTCTCGAACGATCCCACCCTGACCCCGCATATCGACCGCCGTATCATGCTGAACTAACCGGACTACGCATCGATTCTTCGTTTCTGTTCCCGCCCGCTTCATGTTCCTGCGCCCCACACGGCCGGACCTGCTCGGCTTGACAGAAATCGGGCAATCGCCCACACTGCGGCCCACAGCCGACCGATACGAGCCCTCGTGTGAACGACACCGCTGAAACGCCCATTTCGACGCCCTCCGCCTGGACCATCCTTGCCTGCCTGAATCTCCTGATCGGGCTCGAGCGCCGCATCCTCGCCATCATCGTGTCCTATGCCGTCGCGATCGGTCTGTTTGCATTGATCGTCCCGCTCACGGTGCAGGAACTCGTCAATACCTTCGCGTTCGCCATTCAACCGATCATGATCGTCACTCTTGTGGCCACGATGTTCGGCGCGTTGCTGCTGATGGGGGCATTCCGGGTCCTGCAAGCACGGGCGGTGGAAATCCTGGTCCAGCGCCTCTATACGCGGCTTGCCGTCGCCTTTACCGAATCCCTGCCCCGCTTCCGCGAGAATGTTTTTCTTCCTCAACATACCAACACGTTCATCGAGGCGGAACTGTTGCCCCGGGCCCTGGTCGCCATGTTGGTCGATGTGATCAATGTGTCGGTGTCGGGCACCATCGGCATGGCGATTTTGATCATGTACCATCCCTATTTCCTGGGATATAACACGTTCCTGATCGCAGGGTTTACCTTTCTGCTGACGTTTTTCGGTCGAGGCGGGCTCCGCATCACGCAACGGGTGTCCCGGCTGCACTACCAGACCTTTCACTGGCTCCAGGACATCGGTATCAACCGGCTCCATTTCAAGTCCACGGACAGCCTGCCGTTGCTCCTCAAAAAAACCGACGCGCTGGTCAAGGCCTATGTCATGGCGCGGAAGACGCGTTCCGATATTCTGAGCGGCGCGCAATATAAGAGCACGGTCGTGTTTCAGGCCGTGGCGCATAGCGGCATGATCGGCCTCGGCGGCTGGTTGCTGTCGGTCGGCGACATCACCCTCGGACAGTTCGTCGCGGCGGAGGTAATCGTCGGCACCCTGTTGCTCAATCTCGACACCGTCGCCCGGCGCATGTATGCCGCCATCTATGTCGCCACCTCGCTCCATGAGCTCTCCACTCTGTTTGATATGCCGAAGGAGGATGTCTCCGGCCCCCTGGCCGCCTGGCTCCCCGATCCCTCGCTGCAGGGGGTGCGCCTGACGTGCAAAGACGTGTCCTTCGCCGCGCCGGACGGACCGCTGCTCTTCGAACGATTCAACCTGGAAGTCATGCCGGGGGAAAAGATCAGCGTCCTCTCCGGAACCAGCAGAAGCAAAACCTCGCTCGCGCTGGTATTAGCCGGACTGTACCATCCGACCGCCGGGGTGATCCGCTACAACGACGTTGACCTGCGCGATGTGTCGCTGAATTATGTGAACCGCTGCCGGGGGTTGATGCTGGATTCCCATCCCACCCTCTTCGACGGATCCCTGGAGGAGAATATCACTCTGCATCGCCCTTCGATTCAGTTTGAAGATCTACGCTGGGCCCTCCGATTCGTGGAACTTGAAGAGGAAATCGACGCCATGCCGCAGGGGCTGGAAACTCTGGTGCATGGAAACGGCGCCAACTTGACTCGAAGCCAGGTTCTCCGAGTGCTCCTGGCCCGGATGATCGTGACCCGGCCGGAACTGCTGATCTTTAACGGCAGCCTCCACAATATCGAGCCGGCGCTGCGACTCACCCTCCTGCGCCGACTCTGCTCCAAGGAAGAACCCTGGTCGGTGGTGTTCGCCTCCAACGATCCGGAGGTCAGCCAGCTGGTCGAACGACGGGTGGTGCTGGACTAGTGGCACATTCGGCATCAAAGCTGCCTCGACTTCTTTCTTCGCGAGCGATCTGCTAGACTGAGCTCGAGTGTTTGATTGCAGCCCGACGAAGGGGACGTTTGTGTCATTGGCATCACGCCTGAAATTGTCCTTTCCTACTACGAACCAACTGATCATCAGTGTTCTAATCGCGGGGTTGGGATGGGTCAGCGGCCAGGCGCTCAGCCGTATCGATCAGGATCTGCGCATCATGTACGCCGAGTACACCCTGGGCGCAGCGGATCTTGCCCATATTTCAGCAGACGTCATTCGCTATCGAAATACGATCATCCGGTCGTTGGAGGCCGAGAACCAGACCGCCTTCGAACGGATTACTGAATCGTTGCCGACGCAACGCGCACGGATTCAACATGCGGTGGATCGATACGCCGCAGCCGGTCTGCGCGTGTCACGGAGCGGACGAAGCGAAGAGAAAGACATTCAAGCGGTTCGCGAAAGCCTCGATCTGTACTTTCATGTCGCCAGCAAGACGATCGATTTGCTGTCGCAGGAATGGAGGGCCGGCTCCGCGGCCGAAGCGGCGGAACTGCGTCGCAAAGCCGAAATTCATGCGGCCGACAATGGCGGGCCGAAAGTCATGCAGGTGAGTCTCGCGCTGGACCGCCTACTGGAGACGGTGGCAGAAGTCGCCAAGGACATGCGTGACGAAGGAACCAAAACGATTGTGAGGACCGGCTACTGGATCGTGGGCGGGAGTTTTTTCATCGCGCTGTTGAACCTGTTTCTCACTCGTCCCGTGCGCGTACAGGAACTGCCCTCCTCACGACCTGAAGAAACGGCCCATTCGAGCTCACCACGGAGCCTGCCGAGCGAGGGATAACCGCTCGTGCTCGCTGCGTTCATTCCAACGTCCCCATTCCTGCTTATCTCGACGCAGCCTCCGGCCGGCCGAGCGCCTGAAAGAGTCGGCTACGTTCATCGTGGGTCAAATCCACCCACTGCCCGGCCTGCAGACCCTCAATGGTAATGTGCATGATCCGCACGCGATGTAATGACACGACGCGATGACCGAGCGCCTGACACATGCGCCGAATCTGACGGTTGCGCCCCTCCGTCAGGATGATGCGAAAGCGACGGGGGCCGAGACGCGCCACACTGCATGGCCTGGTGGGCACTCCCAGAACGGTCACCCCATGGGCCATCCGTACGAGAAACGTCTCGTCAAATTCCCGATCCACTTCCACACGATATTCCCGCTCATGTCCGTGCTCGACCCGCAAGATCTCATTGACGATGTCGCCGTCGTTCGTCAGCAGAATGAGGCCGGAGGAATCTTTGTCGAGCCGTCCGATCGGAAAAATTCGGGCCGTATGGCCGATCTCGGCGACGATGTTCCGTCGCACATGCGGTTCGGTGGTCGTCGTCACCCCGACCGGTTTGTGATACTTGAGATACACCGCGCGATTGCCGCGCTGTAGCACAACGCCGTCGCGCGCCACCGCGTCCTGGGGCGAGACCTGGTCGCCGAGCTTGGCCACCCGGCCGTTGATGGTCACCCGCCCTTCGGCAATAAGGCGATCGGCCTCTCGCCTGGAACACAGGCCCTGCTCGGTGAAGAATTTATTGATGCGCATGGCAGGGGGATGAAGTCGAGTCAGCCGTTCCTCGTGAAGGGTCCATCGTATCTCGCCACGAGCGTAGGAACAAACGCCTCGCCCGGAACACACAGACAGGGATTCCTCCGTGCCTGGATCTATTGTCGCAAGCGATACCTTCCGCTCTCCAACGAAAGACGCTTCACGAGCGACAGTTCACAATGTGGGAGTCAATGCACGCGGCGGCCGGCACGAATCCGTCCCAGCATTCGATAGATCAAGCGGGCGATGCTGAACTGGGGCGCGACAAACCCCTCGATGGGCGCGATCTCGCTGATGTCCATGCCGACAATACCGGGACCGTGTGCCAACGCGGTCACAAGCGCGAGGGTATCGTACCAACCCAACCCGCCCGGCTCGGGCGTTCCCAATGCCGGCACAATCGACGCATCGAGTCCGTCGCAATCGAAGGTGAGATAGACCGGCCCGGTGCAGGCAACCAGAACCTCTGGAATCCAGCGAGCGGCCCGTCCCTCATAGGGACCGGATGGATCGAGAATCGAGGCGGCAAAAAATGTCTGGATCCGTGGGGTCTTCTGAATCAGTTCGATTTCTTCCGGACTGATCGACCGGACACCGATTTGTACCAGGGGCAGCCCATCCTCCACCACACGGGCCATCACACTCGCATGGCTGTATGGATTGTCCTGGTAGGCCTGGCGGAGATCGCCATGGGCGTCGATCTGCACCACACACATACCCGGATAATTCCGGGCATGCGCCCGAATCGCCCCTAAGGCGCCGGTATGTTCACCGGTCAGGGTGACCAAAAATTTCCCCCGACCGACATGCGGCTGCACAAAATCCTGAATAGCCTGGACGGCCGGACCATCGACCCGCCCATCGAGATTCAATGTGGCTGCCGTCGCGACGCCGCCCCATTCACGGTAGGGCTCGTAGCGCAGCGTCTCATCGTATAACTCGACCTGTTGAGAAGCTTCAATGATCGCGGAGGGGCCCCGATCGGACCCGAGGATATAACTGGAGGTATGTTCGTAGGGAGCCGGGAGTACGTACACTCCGGCCTGATCGGGATGACACCAGGGTTCGTCGATCCCCAGAAAGTTGTCGGCTTGCCCAAGCCATCCGGACGGGAGCGCCATGCCGCCCGCCGCTAGGCCTTGTCTCGAAGACTCTTGGGGATGTTTTCCGTGGGGATAAACACCGCCAAGGCGATGACACACGTCCACCGATTGGGACGACCGACCGCCGATTGCGTGATATTCAATGTCCGCACGATTTTTCCGCCCATCTTGAAGACCTGCTCACGCTCTTTCCAGGCGACATCGGGATCGAACTCGATGCCCTGCGTGGTCGCGAGCATCTGTGCCGCCAGGTCCTCCGTGTATTCACCGGACTCTTCGTCCGTTTCACCGTACGCATGGTGCTCGGAAAGATAGCCGTACGTATCGCGATCCGTCGGAATCGCCAAACCGATCGACGCGGAGATCAGCCGGTTGCGCTCGTTGGTCTCCGACCTGGCCATGACGCAAAACGTGATCTCACCGGGATTCAACAATTTTTCGCCGCGCTTGCGAGGGAGAATTTTGCAATTGGGCGGGAGAATCGACGAGACACTGACGAGGTTGCAATAGGCCACGCCGGCGCTACGCAAGGCCTGCTCGAACGCAGCCAGCTTTTCCTTGTGCACCCCGACGCCCCTCGTCAAAAACATGTGTGTTGGTACCATGTAGGTCTCCCTCTTCATCCCTCGTCGAAATCACTCCACCCTGAGTGTTCGAAGAATTGTCACAAGGCTTGTGCCACGCAATTGATCATGCGGCGACACGCGCGAAAGTTGTATCAAGTTTGTGGGGCATCCGCAATACGGCGGGAGGGTTTTTTTGTCTCGCTTCCGAGCGTTCAAGGTCTGCGGAGGTTCATGACCAGTAACTTGGGTTCGGTCATGTCTTCGATCGCATACCGCAACCCTTCACGTCCGATCCCGGAGTCTTTCACCCCGCCGTAAGGCATATGGTCCGCGCGGAACGTCGGAATTTCGTTCGCCAGGACGGCGCCGACCTCCAGCTGCTCAAAGGCTTGAAAAATTCGCCCGATGTGGCTGGTGAACAGGCCCGCCTGCAAGCCGTACTCCGACTCATTGACGACTTTCAAGACGTCATCGAACTCGCGATAGGGCGTAATCGTCACCAACGGACCGAACACTTCCTCACAGGACACCTTCATGGCAGGCGTCACCTGGGACAAGACCGTCGGCCGCACGACCGACCCCACCCGCGTTCCGCCCGACAACACCCGGGCGCCTTGGGCCACGGCGTCCCCGATCCAGCCTTCGACGCGCTGCGCGGCCCCCGCATCGATGAGCGGGCCGACGACCGTGCGTTCATTGCCGGGGTCTCCGGTTTCCAACCGCTCCACACGAGCCACGAGGTTCTCGGTAAAGGCTGCAACGACCGACTCATGCACAAAAATCCGTTGGACCGAAATGCACGTCTGCCCCGCATAGCTGAAGCCCCCGGTTACACACCGCTGCGCCACATAATCCAGATCCGCGTCCGGCTCGACGATCACGGCGGCATTCCCGCCCAATTCGAGCACCACCTTTTTCTTGCCGCACTTGGCCTTCAACATCCAGCCCACCGGCGCGCTTCCGGTAAAGCTCAGCAACTTGAACCGGGGATCGACGACTAATTGCTCCGCCACCCGGTTATCGCAGGGCAACACGTTGAGACCACCCGGTGGAACGCCCGCTTCGAGAAGCAGCTCCGCCAGGAGGAGCGATGTCAGGGGGGTCTGCGGAGCCGGTTTGATGAGAATCGAGTTACCAGCCGCCAAGGCCGGAGCGACCTTATGGACGACGAGATTCAGCGGGAAATTGAAGGGGGTAATCCCGAGAATGGGTCCGATGGGAAATCGCCGCGTCACTCCCCAGTACGACTCCATCCCGAGAGACCAATCGAGCGGGACCACTTCACCCCCGATACGCTTGGCTTCTTCCCCAGCGATCGAGAACGTCTGAATGGCACGGCCGACCTCGCGACGCGCATCGGTCAGGGGTTTGCCGGCCTCGGCCATCATGGTGCGCGCAAACTCTTCCTGCCTGGCCTGAAGGGCCTGAGCGGCGTTCTGAAGCAGCGTCGAGCGCGCATAGCCGGACAATCGGCGCATCGCAACCGCGCCCTCGACCGACGACTGCACGGCCGCTTCCGCTTCGGCCGGGCCGGCCTGGCAGACATGAGCGATCGTCTCGCCTGTATAGGGATTGTGTACGGGAGCGGTCGTGCTGGTGTGAAACCACCGACCGCCGATTAGAAATGGACGTCCATCTTCCAACGGACTTACTCCAGGAGAGGGAGAATCGCTACGGCACGGATTCCAGTGGCGGTGGTGCGGGGGCTGCGGCGCTGATCGCCTCCGCATCGCGCCGAGCCGCCACCGCCTTGGCGATTAATTCCTCGGTTCCCCAATCCTGAACCGCCGCCAAGGTAAAGGCTTCATAGGTCGACACGCCGTGGCACGTCGGACAGGCCGGCATGGGCACCTTCCGGCAAAACGCCTCGCTCAAACAGGACATGCACACCCATAAATCGGGCTCTCCATCCTTCGCAGGCACAGACCAAAAGGCTTGTTTCGACGCCATAGTGCAGTTTCCTCTTTCCTGGCTAAACGATGAGTCTCGTCACAGTCCTGGCTTTCTTCCGCATGAGAAACATTATTTCTGTTTCGCCCCCGCCGGCGCGAGCAGCTTCTCAATTTCTTCCTCGAAGGCCTCAAAAGGGAACGCGCCGGGAATCGCAATAGCCGGATTCTTGGTCGTCGGCTGCTGCGCCGTGCGCATCAGGACGAAGCCGGGCGTGCCGTGAAATCCCCAGGAATTCGCTTCATCCCGGTCGTGAAAGATCGCCTGCATATGCGGAGCATCACGCAAACATTGCCGGAATTGCGATTGGTCGAGTCCGATCGCCTTGGCATGTTGGGAGTAACTGTCCACATCCAACCGCCCGTCTGCCGCGAACAATCGGTCATGCATCGGCCAATAGGTTCCCTGATCGCCGGCGCAACGAGCGGCGAGCGCAGCGGTGACCCCTGGCCCCTGATCTGCGCGGGGATAATCCTTGTAGAGAAACCGCACCTTGCCGGTGTCGACATACCGCGCCTGAATCTTGGGCCAGGTTTCTTTGAAAAACTTGAGGCAGTACCCGCACGTGAAGTCTGAATACTCGATCAGCGTCACCGGCGCATCCGCCTTGCCCCGCATACGATGATCGACCGCCGGCGCACTCGCAGCCAGAGCCGCTCCGGCGACAAGCAAGAGCAGGAAACACGACGTCCCGGCCCGAAGCAGCCACGCAGTCACGGGGGTCATGCCGGGACACTCTTGGCGGGGATACGCTCCAACAAGCCGACCATGAGCAGCGGCCACACCAGCGTGGCGTCGCTGAGCACTTCGGCGAACCGTCCACCCTCGGCCGGGGGCACGAACTTGCCCCAGGAGATGCCCTCCTGATACGTGCAGCCGCTCAAGCCGCCCCAGTAATCCGGCTCGGGACAGATTCGCACACCGTAATGAAAGCGTGGCGGTTGAACGTTAAGGCCCAGACGCGTGTTGCTGATCTCGATATACGGCGCCACCTGCTGCGCCCAGTTGCGCGGCACCCCGCCGCCGATAGTGAAAATGCCGAGGCGTGTGGAGCCCAGAATTTCTTCCGCATAGTGATTGAGGTCGAGATAGGGGTTGAAGTCCGGACAGGTCTGGTGGAGCGCGCGCAAGACCGCCATGTCCCCACCTTCCTTCACCTGGCTGCGGGCCTGATCCATCCGCTTGCCCATCGCCCAGGTACCGACATCCAGCCCCATCTCGGAATCGGTAAACGCAGGAATATACACCGGCACCTTTTTCAGATAGGCGCTCTTGAGGATACCGGGGCCCTCAAATTCTTCCGCCAGCGTCTTGCCCAGTTCCCGAGTCAGGAGATGCGAGGAAAGGGGTTGCTCGGTGTTGATACGTTTCAATGTCAATGAGACGACATGCTCGACGTAATTGAGGTTGGACTCCATTTCCAGGGTGTCATAGACGCGGTTGTAGCCCTTCTGGAATAACTCCTCGTCGCTATGGGACGCCTCGTGGCGGTAGTGAAGCTTGCCCACCGATTCGCTCAGGCCATGCGCGACCAGCGCGCCGGTCGAGATAATGGCCTGCACCATGCCACGGTCGATCATCGTGCTGATGATTTTGCCCATCTTCGCGATGGTCATGGCGCCGGAGAGGGTCAGCACCACCTTGCAATCGGAATCCTCGATCATCGCGGCGAGTGTTTCGTACGCTTCGCCCAGCCGTCGGCCGCCGAAGGCCGTCTTCCGCATCGCCTCCAGCAGTTCCGAAAAGGAATGAATCTTCTCGGGGTCGAGAGGCTCGAGCGCCTCCAAGCCATCCGTGGCACCGTCGTGAAATTCCCGTCCCGCCATGATGAGAGCCTCCCGAAAAAATCAGCCGTCTGATCGAGCAGGTCATTTTATACACAACCGAGCGTCGCGGGGTCAATTGAAGCAACGGCCAGCCCCGCACGCCAGCCCCGTGATCAGACCATCGATTCGTGCCATGAACGCGCGCCGTGAACAGCACGAACGGTGAGCGGGGGTTATGCACATCAACCAGACCGGAAGGAGACTGCGGAGGGAAAGAGCCGTCAGCTGCGAACGCCGCCGACCAGAGTCAGTACCATCGCAGTGACATACATGAGACTGATGCCGGCAAACATCCCGGCCGCCGCCTGCACCCGGCGCGTCGCCGTGTACCACAGCACCGTCAAGGAGAGCACCACATAGAGCAAGGAACCGACTGCCAGCGCATAAAAGCAGATGGAGAAAGAGGGAGACACTCCTTGTCCGCTGAGAAATGTCCCGACACAAGCGGCACCCCGGCGATCAATCCCAGCAGCAAGACATCACGCCACGACATCGGCGGCCCGCCGCGCCCACAATGCCGAATCCCTCTGTGCCGTTGTGCAGACCGAAACCCGCCACCAATAACGCGCTGAGGGGAAATTCACCGCTGGCGTAGCTGGCGCCGATGGCCAGTCCCTCACCGAGATTATGCAATCCCATCCCCACCGCAATCATGTAGGGCAGAGACAGCCTGCGGTTTCCTGAGCGCCCGCCGAAGACCCGGCTTGATTCTAACGCCACTAATCCAACGAAACTCACCCCCAGACTCCCGAGAAACACCACCCTCGACACCATATCACGTGCGCCGGTCTGCTCAGTCGCCTCGCGCATGAGATCGAAAAAGAGGTACACCAAGACACCGTTCACTACGCCGATCAGCCAGCCTCCCAAGTCCGCAGTAACCCCTTGCCTAAAAACAGGGCCGCAAGGATGCCGAGATAGACCGGAATGAGACCGGCGACGAGGGAAGAAAGATCGTTGTGAGGAGATCGGCGCGAGGCTACGCAAAATCGGAGGGGTGCTCGGTGGGCTGACAATGTTCACAGCAGGTATGGAACCACCAGGCGTCTTCTTGGCCGAACCCCTGGGCCTGCAGCACAGCGGATTCATCCTGCCAGGTGGCGCCTGAACCGTCCTGCCGTCCGGCCAGCCAGACCCGCTCACAGAAGCGACAACGGAATACCACCGGGCAACCGAAGAATTCTGGCGATCCTTCGCCTCCTGCTTCTCGGTCTCCGGTGCGCATACGTCCTCCCGCCTGGCTCGGCACATCGAGCGGTTCTTCATAGAACAGCCCCGAAGAATGCGGAACTCGTAAGGCCTGACAGTCTCGAGAGGAAGATTACGAGGTCCCGATACGGAGAGCCCTCGGGCGGATGGCTCGTGGATACAGCAGGAAAACGTTAGGAAGGGGCTACAATCCCATGCGTGAGCGCATACTTGATCAACTCCGCTGTGGTGCGGAGCTTGAGCTGCTCCATGATCTGCGCTTTGTGAAACTCGACGGTCCGGGTCGAAATCTTAAGGCGAATGGCTATATCCTTGACCGTTCGGCCCTCGGCCAGCAATTGCAATACTTCACGCTGACGGAACGTCAGTGTTTTTTTCTGCGGTGACTGCCCCGGGCCAACCGTCATCAGCACGTCGAGCAGACCCTTCGCAATCAACGGGGTGATGTAGGTATGCCCGGCCCACACCGCTCGAATCGCCTGCTCCAGTTCATCGACCGCCGATCGTTTCAGGAGATAGCCTGAGGCCCCGGCCTCAAACGCCGACCGGACATAGTCCGCATCGGCATGCATGGTGACAAAGATCACCTTGATGGACGGATGCGATTTTTTTAGCTGTGTAGCCGCATCGATGCCGTTCAGGAGCGGCATCGACACATCGAGAATCACAATGTCGGGCTGGACCCGTTGTGCCGCCTCAAGAAGCGCCCGTCCGTCCTCGACCATCCCCACCAGGTCGCATTGATCGTCGAGAATGCGGCGAAACCCTTCGAGCACCAGCGAATGATCGTCCGCCAGCAACACACGCGGTTTAGACATGCGCATTCCCTGCCAGCGGCACATCCACCTCAATGTGCGTCCCGCGCCCGGGCGCCGTCGTCACATCCAAAGTTCCCCGCACCAAACGCACCCGCTCTTTCATGCTGAGCACACCCAATCGACCCCGCACCTGCGACACCTGCTGCGGATCGAACCCGACTCCGTTGTCGCGGATCGAAAGAGTAACCCTCCCTTCATCGCAAATCAATTCGACTTCGACCTCCGAGGCCCCGGCGTGACGCGCCACGTTATTGAGACTTTCCTGCGCGATCCGGTACACACAGGTTGCCAGGTCGGTGGGAACAGGTGTCACCGGATCATGATAGACATACACCGCCTGAACCCCGGTGCTGGCGGAGAAATCGTCCACCAACCGGCGCACGGCTTTCGTCAGCCCAAGGTCGTCCAGGATGGAAGGATGAAATCGGTAGGCCATCTGGCGGACATCATCCGACACCGCCGTCAGCCGGCCGGTGATCGATCGGACCATGCTCGACACGGCCGCCGGGTCTGCCGTGTCCCCCTTTTCAATCCGACGCAGGTCCATCGCCAACATCGCCAATCGCTGGTTCACGTCATCGTGCAGGTCACGCGCAATCCGGCGGCGCTCTTCTTCCTGAGCGGTCAAGAGTTGGCCGGCCAGCCCCCGCAGTTCCTCGCGACTCTGCTGCAACTCCTCTTGACTCACCTTCAACGAGCGTTCGCTCTCCCTGAGTGATCGCTCTGTCTCCATTCGTTCGTGGATCTCCTCAACCAGTGCTTGATTCACCAGCGCCAACTCGCGCGTGCGTTCCTCCACGCGAACCTCCAGCTCGCTATGAGCATGGCGGAGGGCCTCTTCGATTTTCCGACGCTGGAAGGCATAGACGACGGGAAACCAGATCGCCGTCAGACTAAACAGCCGGTTACTGAATCCCATCCACAACGGGACATTGGGCAACGTGACCCCCAGAAAAACATCCGAAATGGCCAGGACGGAGCAGGCGCCGGCAACAAGAATGGGAATCTTGCGATCCGGAAATGGCAGCGACAACACCACCAGACCTCCGTACAACACCCCGTTGCCGATACCTAATGGAAGATAGAGATCAAGGCTGTAGAGGCCGATTCCGAGGACGACGATGGTTAGAAGCAGCAGTCTGTGGGATGGCTGGGTCATCGGAGGACAATTATCCTCCCGTTAAGCTAAGCGCTTCAAGCCGGTGTGTCTCGCCGGAGGTGGGAAGGAGGATCCCCAAGGCGCACACCGCCTCCCGAAGACGTGAGCCGCACCGATGAAGAGAAGGGAATACCTGAGGGCTTGAGCGGCCTGAGGCACGGCCGGCAGCGGAGGGACAGCACGTCCATCCGCCCACCAGCCGCACAAATTTCAGCGATCCTCTCCAGGAAAAACCGACGGGAACCCGCTCAGCGGATGCCTGATGCCTGCGCGAGTACCGGCTGTTCTTTCATCGCCTCCTGCAGCGCCTTGACGACGGCGACTGAAGAAAGTTCACCGGCCGCCACAAGCGCACCATACTGCTGCTGAGCGAGCGCAAAAAATGCGGGCTGCTGTTCGGATGGCACACCCATGAGTGTCGCCAGGGCGGCCAGATGTTCTCCGCCCCCTCTGGCCATATCCTCAGAGAGGGATTCGAACGCGCCGGCGACAAACACGTCCGTCTGCTGCCCGGCCATCACCTTCCCGTCATTAGTACAGCCGGACGTACCGAAACTGATCCCAAACGTTTGACTCCCGAACGTACCGTTCGTTGTCGCCATCATGACTTGAGGGGCAATGTTCTTCGGCGTCTTGTAATCTGCCCAGGCCAATTTACCCAATCCGCATCCGGGTCCGTTGTCCGGATTGACAGCGTGGGCCACGCCGGCCTGAACACCCATCAACACCCCTGTCAACGCGATTAACAATCCTTTGTTCATCCCATCCCCTTTCTGTACTCGCGCGTCACCGCACGCTGGCAAGGCACATCGTGTCTGCATCTCTGTGCGGCCATCCTTACCTTAGTCGTGTTCTTTTCATAGTCAACCGAAGCAGCTGTTTTCAGCAAAAGGCCACACTCGTCGCTACGCGACTTACACTGTGGCTCAGCTCGAGTATGGATCGGCGTGGGACTCGCGCCGGAAGGCAGGTCAGCATGTCTCCATGAAGCCGTTGAATCAGGCAGATCGACGTATTCGGACACACCAGATCATCTATCAGGGCTTCTCGCTCCTGACGGCCAATCGAGAAGTCTTCATCGATCCCAACATCAGAGCGACGGCAGCCCGGTACAACGCCACCCGCGCCCAGTTGATTTTCCGATTTTCCATGCAGGTCGGAATATTGCCCCTCACCGGCACGACGAATCCTCTACACATGCAAGAGGATGTACAGTCGGAGCGATTTATGCTGTTGGGTGAGGAAATTCGACAGATCGAAACCATCGGTCTTTAGCGCCTGTCATGGCGATCTTAGTCAAACGGGTCTATGAGCCAGCGGCCAAGTCCGATGGGTTTCGGGTGTTGGTCGATCGCCTCTGGCCTCGCGGGATCCCAGCTGTATGCAGCAAACAATGAACGACACAATCAGGCCGTCGCGCTACAAAGCTTTGTGCTAAGGCGGAGAAGTGCAGTTAGACAACCATGACGGACAATGAATACGCCGGGGACGTGGCGATCACGCTCAGAGGGACGAACCGGAGTACGCGATGCTAGCCCGCATTATTCATGAACGTTTCTACCGCAATCGCCGATACGCTGCGGGGACGAGCCTGGCCGTGGTGTTCTCACGGCCAGGCGGGCAGGCTCGCCCCTCGTGATCTCGACATACTGTGTCACGTCAACACGTTTGAGCCATGACCAGTTCAAGGCCTGACTCAACTGTTGCTGTGGAGTGGTGAAGTAACGGCACGCCGGGATAGGCGGCCCAGACGTGCAGTGTTTGCCATGCTCCGAAGGGCTGAAACTTTTCTTGCTAAGCAGTGCCGAAGCTTGTATTAGGAGTGGCTTGAACGAAGAAGCTCGCAAGCACGGATAGGCTAGGCTGATCAACCTGCTCAATAGTGCTATGCAGGTAGAATCCGTTCGGCACAGAATGCTATGCAGTCGTTCTCGCCGATTTGTAAGGTAAGGGGGGAGATTCACATGATTCGATCACTTGTCCGAATTGCAGTCGTCGCGATGTGTGGCGTGATCGTGCAGGTTGCGACTCCAGCGAGTGGCGCGTGGGAACGTTTCCATGGTGACGCCGCCAATCGGGGGTTCGCCGATGTGGATACGAAGCCGGCTGCCGGAGGCTCCCTCAGCGTTCCCGGCCTCGGCACGTTCGCGCCAGGCGCGGGTCCGGTCATCGCACCCGATGGAAGCGTCTATCTCGGCACCCAGGAAGGAAAGGTTATCGCTCTGCATGCGGACGGCAAGCCGTTCTGGAGCCGGGACATCAACAAGGACGAATCGATCGTCGCCTCGCCCGCCATCGGCGCGGATGGTTCGGTCTATGTGATCGGCGCCAAGTTGAAGATCACCAAAATACAAAAGTTGGGGCAGGTGCGGGTAACAAAGACGGAGATCGCGTCGACCTTGTATGCCTTCACTTCCAGCGGCGGCTTGCTCACTCTGACGCCCTTTCCCACTGACAAGAACCTCAGTGGCACCACCACGGCACCACCCAACATCGTTAGCGTAGGCGGGGAGGAGATCATTCTCACGCCCGCAGTCTACCTGAATCGCAGCATAAACGGCGTGGAAACGCGACTTATTGGATTCTCGCCCCGAGGAGGCGTCGTGCTCAATCAGATGGTGGCCAGACAGCCGGGCAAGAAGCCCGAAGGCCATGGTGAATTCAGCCTGCCCTTCGGCCTGTCCGATGCTGTTTGCCTTACCCACCCCCTAGGCATCGCCTATTGCTTGGTTTGCGGATTCGCAAGCTGCGACTACAATCCGTCTGTGGCTCCGGGGGGGGCTTCGCCGATTCCTCCGCCCATGCCCGGCGTTGGGGTCTTCACGTTCGCCGGTGGCGGCGCACCGCATGTCATCGTCAGCGACCAGCGTCATACAATCAGGGGATTCACCGCGAGCTCCACCGCCCGCCTGACCAAAACGTTTCGAATACGCGATGACGGACGGTCGTTCTTTTCCGCGCCGATGGTCCTGCCTGATGGCCACACGCTTGTCAGCACCGGCAACGGGGAAATCGTCTTCGCCGAACCCAATGCAAACAAGTTGTCGTCTGTCCGCAGCCCGGGCCTCGTGTTTGGACCGGCGACCCTCACCGTGAACGGGTTTTCCGTGGTCGTCGGCGAATCGGGGCTGGCAGTCTTGAACAACGGCAACGTGGTGTCGCAAGTGTCGCTTCCACCGTCCTATACGTCGGCTGCAGCGTCGCGCACGCATGTCTTCGTCTCGACAACCGACGCCTTCATCACCTTAGATGCCGACGCACAGCTGGAGTTGCAGAAGTTCGACTGGGTCGGGGGCGGGAAATCGCCGCCAGCCATCGGACCCGACGGCCGCGTCTATGCGATCGCCTCCGACATTCTGTTCATATTCCCGCCGCCGCTCAAGGTCTTCAAGCCGCTCCCGCACGCGACTGGCGCTGTCCTGCAAAAAGACCCCGGCGGACAATAGGCGCGGCATGCCTAAGCGGGCGACGCCAGGTCATATGTCTCGATGGGGGAGCGACTCGATGGAAAAATCGGGAGGATGGATGGGACTTATCAGAGACGCTCTTGAAAAGGTTGGTGGTCCCAACGGGATTTGAACCCGTGTCTGAGCCTTGAGAGGGCTCCGTCCTAGGCCAAGCTAGACGATGGGACCAGAGAGGCAATCTGCGAGGCAGTTGAAAGAGCAGGACTGTACCATAGCGGGTTTTGGCTTTTCAAACAGCAAGTCAAACTACACGTGGCCGGGGCTTGCCGAACAGAGCCTCGAGATCGAACCGGGCTCAGTCTGCTTGCAGGGCCGATTGAATTGGCCTAAAGTAGAAATATGGTTCTACGTTCCACTCGCCTCCGAACAGTTTTGATCGCGGGTCTGCTCCCGGCTTTCCTCTCACTGGCCGGCTGCGGGGCGAGCTTTCTGGAAGGAACCATCGCGCCCCCTTATTCAAGCGCTTGGACCAAATGCGGAGCCACCACCAAGGTCCGCGTGAAGCCGCCACATTCGACCGTCACGGTCGCCTACACCGAACCCACGGCCGGCACCGACGGCAAACCCTTGACCAACCTTGCCTATACCACCATTTACTATAACGCCGGGGATGGCCCGGTCATCGGCAAGGTCGTCCCCGCGTCTGGAAAGACCGGCGGAGCGGCTGTGTCGCAAGTCGTCACGATTCCGCTGCGTGACCAAACGGAGCAGGAAGTCACCGTCTGTGTCACCGCCACCGATTCCGACGAGCGCGAAGGTCCCGCCTCTCCCTAACTCGACCAGAACGGGCTTGACAGCGCCGCGCCAAGGGCCTACCTTGCTTCCCACTTACTCAGGCACGTGCGTATGGAGGAGTGCGTCGCTCAACAGGTCCTCGGGTTGCCCTAGATCTCTGCGCATGGAACTACGCAAACCTGACCCAGCCCACTCGTCCCACGAGGCCGAAGCGGATCGGCACAAGCACAGCCTGGAAATCCGGCTCGGCTCCAATATTTTCCGCAACACTAACGGAGTCATCCGGGTTCAAGGCAAAGAGCAGCTCGTGCTGGAGCTGGCGCCGGATCAAGAGCGCATCCTGCTGACCATCGACCTCTATGACGGTAGCGGGAATCATGTAGCCCATCTGCGTCGCAATCGCTGGGCGTTCAACGACGGCAATCGCTTTTCACTCAACACCAGCGAATCCCCGCCGACCCTCTTTCCCAATCTGCCATGGCTCAAAGTCACAGACCAGGAAACCGGCGAAACGGTCCTGGAAGCGGCCTTCGAACCTGGCGAAAAAATTCACGTGGCGACGGGGAAATTCTATTCGCACCGCGGCCAGCTCATCGAAATCACGTCGCACTTCTGTCGCATTGGCTCCACCCATACGCTGTTCGGGGATGTCTTCGAGGCCCGAGGCGGCACCGCGGTGCTTGGCTGACAACGGCCGGATCGCATGACTGACGTCTCGCCGCCCAGCGTGCAGGCTTTTCTCGTCTGCGACTGCGTCATCGAAGATAGCCTGACGAAGAAAAAATCTCTGATCGGCCTGTTCACCCACCTCCAGTCGGTGACGTTCCCGTTTCAACACCATCAGCTCGGTCTGTACTTCTGCATGACCGACGCCGAAGGTACGTATCAGGTCGACATCGATCTGATATTCGTCAAGACGGACCAGTTGGTCTGCCGCGCATCGCTCCCCGATATCGTCATCGAAGACCGTCTGCAGATTGCCGACTTCGGCATCAACATCCCCGCCCTCCTCTTCCCCGCACCCGGTCGCTATGAGTTTCGTCTCCGCATGAACGGTCGTATGATCGCGCAAAAAGATTTTCATGTGGTCCAGGTGCCAACATCGCCCGGCGCCTGACTTCGAACGGATTCCCCACAAATCCATCGGCGACCGTGACGCGCCGTTCAATATGTGGACGAAGAACAGAGCCTGGCAGCTGGAATGGAGGGTGCGGTTCGTGGCCACCGGCTATACGCCACGAGCCATACACTTTTAACCCTATCGAGATGAGGCTCGCGCTTTACGGGATATGGCTTTGATCAGGGGCAGGATCCGATCGGCGTGGCTGGACCGAGAGTTCCAAAAGGCCCTCACTAAAAGGCAGTGGCGACTGCAAGGCAGGCATCCACATACTCGTCTTCGCCTTTACGGCAGGCTTGCGCCCGCTTCTCCTTGTCGTCGAAGAGGGGAATCACCATTTCACCCACGGTGGCATAACAATCTTTTTTGAATGGACCGTCTAGACTTCGGCACAGCGCGAGCCCCGGGTCCGGATTGGCGTCGGTGAGAATGAAGTCTTTCACGGCGCCGATGAAACACTGCCGAGTCTGGTCAACCTGCCCCAGCCGGCACAGTTCGTTGACCCGCACTGCATCTCGCAACGTATAGCCGCTGATGTCACGGCCCAAACTGCGGTAGCAGGTCGTCTGATGCTCTCCCTCCACGCGAGCGCACTGCGTGAAGGCCTGGGCAAAATCATAATTCAGGAACGTCAGCACGGCGGAGGTTTGCATCAGATAACAGGCCCGCAGATATTTCTCATTCAAGACGGAGCAGGGATAGAGGAGGTCTTGAGGGTTGAGGAAACTCGTCGCCTCATGGTGATGATGATCGCTGCCCGATTGCGCCGGCTGCGCCCGTTGTGCCTGCTGGAACGTCACGATGTTTTCCATGAAGACGCCGCCATAGCAGGACTCCCGATCCCAACTGCCCGGCAACGCATCACAAAAGGCCAGGCTCTTGAGTAGGTCGTAGCGAAATTGAATGGTCAGGCCATGGCCCAACCCATGGAGACAGTTGTACCGCTGAAACGAATAGGCGGAGACCGTCTCGCTGATCGGGCACAGGGGCAGAATATGCTGTGGCTCGACCGTCGCAAGGCTGCTGAGGAAGGCCTGCAAGACCCCGTGGTAGCAGCCAGACCAAAACACGTCTCGACAGTGGGCCAGCGCAAGCGGTGCCGTGCCATAACGCGCAAACGACCGCTGGCCGACGTGATGAACCAGCGGATGCGCCTCGCGCAATGCCTCAGGATCCTGAACTGTGATCTGCTCCAAGGCCGTGAGCGCCTGTTCTGTGCCCTCTGCCTGAAGCACGGCTTCCAAATGCCGCTGATAACACTGCATCTTGGCGTCGAACGGCTGAGCCTGGCACAGCGCAAGTAAGTCCGGCTCCACCGCCTGACTTCCGCCCGCCCAGAGGATGCCGAGCAGCACCACCAGTCCCCCTGCGCTCGATCGACCATTCATCATCTCTTATTCTCCCTTACCCGGCATCCGTCGGACATCCCCTTCGACAGCAGCCTGATTCTAAAATAGTCTTTCCGATCGATCCAGGGAAAATCGACTCGCTACGACCTGAGACGCCGGGCCTCTTCTCCCACCCCGCCGTTCTGTGATAGAACGATGCGCGTTTGATCTGCAACGCAACGGAATCGCAACGAGTATGTCCACCACGCCAGAACCACCGACACGTTCAGACTTCATCCGCGAAATTGTCGCGGCCGATCGTGCGGCCGGCAAACATGACGGACGAGTGGTCACCCGTTTTCCTCCGGAACCGAACGGGTATCTCCATATCGGCCATGCCAAATCGATTTGCCTCAACTTCGGCATCGCCAACGAAAATCCGGGCGGCATCTGCCATCTCCGGATGGACGATACCAACCCGACCACGGAAGACCCTGAATATGTGCAGGCCATTCAAGAGGATGTCCGCTGGCTCGGCTTCGACTGGCAGGACAAGATGTTTTTCGCGTCCGATTATTTTGAACGTCTCTATGACTACGCTGTTGGCCTGATTCAGAACAGTCTCGCCTACGTCGACAGCCTCACGGCCGACGACATGCGCACATACCGCGGAACTCTGACCGAGCCGGGTCAGCCCAGCCCCTTCCGCACCCGGAGCGTCGAAGAAAACCTGACTCTGTTTCGGCGGATGCGAGCCGGCGAATTTCCCGACGGAACCCATGTGCTGCGGGCGAAGATCGACATGGCCTCGCCGAACATCAATCTCCGCGATCCCGTGCTCTACCGGATCAGACACGTGGCCCATTACCGCACCGGCACCACCTGGTGCATCTACCCGGCTTACGACTTTGCGCATCCCCTCTCCGACGCGATGGAAGGCATCACCCATTCGATCTGCACGCTGGAATTTGAGGACCACCGGCCGCTGTACGACTGGGTGGTCGAGCACTGCGGCACTGCACAGCGTCCGCAGCAGATCGAGTTCGCCCGCCTCAACGTCACCTTCACCGTCATGAGCAAACGAAAATTGCTCGATCTGGTGGAGCGCAAGCTGGTGAACGGCTGGGATGATCCTCGCCTTCCCACACTGAAGGGCCTCCGCCGCCGCGGTTTCACGCCCGAGGCATTGCGAGCATTTTGTGAGGCCATCGGTGTGGCGAAACGGGATGCCGTGGTCGAGATGCAGCTCCTTGAACACTTCGTCCGGGAAGACTTGAACAAACGAGCGCCCCGCGTGATGGCGGTGCTTCGCCCCCTGCGCCTGGTCATCGAGAACTACCCGGAAGGACAGGTTGAACAACTGGACGCCGTCAACAATCCGGAAGATCCGTCAGCCGGGACGCGTCAGGTGCCCTTCTCACGCACCATTTATATTGACCAGGAAGATTTCCGAGAAGATCCGCCGAAGCAGTTCTATCGTCTTTCTCCGGGACGAGAGGTGCGCCTGCGGTATGCCTACATCATCACCTGTGTCGGCGTGGTGAAGGACTCGGCCACGGGCGAGGTTACGGAGCTGCGCTGCACCTATGATCCTGACACCAGAAGCGGCGGAACGCAGGCGCAGCGGAAGGTGAAGGCCACGATCCACTGGGTATCGGCCTCACACGCCGTCAATGCGGAAATCCGGCTCTACCAGAGCCTCATGCTCACGGACCCGGGGAAAATTCCCGCCGACCAGGACTGGACCCAGCACCTGAATCCCCATTCGCTGGAACGACTGCCGACCTGCAAGGTAGAACCCAGCCTGGCCTCGATCGCCCCCGGCACGAGAGTGCAATTTGAACGCGTGGGATACTTCTGTGCCGACCCCGATTCGTCACCCGCCAAACTGGTGTTTAATCGGACCGTCACACTCAAAGACACCTGGGCCAAGATCGAGAAAGCTCAAACCCCGCGCTGACCAGCACCAAGTCCCATCGAATCCTCCCATTCCACCGTCCCACACAAAGTACGGGGACTCCAGCCTTCGGCACCCTTGAACCCTGTCACGCCGATGAACGAGAATCGCCACTCGTCTGATCGGGCATCACTCCACGACAAAGGAGCCTCAACGATGGTGACGGAGCCTTGCAGTGAACAGCCTCTTGAAGAACTGGGGTCCTTTCGCGAACGCCTCTCCCTGCTCGAAGCGGCGATCCCCGGTGCGGCAACCGAAGCACAACCCCTCCTCCGAAACATCTATCACTCCACACGTCAGCTGCACGCCCAACTGCAGCGCATTGATCCCACGCCCGTCTTGCCACGGTCTGTAGTGAGCGAAGTGCGCTGTTTCGATTGCGGAACCACCAGGATGGAGTCATTTCATACATCCACCCAGGGCGGCTACCACCTCTGCCCGACCTGCTTCCAGCACCGTCTACACACCGGACGCGCCAGGACCGCGCACTGAGCTTCACCTCCCCTGCCCCCAAGAATCGCGCATCGTCCCATTCCAGGGGCACGCCGGCCCCCTCCCTCCCGCGCCGCTAGCCCCGAGCCCCCGCCACACCGTATACTGCACGCTTTCAACGTGACGAAAGAGGTACCCAGGGTATGGCCCCGAACATTCTGTTAAGTTGCGAATCGATCAGCAAACGCTATGGAGTCAGAGCCCTGTTTACGGATCTTTCCCTGGCACTCTCCGACGGCGATCATGTGGGCTTGATCGGGCCGAACGGGTCCGGCAAATCGACCTTGCTCAAAATCCTCGTAGGGCTCGAATCTCCGGATGAAGGCACGCGCACCCTGCGGCGCCACACACGTGTGGGCTATGTTCCGCAGGAACCCCTGTTTCCCCCGCATCACAGCATCGAACAGGTACTGCAAGATACGCTGACGGAAGACGGCCTCGATCCTCACGAGCAGGGTGGCCGGATCGCCAGGGCCCTCAGCATCGGAACCTTTCCCGACCCGGAACAAGCCGTTTCCACACTCTCCGGAGGCTGGCGGAAGCGATTGGCCATCACCCAGGCCTTGCTACTCGAGCCGGATGTCCTCCTCATGGACGAGCCGACGAACCATTTGGACTTGGAAGGCATCATCTGGCTGGAGCAACTACTGAAGAATCGCACCAAAGCCTTTCTCGTCATCAGCCACGATCGCCGGTTCCTCGAATCGGTGACATCCCGCATGGTGGAACTCAACCGCTGTTATCCCGAAGGCCGGTTTGAAGCCCGCGGGTGCTATAGCGATTTCCTCGAACAGCGCGATGCCGCGCTTCAAGCGCAAGCCGACTACCAGGCCTCGTTAGCCAATCGTGTCCGCCGTGAAGTGGAGTGGTTGCGCCGCGGCCCCAAGGCCCGCACGACCAAAGCCCAGGGCCGGATCCAATCAGCGGGCAAGCTCATCGACGAATTGAACCAAGCCGAATCCCGTTCGGCACAGTCGACCATCGGCATCGACTTTTCCGCCTCGGGTCGAAAATCCAAACAACTCGTGGTCGCGGAGCAGGTCGGCAAAAGCTTCAACGGGACGCCCGTCATCACCAATCTCGACCTGCTCCTCGGGCCCGGCCAACGGCTGGGTCTCCTCGGTCCGAACGGCAGCGGTAAATCCACCCTGCTGCGGTTACTGGCCGGGACGCTGGAGCCCGATTCCGGCACCATCACGCGAGCCGATGCGCTGCGTATTGTCTCCTTTGAGCAACATCGAGAGTCCCTGGATCAATCCACGAGCTTGCGACGCGCACTGGCCCCGTCCGGCGATGCCGTCGTCTACCAGGATCGTTCGATTCACTTGGCCTCATGGGCGAAACGCTTTCTCTTCCGTCCCGAACAGCTGGATCTCCCCGTGTCGAAGCTCTCCGGTGGTGAACAGGCACGGCTCCTCATCGCCCGACTCATGCTGCAACCCGCAGACCTGCTCATTCTCGATGAGCCGACTAACGACCTGGATATTCCGACCCTCGAAGTGCTGGAGGATAGTCTGCTGGAATTTCCCGGTGCGCTGGTGCTGGTGACGCATGATCGGTGGTTGCTGGATCGCGTCTCGACCACCCTGCTGGCACTGGATGGCACGGGACGCGTGGACTGGTTTGCCGACTATGCCCAGTGGGAACGTGCGCAGGAGCGGGTCTGTGGATCCGCCCCGGAGCCGAAGAGTGACGGGCGTGCTGCCGTCCAGGATGAGAACGCCTCGGCAAGTCCCGCTCGCAAACCCAAAAAGATGAGTTATCGCGAACAGAAGGAATGGGGCACGATCGAAGAGAGTATCCTCAAAGCCGAGGAAGAGGTCACAGCCTGCCAAGCCGCGATGCAGGATCCGGCCGTGCTGTCGGATGCCGCAGCGCTCCAGGCACGAAGCCAGGCATTGGTGGCGGCACAAGCTGAGGTGGAGCGGCTCTATGCCCGTTGGGCCGAACTGGATGAAAAACGTGCACAGACCGTGCAGAGTTCGTGAAGGAACGACCGCCCGTCCAAAGTTGTGGCGCTGACAGCCTCACATCTCGACCTGAGTTGCGTACGTTCTCAGAGGATCGTCTGAGGAGGGAAATTGGCTGGGGGACTAGGAATCGAACCTAGGTAGCCAGCTCCAAAGGCTGGCGTCCTACCGCTAGACGATCCCCCAGCGCGGTACGGAACCGAGACATCGAGCTGAAGAGCAAGGCGTGGGAAAGTTTTTGGCTGGGGGACTAGGAATCGAACCTAGGTAGTCAGATCCAGAGACTGACGTCCTACCGCTAGACGATCCCCCAACCGGTCCACACAGTAATATAAGCTTCTCTACTGCGTCAAGATCGACGCTGATTCTTGACCGGCCGATTCTCAGGATCTGGAGGCCCGCTCGATCCCCTGGCGAAGTCGAAACAAGGTGCGGTCCAGGCCGAGCACGTCCATCACCTCGAACAGACCAGGGCTTGCCGTCCGTCCCGTCAGGGCCACCCGCACCGGCTGAGCCAGTTGCCCCATTTTTATCCCCTCTTCCTCGACTAGTTGCTTAAATGACTCTTCCCACTCCTGCTTGGAAAACGCGGGAAAGGCTTCGAATCGGCTCAGCAGTTTAGCTAATACCGGAGCTTGAGTGGCCGTGAGGAATTTCTTGGCCGCCTCTTCGTCGAACGCGGCCGCCTGACCGAAGTAGGGTGTCACCCAGTGGACCATCTCAACCAGTGTTTTCGTTCGTTCCTTCACCAAGACGACCAGCTGCGCGAGCCATTCGGCCGACACGGCATGAACTTCTTCCTTAAGACCGGCCTGCTCAAGAAGCGGCACGAGCGCCTGAGCAATTTCAGCCGGAGGGCTGGCCTTGAGGTATTCAGCATTGAGCCACAGCAACTTGTCCGGATTAAACACAGCCGCC
>CABVRO010000030.1 GCA_902500715.1 uncultured Nitrospira sp. | reverse complement strand
CGCCTCTGCTCGGCGGTCAACCGCATCTCGGCCAAGGCGAACAGCAGCCGCTCTTCGCAGGCGATCTGTTCGCGGTAACGACGAATCAGCGCGTCAAGCTCCCCGGTCAGCGTCCGCAATCCACCGCACCGTTTTGACGCGGCGGCCTCCTGATCGTCGGCCCGTTTTCCCTCAAGCCGTCGCATCACCGCGGTTGCGTCGGCTTTCAGCGACTGGTGTTCATCCAGGAATGTTTGGAACTGCTCCTGTCCCTCCTGCTTCCGGCCGAGGAGCCGCCGGAGATCGGCCACCAGCATGGCTTCCCGCTTGAAATGCACGTCCACGGGGCCGGCAAAGAATTCGAGCAGTTCCCGCAACGTATCCCGGTTCGTTCGCGTCACCGCTCCACTCCCGGCAAGGCAGGAACTCATCGCCGTTTCGACCATCACCAGTCGGTCCAGAATCATGCGGTGCTCCCGTTTCAGCAGCGCCACGGGATCGACGGCGATCCTCGTCGGTCTGCTAGCTTGAGAGACCATCGTTCCAAGATCCCATGTCCAGAAGCTCCAACGAACGAACAACGCGACAACCTGACGGCGTGCGCACTGTACCGAACAGAACGGGGGTTCACACTAGAATCGGCCGGTCCGGCGTATGATGGATCTCAAGGTTTTTGATAGGTCTTTGGACCTATACCTATCGAGATGCGGGGGTGTCGAGATGAGTGGCGCGTACGAGAACGACGAAAGGGAGAAGGACGCAAGCGGTGCGGAATGTGACCGCTCGAGGCGCGAACGTCGCGTCACGAATGACGGGACAGATTCGCTTCAGCGCTGAGCGATTTGGGAGAGGCGGTCGGGATTCAGCAGGGTGATGGTTCGTCCGTCGAGGGTGAGCACGCCTTCATCGCGAAAGACACCGAGCAGACGGATGGCGGTTTCAACGGTAATCCCGGCCATCTCGGCGACTTCTTCCCGTTTGAGGGTGAGTCCGACCCGGACATGGTCGTCATGTTTCTTCCCGAATCGATCGCCGAGTTCCAGCAGCAAGCCGGCCAATCGCTCACGGGCGCTCTTGAACGTGAACTGGTCGAGATGATCCATGTTGACCCCCACTTCGTTGCTGAGGAGCTGGATCAGCTTGATCGCCAATTGAGGATTTCTCTGGATGACCGCGAGGTAGCGTTCCTTATCGATGACGCACACTTGGGAGGGTTCCAAGGTCTCGCACGTGACTTCGTGAAGGGCTCGCTCGCCGAAGACGTGTTTCTCGATCAACTCACCGGGGCCTATGATGCGGACGATTTGCCGCCGGCCACGCGTCGACGAGCGCGTGAGCTTGACCTTGCCCGCGCATAAGACGTAGAGGCCAAGGCACAAATGACCTTCGTAGAACACGGTCTGGTGAGGCGCGTACTCGAGCGTGCGTTTGATGTTCTCAAATTCGGCGAGATCGCTTCCGGCAATATCGCACAGCACGACTTTCGCGCGAAGCCCGCAGGTGCTGCAATTCTCGATGAGGCAGGGCTTCCGTTTCACAGGTGAACGATTCCTGACGCCAACCCAACACCGAGCAATAGACGACGACTCATAACAGAGGACGACCGACGTTTCACCGACAATTCAGATACACCCTTCATATCCGCACAAACAACGCGACAGGGAGCCGGTGCCTCCCGATCCCTCCGGAACCGAACCGGCCCCGCTCCCGACTACTCCTTCACCAGAGAGAGCTTTGTGCCCGCATCATCCTTGGCATCCTGTGCGCAACGGAACCCCATCCAATTGATCTTGGTCTTGGGATCCGTACCGTTTCGCATGGCTGCCCGCATCGTGGTGGTGCTGTCCATCCATCCACCGCCGCGGAAGGCTTTCTGCGTGCCCGTCTCCGGGCCTTTCGGATTTCGATTGGGCGCAGTCTTGTAGTAGTCCTGGTCATACCAATCGGCTACCCACTCGGCCACGTTGCCGATGGTTTGATACAAACCGTAGGGGCTCAACGCATTCTCGTACCTGTCGACGGAAATGATCGGCGGATACAGCAGCAACCGTTCGGGACGATCCCGCACGGGGCCGGATAATCCGGTTCGACCGAAATTCGCCCGGGTCGGACCGGCATATTCACTGCCCCAGGGGAACAGACGCCCATCAATGCCACGCGCCGCCTTCTCCCACTCGGCCTCCGTCGGCAACCGCTTGCCCGCCCATTTGCAATAGGCGTCCGCATCATACCAGTTCACATGCATGATCGGATGATGCGCCATCGTGTCCTGGAAGTTTCCTCCATCGTACCGCCAATCCAATTGCGGCAGACGATCCGTGGCCAGGACAAATTTGAGGTACTCGAGCGCCGTGACTTCGTACTTGCCGATCATGAATGCATCCAGATACACCGACCGCTGCGGAATCTCGCTCCGATACGCGAGACGATCCGTCTTCTTATCGCTCCCCATGAGGAACTCGCCTGCCGGAATGAGCACCATTTCTTCCTTGGTCTTCCACTTTGCGACCCGCTCCTGCGCGAGCTTCTTCCCTTCCTCGGTCCACTCGATCACGATGTCCTGGGTATCCAGCGCGCGTGCGATCGGAATCAGGGCGAACAATGCCGCTCCGATCACCAGCGCCTGCCCCGCGCGCTTGAGTGCCCGTGGCACTCCTCTTCGCTGCCTCCTCATGTTCGGCCTCCCTCTGTTCTTCTCGCTATTCCCTCAGCGATCGGCCTTCCGTAGAAATTCCGGATCGATCGCCGACAGTCGATGGCCGGTGTCGCCCGACTGCGCACAACGAAACCCGATCAGATAATTCCAGTGATCCAAGCCACCGGAATTCCGACCGGCGGAACGGGCGACTTCAGGATCTTCGTTCCACGACCCTCCACGAAATACCTTATCCTGCCCAGACTCCGGCCCCTGTGGGTTGCGATTCTCCTGCCGCCGGTAATACTCCGGATCGAACCAATCGGACACCCATTCACTGACATTCCCGGCTAATTGATGGACTCCGTAGGGGCTCACTCCGTTCTCGTAGCGATCGACATTGGCCAACGGCGGATACTTTGCCCCTCGCTTTGACCCCGAATGTGCAATGTTGCTCTTGATCCACCCGGCCGGCTCATTGCCCCAGGGAAACATGCGCCCGTCGTCGCCCCGCGCCGCTTTTTCCCACTCCGCTTCGGTCGGTAAGCGGGCCCCACGCCATCGGCAATAGGCATCGGCCTCTCGCCAGGACACGCCGATGACCGGATGTTTCGCCATCTTCTCTGGAAACGGCTGGGCTCGCCAGTACTGGGGCCATGCCGCCCCGGTCGCCAGCACGAAGCGCAGATAGTTCACGTTGCTGACTTCGTACCGATCGATGTTGAATGCATCCACATAGACCTGATGCTGAGGTAATTCCTGCGGCCCCGCGGCCCGATCGAATTTCGGGTCGCTTCCCATTAAGAACGGTCCGGCCGGCACTTCGGTCATTCCATCCGGTACCTCAATCAACGCCAACCGTTCCAGTTCATCGAGCGGAGACCAGAGCGGCGGCGGTTTCGGCAATTCATGGTCGGCGTGAACAAGCCCCTGAGGCAGCACGCTCATCAATAGCACCGCTGCCGTCACAATGTTGATTTTCAAGGTTCCTGTCATAGCCGCTCGGCTTTCAGAGCTATCAGCCGTCAGCCTGCGATCAATGCCTGACCGCTGATGGCTGACAGCTTCCGTCCTCTTTCAATGCGCCTGCTTTTGGAGCAGGGGATCGATTTCCTTCTTCGCTTCCTCGGTCACGTTATAGCGGGTATACGCATGGTCCAGGACCTCGTTGGCATAGAGCCGCCCGGTCGGCGCCGGCACCCCGATCGTAGCCTCAACGGCGCCCTTCGGACCGATGGTGACGGTTTGTTCCGTCGCCGTCCTGATATAGGGATGCCAGACGACCAACTTATAGGTCCCCGGCGGCACATCGGTCATGGTAAACCGGCCCTGTGCGTCCGTCTTGGCAAAGTAGGGATTGGTGATGGCCACCCCCCAGCTCTCCATGTAGGCATGGAACCCGCACTGCATGACAAAGATCCGGCGGTTTTTGCTGAGTTTCACCAACTCCTTCATCGGCGGACCGGCCATGTGTTTGTGATACATCCCGGCCTCGGTGCGATCCTTGAAATTGCGCGGATGCTGCGGATTCATCGGGAGCGGCACGTTGAACAGAACGCGCGCACCTAAATTCGATGTTTCATAAGCCTGAATGTCGTGCATCACGGGGTCCATGTTGACGACGGTGACCGACTGATCGTCCCGCACGACGGTCGTAAACGGCAGGAACAGGCAATCCTTCGCCTCAATTTGCGGCACTTCTTTTTCAGCGAACGGTTTCCCCTTCTCAATCCCCTCCAGATACACGACGACTTCGCGAAACTCCCCCTTCGGCCCGACATTGAACGGTTGCAAAATTCGCCAGCCTTCCCCGTCGGAAATGCGCCCGCAATAGAACGGGTCCGGTAAGGTGGTGAGGTTGTACCCTTTCGGTTTCGGGACTGCGCCCTCCAACTTCACGATCCCCGTCAGTGTCCCGCCATCCGATACGGTGACTTCTTCGTAGGCCGACACCGGAGCACTCGCAAGCGTCGCTGCGAAGGCCACGGTAGCCAGCCCGAAAACCCAACGGAAAATATGCGGCTTCATATCCTGCTGTTCACGCTTTGCTATAGGACTCAGTGTCACGTTCGGCCTCCTCTGTGATTGGTTCCTGGTGCAACGAACACATTTCGTCAATCATACAGGGAACCAATCATCAAATTCCTCTCTCACGACCAAAAAACACAGATGGGGGAGCTGCGTGCTACAGGCAGCTCCCCCATCCGGTGTTACGCCATGACGGGCCTACTTACTTCATGGCCGTGGGAATCGCTTGCGCATCAGGCTGCACTTCGGCTTGACGTGCACCCGATCCGCTGGCGCTCAGAGGCTGAATCCGCGCATCGCCGGTCGGCAACACGCGCAGATAGCCCCACTGTCCGGACTGCGTGTAGGGCAGCCGCGCATTCGACCACACGAAGTCACCCACCTGACGATACGGTCCGCCCGCACCGCCACGGATGAAGACATCGAGGATCTCAGACCCGGCATACTCCACCACGCTGATCATGTCGGCACCCGGCATGTACGGTTCGATCGGCCACTCGTGGCCCTCGACGCTGAACATACCGTTTTGCTCACTGTTCGCCCCGATCACGTGAATACGGATCGCATCGCCCGCATGCGCCTCGATCAGAGGCGTGACGGGATCTTCGGGCTTGTCCACCGCGCAGGGCTGGAAGATCTTGCCCAGCGAGCAGCCTTGTTCTTCGCGGAACTTGTACGGTTCAGCGCGGTAGTTCACCGACGTCAAACCGGCCACGTTCTGCACATAGGGCATGAACGCGGTTCCGATGATGTTGTCCTCATCTTGGAAGAAGAGGGCCACGTCACGGTAGTTCCGCTTGCCGACGTTTTCAGGAAGGCTGGCATCGACGATGACGTCGGCCCGCCACACGTTCTTCTGCGACACATCGGCACCGGTGACTGGATCACGATACTGCGATCCCTTCGGACCGATGACGATCGCGCCGTACAATCCGTTACGCGGATTGACGACGATGTTGCCACCGTCCCACACCAACGACGTCGTTTCCTTGTTTGCAGGATGCGCGTAGTAGGTGTAGGTGCGGCTCTCGCCCGGAGCCACGGTCTGATCGCCGGCATTGTTGCCGACATTCAAGCCCTGGCTGTCTTTCGGATCGAAGGCCAGGCCCGGCGCAAAGAACGACGCCCGGCTCGCCTTCATCTTGTTCTTCAATTGCACCTTGATGCAATCGCCCAGATTCGCGCGCAGCGTGAGCGGATTCGGCATCACGTTGCCCGCCACGGTCGCGGCTTCTTCCTCCAGCGCGAAGATCTTGCCTTCCGGCATGGTCATTTCGATCTTCCGCTCGAAGTCCACCTCGATCGCATCCGGGGCCTTCGGATTGAGCTTCATCGGGCGATCCAACGCCACGACGTTGAAGCTCTTCACCGGAGCATCCGACGGACAGACGGAATTGGGAGTCGCCGGAATCCCGAGAGGATTGGTCCCCCTGGGCAACGGCTTCAAGTCCGCCACTTCTTTGTCGAGCACGCGGATGATACCCCATCCTCCTTCGGCAAAGTGCGACGTTCTGCCGTTGAAGTGGATGTAGTCGCCCGGCATACCCTGGAATCCACCCGCTTTGGTGACGAGGTCATACCGCTCGGCGATCCCGACGTGAATCGAGTTCTTCCGATTGGCATCCGCCGCATACCGTTCCGTGAGGAAGGTATGTCCGGCGATCGTCCAGACGTGGGATTCGTTCATCAGCTGGTGCAACAGACGGAACACCATGGTGTCGCCCGTGTACGCCCGCAGGAGCGGCGTGCCCGGATCACCGTGGATCGCGCTGCTGAACAGCTTGGACGTGTCAGGATTGTTGGACAGGCGTTGTGCAAACGGAGCCGCGCGGAAGTTGAAACCGCTACCGGTCGTGTGCGTGCCGCCGTTGATGTACTTGTTCGGCGCATTCAGGATCTTGTCCGGCATCTGGAAGGACACCGTCTTTCCTGCTTCCAACGCCACTTCGATCGGCTGTCCGGGAGGATTGCCGGCTTCGATGACGTTGACGGTGTGCGGAACCGTGTCGTGGATGGAGACCATCAACTCACGGAAGCTCCCGCTGACACCGGCACCGATCGGCTCGTTGCTGTGAATGTCCGCGATCGGACCGCTATACACCAACTTGCCGTTCTTCGGATCATGATAGGTGGATCCGAATGGCTCCACGATCGTCACGCCGAACCCGCCATGGGGCCAGGTCGTCGCGCCGAACGCGTGGTCATGCCAGAACACCGTTCCCATGTCCACGTCCACCCACCACCGATACCGCACGAACTCCGGCGACACGAGATCGCCCGCCGGGTGATTGTGCTTCAGCGGCTTGAAGAACGTGATGACATCGCCTTTGATCTCCTTCACACGTGCCACTTCCTGGCAGCTCTTATCCCGCGGCAGTGACGCCGCCGGATCGTTGCCCTTCTCCAAGCAATCCATGCCGACCATCAACTCGGTGTTGACGTGGAACGGCGAGGCGCCTGGAGCCATTTGGAACTTAATGGATGTCGCCCCCGCTTTGGCTTCGCCGGCGAGCTTCGCGACCATCGGTGCCGGCAAACCATGCTTGGTTTTCTTTCCCCACATGGTGAACGGCCGAACCGACATCTCATACTCCATTCCAGAGATCACACCGTCCGAATTCCCGGTGTCGAACTGGAAGAAGTGAGGATGGATGTTGATCTTGGACGACTGGAAGTTCGTGTAATCGTCGTCGTCCCATTCGCTGGTCAACAACAGGTCCACGCAGTCATACACGTTGGCACGGATGACGGCGGGCAGTTTGAGATCGTCATTGGCCCTGGTCAAACGCTCTTCTTCGTGAAGCACGTAGATCAGACCGTCCTTGTCCACCATGGCCGGCTCTTTCCCCTGCTTTTTGGCCAGGGTGATCGGCATGCGGACAAAGTGGATATTGTAATGCTTGCGATTGGCGTTGTCAGGGCACAGGCTCCAACGGCCCTGTTCGCCCGGCATGGCCGGTTCGGAGGTCCGCTCACCGTTGGCATCCTGGTGAATCGGCTCCAACCATGGCGCACCGCTGTGGTTCGCCGAGAACGGCACGCGCTTGCCGAAGTGCGGCTTGAACAACGGCCAGGCCATTTTCCCTGTCGTCGGATCGAACAGGATCGCCGGTCTGGTGCTGTCATCCCACTTCGCAGCCCACGCATACTTCGGATTCGGAGCGGTGCTCTCCCGCTCGCCGCGGGCGATGTTGCCGTCCCACTTCCAGTCCCACACCGTCGAATCGTAGGCCATGATCTGGCCCTTCTCATCGTTGGTGTGGCCCGGTTGACCCTGGGCCGGGACGAACATCTCGACCCAATCCTTGATGTTCACGATCACAGGATCGGACTTCCAGTTCGTCTTCTGGCTCTTGTCGACGATCTTGAAGGTCTTGCCGAACCAGTCGACGGTCGAGCCGATCAACTTATCGGACGAGACACCCTGCTTCATGCGGCCCAACCGATCGGGCAATTCGCGCATATCCGGCATCGTGTCGGTGTGCGCATTGCCGACCTGCAACGTATTGTAGAACCGGCCGTACCCCCACATGCCCGCCACATAGTGGTGCGCGACGTGGCAGTGATAGAGGAATTCGCCGGCCAGGTGCTGACAGCCACCGCCGCCGCATTCCGGTTCCAGGTCGAGCGCTTCGGACGGACCCACGACTTCCACGTCCACCCGATCGGATTTCGTTCGGACGACGGGATACTTCACCGGACCATCCTGTCCCGCCGCCCAGAGGGTGTTCAACTCTGTGCCCGGGCTCCGCTGCCAGCGGATCGTTCCGCTGTGCGGATGGTGGGAGTGAAATACTTCGGATCCACCATGCACCAGACGCCACTTGACCGGGTCACCGAGGTAACCGCGAGCGACAGTGGTGGGTGGGTCGCCGAAGGTGTAGGCGCTGTAGGCCAGCGATTCATCCTCGAACCCGAAATATTCATGTTGCAAATGCATCTGGTCGATACCGAACGGCTCGCTGCGATAGTTGATCGCGCGGCCACCCGGGCGGTAGGCATCGGTCAGCGGATCGCGCTGCGGCAAGAAGTCACCCTTCTTGTTCAGCGGACGGAACGCTTCGTCCCCGATCTCGTGATAGAACAGCACGAACTCGCGGAAGTCCGGTCCCGATCCGTTGTCGATCATGACCTGCCATCCGCTGGCCGTATCGGGCGCGGCGCCCGTGCCGAGCGGATCGAGGTACTTGGAGCCCTTCGGTTCGACGATGAAAGCGCCGAAGAGGCCCAGCACCGTCAACTCGCGATCATGGCTCCAGGAGTGGAACTGCCGCACACCTTCCTGCATGTGCGGATGGATGTACCATTCGAACTCCTGCGTCTTACCCGGCGACACCACCGTATCCGGGTTGGTCGTCGTGGCAGGCTTGCCCGTGGCGCTCACAATCATGCTGGAGGCCTGGATCACCAAGCTGCCGTCCTCGCCCTCCATCTGATTGCGCAGCGTCATCTTGACGCAGTCGCCCTGGTTGGCACGAAGCACCAGCGGCTGAATGGCATCGCCCTGGTTTCCGGTCGTCACCGCACCGGGATCGAAGCCTTCCTTCTCGCGCGCCTCTTTGTTCTTGGCTTCTTCCGCACGGACCTTATCGAGATCCCCGGTATGGACATACATGTACCCGGGATAGAAGTCGAGCCACCGGTTCAAGCTGATTTCGATGTTGATCATCGACACGTCATACTTCTTGACCGGCGCGTTGGCGGGACATTTCCCCCCTGACGTCATCACCGGTTCGCCCTTCGACGAATCGGACGCCAACAGGAAGCTGCTCCCGTCCTGCCCCATATACTGGTGCATCATCGACATTTCGTTGAATGCACCGGAGGTCTGCTGCGCCTTCGCATCCGACTGCGCCTGCTGCTCCAACTTCTCCATCAAGCGATGGTGCTGCATCTCCATCTTCTCTGCATTCCCGGCACGACCCTCCATGGCGTTCTCCACCACGGTCTGACCCTTCAGGGTCTGAGTCCAACCCGGCATGGCAACTGGGGTCGCATGTCCCTCATGCGACCGGTCACCCGGCCCCGCCGCAAACACCCACGGCGCCGCGAGCAAGCTGCCCGATAGCAGCGCCGCCTGCAGGCTACGCATCGCCTTGCGACTGATGCGCCTGCGTTTTGACACATGCACTGAAGACCTCATATGTCGGCCTCCCTCCTTAATAATTCCCGCGCCCTTCCGCGGGAGTGGTTAAAAAACGTGGTCGTGTGACCGGCCTCCGTCAGGCAGGACCCCGGCTCCTCCGGCCTCTCCTTTTTCCCTCCACGAAACGCTCCCAAAAGGAAAAAGGGCTGGTGAAGGATGTCCTCAAAGTTCGAGGGAGCAGGTCATTCGGAGGCCGGTCCTAATCACCCGCACCTTCACCAGCATTGCCACACTTCGCAATTGATGTGCCCCACTAGTGGCACTCCTAGCTGGATTAAAATATTCTGCATTTTTAAGGCTTTAGAGAGTCGTTTAGGAAATTTTGAACCGGCGTGAAATGCCACAGTTTTCCAGACGATTAGACAACACACTTCGATGCCGCAATGAACACTTAAAATACAATTACTTAGAATGTCCAAATTGCTGGACATCAAAATCGTGGATTTTGGGGCAATACGGGACAGCCTTGTCGCTCAGCAGTTGCGAAAGGAAGAGCCATCGGACTGATTCTGAAGAGGAATTGAATGGATACAGGGGCAGGTAAGGGACTGAAACCAGGCTCTCTTGTCTGGGCTACTGAATGCCGAATTCGTGCAGCTTGTTGTAGAGACTGGCTCGGCTGATTTTGAGCACACGGGCAGCTTGCACCCTATTGCCGGAGGTTTGCTGCAACGCTTGAAGAATACGAGCCCGCTCGGCCTGTCGCGCCGCGCCCCGGCCGATCGTCCTGAGGTCGGTCTCCTGAGGGTGACTCCCCAGTTCGACCAGATCCGCACAGGTCAGCTCCATATGGGTCGTGGTTACCACGGCTCGCTCGATATAATGCTGCAGCTCACGAACATTCCCAGGCCAAGGCGCAGCGGTCAAGGCACACATGGCCTCTTCGCTCACCTGGCGCAAGTCCTGCCGATGCCGCTGGCAGGAATCGGCAATAAATTTTTCGACCAGCAGGGGAATGTCCATTCTCCGGTCACGTAACGGCGGCAAATGAACGGGTAATACGGCCAGCCGATAGTAGAGGTCCTGACGAAACGCCTTCGCCTTGACCAGATCGGTCAGATCCTTATTGGTAGCAGAAATGACACGGACATCGACCTTGACCGGTTGCGTCCCGCCGACTCGCTTGATCTCGCCTTCTTGTAAGACTCGAAGAAGTTTGGCCTGAAAGGTCGGAGAGGTATCGGCAATCTCATCCAGGAAGATCGTGCCGCCGTCCGCCTCTTCAAACAGCCCGGGCTTCGACCCGGCTGCTCCGGTAAAGGCGCCTTTGACATGACCGAACAGCTCACTCTCCAGTAACGTTTCCGGGAGTGCCCCGCAATCGATCACCACAAAAGGCTTGTCGCGACGGTAACTCTTCTGGTGAATAGTTCGCGCCACGAGTTCCTTTCCCGTGCCGCTTTCACCCTGGATCAACACCGTTGCCGAACTGTCGGCCACCAACCGGATCATTTCAAACAGCTGATTCATGGCCGGACTCGCGCCAACCAGATCGCCCAGTCTCGATTCGGTCCGTTCCGGACTCGATCGGCCGAGTCTTTGCTGCGACAGTGACGCTGGAATACCGAACCCCTCAGATCGCTTGTGAAAGAGAACGAGGATCGAGGCCACTTCTCCTGTCGACGAGACGAGCGGGAAGGCCTGACGCATACCACAAGCGGTCCCATTTCCAGACGTCGTACAGGAAACGGTCAGCACTTCACCCGTCGCAAAGACAGTCTCGGCAGGACAGGCCCCGCATGGATCTTTCATTCGAACGAACGATTGATAACACTTAGCCACCTTGGTTCCCTCAGGCGGCTTCCCTGACTCCCCCCAGGCTGCCTCGTTTGCATAGACCACGTTGAGGTCCCGATCCATCACAGCGACACGATCGGTCAGCCCCTCAGCCAATTGCTTCAGAGCCTCCAGACGAGCGGCCAGAATCGGATCGGTGAAGGGTGACGTGGGCGTTACCTGTGAGTGAGATCCGGCCATCTCATCACTCCTCGTTTCTGTGGGAACCACGCGGGGCCTTTCTACACGGTAGAGGCCCTACTTGTACTACGCCCTCAACCACGAAGACAACCCTCCCCCCTTGGGGAAGCCCTCGCGAACACGCGTATCCACCGCCACTGTTCAGTACAGCAGTCCCTCCTTGGACCGGCCGCCTGAATGTTGCAGGAGTTGCTTAACCGTCGCCTTCAGTTCCGACAGCCTGACCGGCTTGTCGAAGTAGGCCGTTGCCCCGTTTTTCATTGCCTCGTCCTTGGTCTGGGCGTCTCCAAAGGCAGTCATGACGATAATCGGACAACCGGGCACACAGAGTCTCAATCGATGCACATAGTCGAAACCGCCGGCCGGCATTTTCAAGTCGGTCACGATCAGATCGGGAGCCGCTCGCATGACCGCAGCCAATCCCTCGTCCCCGTTGCTGGCCTCGCGCAATTGATACCCCTCTCCCCACAACTCATCGCAGAGCAAACTGCGCATATCCTTATCGTCTTCCACCACCAGTAACACGGCCGGCGATCGACCTTCCACGTTGCCCTCCTACCGCACAGATACCCATGGCGACGAGCAAACGCAAACCACGTGCCACTGCCGAGGGGCCACCGAATAGCGCAACCGATTGCATTTGATCGAGAACTCGACCTGAATGCTTATCCAGACAGGGAGTGAGGCAAGGCGGCGCTGGCGAGAAAGACCCCATCCGTTCACCTGTTCTGCCCCGAAGCGCCACAACGGGACGAGCGGAGCGTATGGCACAAGGGAAGACAAGAGTCCGACCAGTCCAAAACCTGTTCAATCCCAGCCAGAAGCTCCAGGCAATACGCGATCAGCTCTTGTCTATCGGCAGGCAAATGGTGAAGGTCGTTCCCCGCCCAGGCTCGCTCTCCACCTCAATCGTTCCGCTGTGTTCCTCAATGATGCCCTTCACCACCGTCAACCCTAAGCCGGTCCCCTTTCCGAACTCTTTGGTGGTGAAAAACGGGTCGAACACCTTGGCAATCACGTCGCGGGGCATCCCGTGCCCGGTATCCGCCACCGTCAACCGGACCATGCCACGGTCCGGCGCCAGTGCCAGCTTCAAAACCCCTCCCCCGGGCATTGCATGGATCGCATTCATCACCAGGTTGATCAAAACCTGGCTCATTTGATCGGCATCGGCATGTACCAACGGGCAGGCGTCGACAAACGAGGTTTCCACGCTGATGTTGCTGTGCGACAGGCGTTCCTGAAAAATTTCCAGGTTGTCCTCGACGGTCTGGCGCAAGTCCAAGGCACGGTGTTCGACCGGACGTCGCCGGGCAAACGCCAGCAACTGATTCATCACCCGCGTAATTCGTTCGACCTGACTGACGATGGTTTGGAGCCCCTTCCTGACCGGCTCCTCCTTCGTGCGCTCCATCAGATATTCGGCCCGGCCCAGAATGACGTTCATGGGTGTGCCGATTTCATGCGCCATGCCGGATGCCACCGTTCCCAGTTCGGCCACGCGCTCTGTGCGACGAAGTTGCGCCTGCAGCCGCTTCCGCTCCGTGATGTCGCTGGCAATGCCGTCGATGCGCAACGGACGGCCTTCGGCATCCTTGATGACCCGTCCGCGGTCGTGCAGCCAGCGCAGGTCGCCGTCAAGCCTGACGATGCGATACTCCACATCGAACTCCCCCATTGTCGAGAGGGTCTGTCGCGCCTGTTCCGCAATCACGCAATCGTCGGGATGAACGACTTCCAGCCATAACGAGGGCCGGGCCAAAAACGCGTCGGACGGGCGGCCATAGATGTCCATCACAGACGGACTGACATAAAACATCCTGGACAAATCCAGCGACGACGACCAGATCACATCCTCCATCGCTCCCAATAAACTTTGAAGCCGCTCTTCACTCTCCCGCAACTTCTGCTCGGCTGCTTTACGCATCGATATATCCCGCAAGACGACAAGAATACCGACCCCCTCCGCGTCCTGGAACTGGGCCGCCCTCACGGCCACATCCACAATGCCCCCGTCCAACCGGACGATTTTCTCCTCCAGCTCAGGGACCGTATTGCCATACCCCAGCAGATGCCGGATACGTTCACGAATCAGGTCGTGATAGTCGGGGTGCGCCAGCTCGTACAGCGACTTTCCGATCAGCTCCTTCCCCGACCGGGCTCCGAACAACCGGACCCCCTGTTCGTTAGTAAAAATGATCCGGTTCTCCCGATTGACCAGGATGGCATCCGGCAATACGGCCAAAAGCCGTCGATACCGCTCCTCGCTTTGGCGCAAGAGCGTTTCAGCCTTCTTCCACTCGGTGATGTCGCGAGTCACGCCCAGGACCGCCGTAATGGTGCCGTCGGCCGATCGCAGCGGCACCATATGCGTATCCAGCCACCGCGGCGTTCCCCGGAGACCGACCATCTGAAACTCCAGTCGCCCCGCTTCCCCCCGCCCGGCCTTGCCGATCAGGTCACGGTAGACCGACCGACACTCGGCCGTGGCCAGGTGGCACACATCTCGCCCGACGATGTCTGCACTACTCGTTGCCTCGATCATGGCCAGCCCTGCGGCGTTGATGGTTCGAACGTGGCCGTCCAGATCGAGCACCTTTACACATTCGGGCTCGGTTTCAATAATCGCCCGCAACAGGGCCTCGCGTTCCGCTAATTCCTGCTCGAGCCGCCGGCGTTCCGTAATGTCGCGAAGGATGACGGTATAATACCGCCTCCCTTCCACACCGATCTGCGAGATCGCAGCTTCGATCGGGAATTCCTCTCCGTTGGCCCGAATCCCCATCACCATGCCCAACGCGCCCATTTGGCGCGTCGTGATACCGGAACGGCCGAACTCCCGGATATGCTCATGGTGGGTGCTACGGAAACGCTCGGGAAGCAGTCGATCCAGCGGCCGCCCCAGCACTTCCTCGGCGCCCCACTGAAACATCTTTTCGGCCGCCTGGTTGAACAGCACGATCTTGTGGGCTTCGTCGACGGTAATGATCGCGTCCATCGCCGAGTGCACGATGCCTTCGAAGCGAAGTTTGTCCTGATGCAGTTCTGCTTCGGCACGACGTTGTCCGGCCACCGCACCGACCACCGCCGCTTCAGCCCGGGCCCGCGCTTCCGCGTCCGAAACCTCGCCTGCCTCCGGTTGCTGCCGCTCTACCCGCGCCGTCGTGAACGCCTGGGACGACAGGCCTGGACTCGCATCCGGGCTCGCAGAAGAAGACCGACGGCGGGCAACCAGCGCAGCCACGGCCCCCATGATCCCGACACCCAGCAGACGATTGAGCCATGAGGAACGCGGCAGAGACCCGGCGGAGGACGCAAGAGGGCCGATGAACGCCAGCAACGCCACCAGCCCCATACAATAACGGGGTGCTCGCCCGAACGAGGAAGCTGCGGTCAGAGCGATCGGAATCGCATAGAGTAACCACAGGTCAATCCCGGCAGGCGCCGACAGATCCAGGACAAAGATCCCGACCGTCAGCAACAATGGAAAGCCGTATTCGAACAGCGGGGATTTCCGATGAAAGGGTTGCACGCCGATGGCTCCCAGCGCGAGGGTGAGACGGTGAATCTACGCGTCTGAGTGCGGTTTGCTTTCGATTTCGGCTAGCTTCCGGTACAGGGTTTTTCGATCGATACCCAGGACATGCGCAGCCTGATACTTATTGCCGCCCGTCTTCTCCAAAATTTTCACGATGTACTCTTTTTCGACTTCGTGCAGCGGCAGGGTGCGTTCCGCCGCTTCATCGAGAATTCGGCGATCTCCCCGCGAACCCTGCACCTGAACGGGCAAATCGTCCGCGCCGATCATGTCACCATGACTCAGTGTCACGGCCCGCTCAATGACGTTCTCCAACTCCCGCACATTGCCCGGCCAGGCATAGTCGGCCAGCAAGGCAAGGGCGGATTCGCTGAGGCCCTTGACCTGCTTGCCTCTGCTATCGGCGCACTTCTTCAGGAAGGCATCCACGAGAATCGGAATATCCTCCCGGCGTTCCCGTAGCGGGGGAAGACGCAACTCGATCACATTGAGGCGATAATAAAAATCTTCCCGGAATCGCTTATTCTTCACTTCTTCGGCCAGGTTCAAGTTTGTGGCGGCGATGATACGCACGTCCACGGGAATGGATTTGGTCGCCCCCACGCGGCGGATTTCCCGTTCCTGAATTGCGCGCAGGAGTTTTGCCTGGAGCATGAGCGGAAGTTCGCTGATTTCATCCAGAAACAACGTGCCTTTTTGTGCCTCTTCAAAGAGTCCGCGCTTGTCCATTTTGGCGTCTGTAAACGAGCCGCGCATGTGCCCGAAGAGTTCACTTTCCAGCAATTGTTCCGGGATCGCGGCGCAGTTCACCGGGACAAACGGCGCATCCCGCCGGTCGCTGTTGTAATGAATGGCCTTGGCGACCAGTTCTTTTCCCGTTCCGCTCTCTCCCGTGATCAACACGTTGGTGGGACTGTCGGCCACGCGTCGAATCAGATCGAAGACCGCCTGCATCGGTTTGCTCTTGCCGAGAATCTGATGAAAGCTGTACTCCTTGTGCACCTCTTTCCGTAGCCGGCTGACTTCGCGCCGGAGCGCCGCTTCCCGGATCGCACGCTCGACCACCCGTACCAACTCCTCGGTTTTCACCGGTTTGGTCAGATAGTCGCTGGCGCCATGCCGGATCGCCTCGACCGCCGTCTCCACGGATCCGAAGGCAGTCATCAGGATCACGCCGATATCGGGATACCGGTGTTTCACCTCCGCCAACAGCTCCGTGCCCAACATGCCTTTCATGCGAAGGTCGGTCAGGACCACGGCATAATCTTCCTCACTCAGCCGCTGAAGCGCGTCGTCACCACTGCCGACACCCGTGCATTGATGCCCGCGACCCTGCAAGACATCGCACAGCAGGCTGCGCATGTCGGCATCATCGTCGACCACCAAGACCGCGCCCCATTCCTCAGTCATACAGCTCCCTCACGTACTTCTCTCATCGGACCAGCTCTCTAGCGACTGCGCGCACAGCCTAATCGGCTTACTCCCGAGCGGTCAAGGGGCGTCCTGCCGCAGATCATTGCCGCCTACTGTCGCGAAATGCCCCAACGTCACTCACAGATCAATCTTCGAGCCGTTCAATCTATTAGGCGAGCACGCCACTTCATCGGGTTGTACACCCATCCCGTATCGGCACTTCTCTTGCGTCTTCCCTGGCGAAACGGGAGGTCTTCTATGGAGTCAGATCACTCGGAACAAGACCCGCGGCAGACCACCCGCCCGGCTCCAGTCGTGCTGGTTCCTGTTCCGGTAGTGCAAGGTCAGGGCCATGATCAGGTGCCTGTCCGAGTCGGCGCCGGTCCCCATCCCGGCAGAAAGCGGCGGATACCGCTTCTCCTCGCGGCGGTGGGACTTCTGGCGATCCTGGCTCTCGGATTGTGGCATTGGCGGTCCAATGACCCGGTTGCCGGTCACTATCAGACCCTCCCCGTCGATCGCGGCCCGATCACCTCACTGGTCACGGCCACGGGAGCCGTGAACCCCGTCATCTCCGTGCAGGTCGGCAGTCAGGTCTCCGGAAAGATCGCGAAAATCTACGCCGACTTTAACTCCATCGTACGGGAAGGTCAGGTCCTCGCCTCCATCGACCAGAAACCCTATCAAGCCAAGGTCAGTCAGGCCAAAGCCGCCCTCAAAAGTGCCAAAGCCACATTGGCCAAAGCACGGAACATGCTCGCGCAGAGAACACTCGAACTGGAACGCATCGCCGCACTGCGGGCACAGCAGTTCGTCTCCCAGTCGGATCTGGATCTGTCGAGAACCAACTATCGCGATGCCGAAGCACAGGTGGATCTGTCTCAGGCACAGGTCGACCAAGCCAAGGCCACCCTGTCGTCTGCGGAATTGGATTTGGGTTACACCACCATTATTTCGCCGGTCAACGGCACCGTCGTCTCCCGCAGCGTGGAGGAAGGGCAGACGGTCGTCGCCAGCTTTCAAACTCCGACCCTCTTCGTGATCGCGCAGGACCTCACCCGCATGCAGGTCATCGCCAATGTCAGCGAATCGGATATCGGCGGCGTCAGCGAGGGCACCTCAGCCGACTTTCGTGTGGATGCATACCCGCGTGAGTTTTTTCACGGGGTCGTGACACAGGTGAGGAACGCCCCGGTCAGCATCCAGAATGTCGTCACCTACGACGTGATCGTCTCCGTCGAAAACTCAGAATTGAAGCTCAAGCCCGGCATGACGGCCAACATCACCATCGTCACGGCGCGCAACGAGGAAGCGCTCCGCGCCCCCAACGCGGCCTTACGGTTCCGGATGCCCGGCGTACCGGTGGATCGCAAGACGGCGCAGCTCTGGATCCTGGAGCCAACAGGTCGCGTGCGGGCGGCACCGATCAGCACGGGTATTGCCGACTCGTTATTCACGGAAATCACGAGCGGCGAGGTGCACGAAGGCGATGCCGCGATTGCGGGCATCGCAACGGCAGAAGACAGCGCCCAGGAAAAACTCCCGCCGGGTTTTGAGTTTGGACCGAAGATGCGGTGAGCGACGTAGCATGAGTTTTCTCTGGCTGACCATTCAATCCGCCCTGCGTGCGCTGCGGCGTAATCCGCTCCGCGCAGGATTGACCATGCTCGGCATTGTCATCGGCGTCGGCGCCGTCGTCGGCATGGTGAGTCTCGGACAGGGCGCGACCGCCTCGGTCCAGCGTGAGATCGCCAGCCTCGGCACCAACGTGCTCATTATCATCCCCGGCGCCACCACGACGGGCGGCGTGCGCGGCGGACTCGGCTCGGTCTCGACGCTCACCGTGGACGATGCGCGCGACATCGAAAAACGTATCGGCGACATCAGCCTCGTCACCTATGCCTCTCGATCGGTCCTCCAAGTGGTCCACGAACATAAAAATTGGAACACCATCGCGCTCGGCACCACCACCGCCTTCCCGGATCTTCGCAACTGGCCTGTGGCCGACGGCAATTTCTTTACCCAGGCGGATGAAGACGCCGCCGCCAAAGTCGTGGTGCTCGGGAAAACCGTCGCGGACAACCTGTTCGAGCGCGGAGAGGAAGTCATCGGGGCGCAGATCCGGGTCAAGAATGTGCCGCTGCGTGTGATCGGCATTCTTTCCTCCAAGGGCCAATCCCTCTCCGGACAGGACCAGGACGACATCGTCGTCCTGCCGTTCACGACCGCTGAGCGAAAAGTCCTCGGAACAAAGTTCCTCGGGGCCGTCGGCATCATCATGGTCGCCACCCAGCACCGCTACAGCATCCCGGCTGCCGTGGAGGAGATTAAAGAACTCCTGCGCGCACGGCACCGGATTCACCCGGCCGAAGAGAACGACTTTACGATCCGCACCATGGAGGATGTCGCCAAGACCGTGGCCGGAGCCAGCCGGACCATGATGGTGATGCTGCTGAGCATTGCCTCCATCTCGCTGATCGTCGGCGGAATCGGGATCATGAACATCCTATTGGTCTCGGTGACGGAGCGAACCAGGGAAATCGGCATCCGCATGGCGGTGGGTGCCAAACGCGCCCACATTCTGCTGCAGTTCCTGGTCGAAGCGATCATCCTCACGGCGATCGGTGGAGTGGCCGGGGTACTATTCGGGATCGCCGGCGCGCGGCTCCTCACTCGCCTCATCGGCTGGCCCACGATCATCTCGTCGCAAGCAGTGGCCGTGGCCTTCCTCTTCTCTCTCGCCGTGGGCATTTTCTTCGGCCTCTACCCGGCCAACAAGGCCTCGCGGATGAATCCCATCGAAGCGCTGCATTATGAGTAGGCAAGCGGCTTTGCTAAGAGCCTATGGCTTCTAGCGAATGGCGTATGAGTGGATGCTTGGCACTGGGCAGGATGTTCAAAACGGTCGCCCGGCTAGGCTGCAACGAACGAAAGGCCAGGCGTACAAGTAAGTCGTACGTTGAGGCCTTGAGCTATGCGAGGACGACGGCGGAGGCCATTTTCAACTTCCCGCCACCTGCTGTTCCGCGTGGTAGGAACTTCGGACCAGCGGCCCCGATTCGACGTGGCGGAACCCGAGGGCGAGGCCTTCCTCTTTCAGGGTTTGGAATTCGTCGGGGTGGTAAAAGCGCGCCACGGGGAGATGCTCTTTGGTCGGTTGCAGGTACTGGCCGATGGTCATGATGTCGCATTCAACCGAACGCAGATCACGCATGACTTCGCGCGCCTCATCCGTCGTTTCGCCCATGCCGACGATTAATCCCGACTTGGTTGTCATGCCCATCTGCTTGGCCCGGTCCAGCAATTCAATCGACCGCTGATATTTCCCCTGCGGCCGGATCGACGGAAACAATCGCCGCACCGTTTCGATGTTGTGATTCAGGATGTCCGGCTTCTCAACTGCGACCAGGGCAAGTGCCGCTTCGTTTCCTTCAAAGTCCGGAATGAGCACCTCGATCGTGCAGCTGGGAATCAATCGCCGGATGTGGCCAATCGTCTCCGCGAAGACCGACGCACCGCCGTCTGCCAGTTCATCGCGGTTCACCGACGTAATCACGGCATGTCTCAGGTTGAGGGCCTGGACCGCTTCCGCGACCCGTAACGGCTCTTCGCGATCCACCTCATGCGGCCGACCGGTGGCGACCGAGCAGTAGTGACAGCGCCTCGTGCAGATGTCGCCAAGAATCAGAAAGGTCGCGGTGCGGGCGTTCCAACATTCCCACATGTTCGGACAGCGCGCCTCTTCACAAATCGTGTGGAGGTTGAGCCGATCCATGGTCTTGCGAATGTCGTGATAATCCGGACCGGTCTGAAGCTTCACCTTGAACCAGGACGGCAGTCGGCGGGATTGTGGAGCTGATGGCTGATTTTCTTCAGCAGTCGGCCGGGGGTCGATGTGAATGAAGCTCATGGTTTTACCACCGGAGCCACCAGTTCCTGCGGATGTTCCAACACACGTTTGAACTCTTTTAGAAACTGCGCACCCATCAAGCCATCCAACGCCCGATGATCGCACGACAACGTGACCTTCATCCGCCGCCCGGCCGTCACGGTTCCTTTCGTCACAACCGGCACATCCCGAATAGCGCCCACGGCGATCGCAGCAGCCTGGGGTGGCATGAGCAGGGCAATGAAGTTATCCACGTCGAACATGCCCAAATTGGAGATGGCAAAGGTCGCCCCTGTATATTCATTCGGCTGCAGGCGCTTCTGCCTGGCCCGTTCGATCATCGACTTGGTCTCCGTCGAAATCTCGGTTAGCGTTTTCGCCCCGCAGTCTCGGATCACCGGCGTGATGAGACCGTCTTCCATACCGACGGCCACCCCGATATCAATCTGCGCATAGCGTCTGATGGCGTCGCCGGCAAAGGAGACATTGATCTCCGGGTGCCGACGCAACGCCAGCGCCGATGCTTTGATGAGCAGATCGGTGATGGACGGATGGGTCTGACGGCTCTGCTTGAATTGATCGCGGACCCGCTCCGCCTGCTCCATGTCGATTTCGACGGTCAGATAAAAATGCGGGACCGGCGCCTTGCTCTGCACCGTCGCCCTGGCGATGGCTTTTCGCATCTGGTTCAACGGCTGATCCGTTCCGGCAGGCAATGCCTGCGCGGGCTGAGCGGTGGCCTGAATCACATCGTCTTCGACAATTCGCCCACCCGGACCAGTGCCAATCAGGGCGCTCAAATCGATACCCCGTTCGGCGGCCAGGGCTTTCGCCCGCGGAGAGGCGAATGGACGCGCACCCTCCGGACGCGCCGCTGCAGTTGGAGCAGGGGGTACTCCCGGCGCGGCGCCGGTTTTGGCGCCATTGCCGATCGACGGCGCGGCCGTCACGCCGTCCGACAAGGCCGACGCAATGTCTTCATCAGCCTCGGCAATGACCGCGATCAACGTGCCGGATTGTACGGTTTCCCCATCTCGCACGAGAATCTTGCGCAGGATGCCGGGAGCAAAGGCTTCCAGATCCATGACGGCCTTGTCGGTTTCGATCTCCGCGATCACTTCCCCCGCGTGCACCTGGTCACCTTCGCGTTTCTTCCAGGCCAGCAGCACCCCCTCTTCCATCGTATCCGTCAATTTGGGCATGACCACACGACTAGCCATGGATTCCCCTCCAGGATGCAGACCACCTTCGAAGTCCGGCGCGGACCAAACGGCGACCGCTCCTCATGCTGCACCACAGACTGATTTAACGGCAGCGACCACACGCGGCACATCCGGAATGGCGGCATCTTCCAGCGGACGGCTATACGGCATCGGCACCTCCTCGCCGGTCACGCGAACGATGGGGCCGTCCAGGTAATCGAACGCCGCCGTGTAGATGCTGTCGGCAATCTGCGCGCCCAGTCCGCAGAAGCGCCAGCCTTCTTCGACAATCACCAGGCGCCCGGTCTTTTTGACCGAGGTGACGATCGTGTCGAGGTCCAAGGGCTTGAGCGTACGCGGGTCGATCACCTCGACATCGAGCCCTTCACGACTCAGCTGATCCGCTGCCTCCAGCGCCACCAGCAACATCTTGGAATAGGCCACGACGGTCACATCCGCCCCCGCCCGCTTCACCTCGGCCTGACCGAGCGGAATCGTGTACTCCCCTTCCGTCACTTCGCCCTTCGTACCGTAGAGCAATTGCGCCTCGATAAAAATCACGGGATTCTGGTCGCGGATCGCGCTCTTCAGCAACCCCTTCGCATCCCGAGGCGTCGACGGCGCGACGACCTTCAAACCCGGCACATGGCAAAACCAGGCTTCGAGGCTTTGCGAATGTTGCGCCCCCAGTTGATGCGCTGCACTGCCGGGGCCACGAATCACGATGGGAACAGATAGTTGGCCACCCGACATGTAGCGGATCTTGGCGGCGTTGTTGACGATCTGATCCAACGCCACGATGCCGAAATTCATGGTCATCAACTCGACGATCGGCTGCAAGCCCGCCATAGCCGCCCCGATGGCCAAGCCGGTGAAGCCCGCTTCGGTAATCGGCGTATCGACCACCCGCTGCGGGCCGAACTCTTCGACGAACCCCTTGGTCACCTTGAACGCGCCCTGGTAATAACCCACCTCTTCACCGATCAAAAAGATGCGCGGGTCGCGGCGCATTTCTTCCCGCATGGCCTGATTGAGGGCTTCCCGGTAAGACAACAGCATCGTGATGCTAGTCCTCCACCATCACATCGCGGTGCAAGGCCGATGGCTCGGGAAACGGGCTCTCATCGGCGAATTTCACCGCAGCGGCCACGATCTCCCCGACCTCCTGCTCAAGGGGTTTGAAGTCGGCTTCCGCACAGAGCGCCTGGTCCAGGATCTGCTGCTTCAGCAGCACCAGCGGGTCTCGCTTGCGATGTTCCTCGACTTCGTCCTTGCTCCGGTAATGCCCATGCGAGGGATCGGCCATCGAATGGCCCATGAACCGATAGGTCATCGCCTCGATGAAAAACGGGCCATGCCCGGCGCGAACCTGATCCACGACCGTCCGCATCAGTGCCCGCACCGCGAGCACATCCATGCCGTCCACACGCTCGGCCATGATGCCGTAGGAACGCGCCGCCTCCGCCACGTTTTCGTACAACGCCACCGCCCGATGCACAGGAGTACCCATCCCATATCGATTATTTTCACAGATGAAGATCACGGGGAGCTTCCACAAGGCCGCCAGATTGAAGGCTTCATGCGCCTGGCCGCTCGGAACGGCGCCTTCGCCGAAGAAACAGACGGTCACGAGGTCTTGCTTCTGATATTTCGTGGCGAAAGCCAGCCCGGTCGCCAGCGGAATGTGCCCGCCGACGATGGCGTATCCGCCCATGAACCGATTCGGGAGATCCACCAGATGCATGGAGCCGCCCTTGCCCTGGCACAACCCGGTCGCTTTGCCGAAGAGTTCGGCCATCACCTTACCGGGATCAGAGCCACGGGCCAAACAATATCCATGGTCGCGATAGGCGCTGATCGCATAATCGTCCGGCCGCAGCGCCGCGATCGCCCCGACGGCAACCGCCTCTTCGCCGATATAGAGATGGAGAAACCCGGCGATCTTGGCTAGCGCATACATCTCCGCCGATTTTTCTTCAAACCGGCGAATCAGCAACATCTGACGATAGAGGGAAAGCAGATCGTCCCTGTCCATGTCGGCCATTATGCATGCCCACGACAAGGCGACTCAACCTGGATGTTCCGGAACAGGCACTGGGCAGAATATGGAGTGAGACAGCGGCAGAGAAACACGGGCGGGAGCACAGTCGATTCCGGCGCGGGCGCGATGCCCGCACCGGAGCGAGCCATCTATTTCACCTGTGAAAAATCGGCATCGAACTGCATCGTCTGCCCGTCCTGCAAGGTCACAACGACCGTGGTCTTGGCGTTGGGATCAAACGACTCGTATCCGAACCGGGCCGTGAAGCGCGACCGGTAGGCCGGGCCGGCACCATCGTTTTTTCTGCCCCGGTCAGCCGGGCTGATGTCCACCGGACGGATATTCTTTCCCTTTTGCTGGAACACGATGTCCGCCTTCTCCGCGAAATACTCGTCGTCTCCGCAGAGCTGTACTTCCACTTCCATGTTCGGCATGTCCACGACTTTCTGGATGAACTCCTCGGGCATGCGCACGTCTTTCTTCTGCTTCTTCGATTCCGCTGCTTCCTGTCGGCCGAACGCTTCCAGCCGATACCGCTTGGTGCGCAAGATGGCGCTCGCGCCGCATTGATCCTTCTCGGGATCCGCGCCCACCCGCGTGACCAGCGAGGCCTGCTGCAACACCTTCTTCACATCCTCCGGGGAATTAGCCTTTTCCATCGGCGCCCGCCCGGCTTCCAGGGCTTTCTTCGCCTCTTCGGGGGACAACTTGACGTCGATCGCCCACGCGGGACCGCCGACCGCCACCATTGCTCCGACTACAAGCCCGATGACTCCATGGGACCAACGATGCCGACGAGCACTGCCATGATGAGTGCGCATGAGTACCTCCCTGACGCGTCACTGAACAAGGGCGCATTGTAAAAGGATTGCGAAGGCCTTTTCAATCTCACCGCTGAACAGGAAGCACGCTATGAGTGAAATCGAGCCCAGTTGGGATAGGGCTTGCGAACATAGAGTTGATCGACATCGACCGGACAGGGCATCCCGCGTCGGCGCAACATGTCGGCGACGGTGCGAAGCGGCAAACCCACGGCTGCCGTGTAATCGCCTTCGATCCGCTCAATCAGCCCGGCACCACCACCCTGAATAGAATAGGCGCCGGCCTTCCCCAGACTGTCTGCTGTCCGCAGGTAGGCGGCCAAGGCCTCTTCATTCAATGGTTTCATCGCGACGGATACTGTGGCGACCTGAACCTCGCCACGTTCATGCCCCGGTCCCGCGAGCGCAACGGCAGTAAAAATCTTGTGCATCTGTCCCGCCATACGCCTGAGCATGGATTCAGCATCGGCCAAGTCGGCCGGCTTCCCCAGCACCTCTGAGCCAAGGCCGATCAGGGTGTCGCTGCCGAGGATAAGTGCATCGGGACAGAGCTCGAAGCAGGATTTGGCCTTGCCTGCCGCGAATTCTACCGCCTGCTGCTCGGCGGACCTATTCGGCACCACCTGTTCGACAAACGGCGGGGCCACAACGTCGAAGGGCACCCCCAGGAGGGTCAACAATTCCTGCCGTCTCGGCGAGGTAGAGGCGAGAATCAATCGCATGGGCTACACGGCGGAGACGGAAGAGGTATGTGCTGCAAACGGAGCAGAGGCAGACGCGTCGCGCTCTGTCTGCATCAGCTCCTGGCAAAACTCCGCCACGATGCATTCGACATCCTGCACGTTGGACGCTCCGAACATCTTGCCCCGCATCGCCGCGGCATGAGGAAATCCCTTGCAGTACCAGCCTAGATGTTTTCGAATGGATCGGAACCGTTCCAGCCCGGCAATCGCTTCATACTGCCTGGCGTGATCGAGCATGACCTGCATGCGATGGCCTACCGAGACCTGCGGTTCCCACGCGGTGGCGGGCACGGCGGACAGGTCCCCCCGCTCGCTGAACGCCCGCCTCGCCTCTTCCTTTTCACGAAAGAACCAGGGCGAGCCCAACGTGCCGCGCCCGACCAACACGCCCTGCACGTGACTCTCGGCCACCCGTCGAATCGCATCGACTAATGTAGTGAGGTCGCCGTTTCCCAGCATCAGCGTGCCGGTACCACGGGCCAGCTTGGCGGCTTCTGCAATGGCCGACCAGTCAGCCGCCCCCCGGTACATCTGCTGCAGCGTCCGGCCGTGCACGGTGATGGCCTCGGGACGGGCCTCCAGTAAATGTTCGACCCAACGCTCAACCACCACACAATCAAACCCCAGTCGCGTTTTGATGGACAGCGGTAGGAGCCGACGCGGCACGACCGGCACACCTGAACGGCGATGGTTCAGCGTATGAATAAATTCGATGCGCGAGGGTTTAAATCCCTGGCTGTGGATCGACTGACCGGCGGCCCAATCTTCCAAACCCTGACGGGCGGCCCGCAAGATGGCGTGGGCCAGATCGGGCGTCTTGATCAACGCTGCGCCGGATCCTGATGCCGCGACACTCTTCGAAGGGCAGCCCATATTGATATCGAGCCCGTCGAACCCCAGTTCGCAGACTACCTGCGCGGCGCGATAAAACTGATCGGGATCCTTGCCATACAACTGCGCAACAATCGGCCGTTCCGCCTCGCTGTAGATCAACGACTCCAGCAGATGGTCCGGTCCACGACAAATCTCATTGACGTTAGTGAACTCGGTGAAGGTGATGTCCGGTCGCCCTTGCGAGGCCACCACACGCCGGAAGGCGGCATCGGTCACTCCATCCATCGGCGCCAATCCGAGAATAGGTTGTGGCAGATTCGCCCAGAAACTCATGCGCGCACCTCAACCGATTCCGTCGGCTCGTTCGCCGCGCGATAGGCCGCCCGCAGTTCCTCAGCCTCTTCCTTCACGGTCACAGCCGCCGAGGGACAGTCATGCGCGACGAATTCGACGAACCGTTCGATCTTCAGCAGGAAAAAATCATAATCTTGCTCGTCAGTCCTCGGCCGGCTGAACCAGAACGAAACGAACCGCTCCAACGGGAGATGGGCCGTTGCGAGTCGGCTGCAGGTCCGCGGAAACATATCGTGCAACTCACCGCCCCAATGCAGCACCTCGTGGGGCAGATAGATTCCACGATACCGATTGAGGTCATCGAGCGAGCCGCCGAGCAGAGACAGGTGTTCCGACATCGGCAGAGGCTGCTCGGTTGCAACAAATTGGACATAGGCACGGTACTGCTCGCGCAGTGCGGCCTGCTCATCCATCGTCAGAAGCTGACGTGTTCCACTGCGTTCATCCACCGCTGATCGCGTCAGCGAGTGAGCGACGCCGGCCTGCACCACGCTGGTGACCATTGATTCAAATCGGTCACAAAACCGGCGGAACTCTATGACGATGGTGGCGACCGGCTTCGTATCGACCTCCAACGCCACGCCTTTCAAACAGGTCAAACGGGGATGTACCAACACCTGAGCCAGCAGATCGAACAGGACTTCCGGAATGGGGGCGCCATGGGCATCGATCCAATAGGGTGCCTCAGCAGCGACCGTGTGTTGAGCTGTACCCTGCGCCGTGAACTCGGCCAAGCCGGCGACATGAATTTCGATCACCCGTTCCATCGGGAAAGCGTCTAAAAATTCAGCGACAAAGGCCCCCAGCGTCTGACGGCGCCAGGCTCCCGTGTAACGATACACTGTCCAGAGATGCCCGATATCCAACACCAGACCGCAGGCCACCCGGTCGGTCACGGACCGGAAGAAGGCGGGAATCGCGAGAGAGCCGCATCCAAAATACGTAAACGGCGGCATTTCCAGGAGGACGAGCGCGGGATCAGCCCCATGGCGGCGCGCCTGCTCATCCACCTGTCCCTGGAGAAAGGCCAGGTTCTCGGCTGTCATCCTGGCGGACAATTCCGTATACAACGGCGGTAAGTAGGTTCCGAAAGAATACCCTGCCATCTGCTTCGTCGCACATTCGTGATTCAGCCAGGCACTCCGCAAGGCGAGGATTTGCGCGCAGGCTTCCGCAACCCCTTGCGTCCCGGAGCAACTGCGGGGGAAATCCGGTTGCGTGACCCATAGGCCTTCGCCATGGTATGGAAGCTTCATATCCGGCAGCTGCCGCCGCACCCACTGCATGGCTGACGTGGTCGCCTTAAAGACCTCCAGATACCCGGGCTGCAGGCCTGCGTCCCGCAATGAACGGACGAGGTGCAACAAATCGGGCGAATAGACATCCACCGAGAGTCCCAACCCATGTGCGGGGACGGCATTCGCACGTTGTGTGAATTCGCTTTGCATCAGATCGCGTTTGGCATATTTTGAAGCAACCATACTGACTATAGTTCATGTGCAGTCTAAGCGCCTAACCTCTTGGTTGACAAGGGAAGATGGGGAACCTAACCCGGCAAATCGATCTGGTATACTTCCTTTCGACGTGGTGGTCGCCGGGCCGACACGTCAGCCCCTCTCACGGCGAGAAACAGGCTTAACCGATGACAAAAACCGGCTCCATGCTCCGCGACAAACCGACGCATTACTCAACCCCTATGGTGGCCCACATGATGACACCCGGCGTGGTACAGGTTCCCGGGGATGTCTCTGTCAGCGAAGCCGCCTTGCTCCTCGACCGGGAGCGGATTCCCTGCCTGCTGGTGAAAGATAGTGAGACCACGTTCGGCATCATGACCTCCGCCGATATCGTGATGAAGGTCGTCGCCCAGGGACTGGAGCCGCACGACGTGGAAGTCCGCACGATCATGTCGAAGCCCGTGCATTCCATCGAATGCGATCAGATCCTTGACGACGCCACCAGTGTCATGGCCTCGACCGGCGCCTCGCTATTGATCGTCACGAAACAAGGCCAGCCGGTCGGCATCCTGACGGCGCGAGACCTGGCTTTGGCCCCTAAACGATGCGAGACCTGCCTGCCTGCCTCCATCCGCGTGACGAACGGTGAGGGTGAGGGAGCGAAACACCTCGCCACGATCCGGCAACTGAGCCACGTCGGCGCGTTCATCGAGAGTCGCACGCTGCTGCTGCCGGGCACGAGTATCGTCCTTTCGTTTATGCTTCCGGGAACAGACTTAAGCTTCTCCGTGCGCGGCACCATTCTCAATAGCAGTTACGAGCCGGAATTCCACGAAGACCGGGGTGTGCTCGGGACCTATCCCGGGGTCGACATCCAATTTGCCCCCCTGCCTTCCTCCGATGAATCGAAGATTCGCGCCTGGGTGCTGCAAAATCTGCCGCGTGCCTCCGGCCTCTCCTAAGCTCCGTTCCATGAATCTTTTGCTTCATCCGCATCAGCTTGTTATGATTTTCATGAAGGCTCTCTCCGACGATACGCGTCCGGAGTTTACCGTGCGTTAGGTGACAATCCATGAAAAGCCCCGCTGCCCGCTCCAAGCCGACCCCGACCAAAGACGAAATTCTCGCGCAACTCAACACCCTGCTCGACCGTCCGGACGACGACATCCAGGCGACGCTCATGAAGGAAATTCTTGCGGGTGTGATCCGGCTCTCGGAATCGCAGCTGGATGTCCTCGACCTCAAAATCGTCAATCGGGCGCTGAAAGAACTGCGGCATGCCTTCCGAGTGTTTCAGGGCTACCGGCAGCGCCTGAAAATCAGCGTGTTCGGCTCGGCTCGCACACCTGCCGACGATCCCAACTACCAACTGGCCTTTCAATTCGCCCGGCGAATGGTGGAAGAAGGCTACATGACCATCACCGGCGGCGCGGACGGCATTATGCGAGCGTCGCAGGAAGGCGCGGGCCGGGAGCATAGTTTCGGCGTGAATATCATGCTGCCGTTCGAACAAGGCGCCAACGCCGTCATTGCCGATGACCCCAAGCTCGTCACGTTTAAATACTTCTTCACCCGCAAACTCATGTTCCAAAAAGAATCCCACGCGATTGCATTGTTTCCCGGCGGATTCGGCACCCATGACGAGGGATTCGAGATCATGACCCTCGTGCAAACCGGCAAGAGCGACCCGAAACCGATCGTCTGCCTTCAGGCGCCCGGGTGCGACTACTGGGATCACTGGAACTCCTTCATCACCGATCAATTGCTGAAGCGACGCCTGATCAACGCGGAGGATCTCTCGTTGTTCACCATCGTCGACAATGTCGAAGATGCCGTCACGGAAATCCGCACGTTCTACCGGCGTTATCACTCGCTCCGGTTCGTGGGCCGCCAGCTTGCCATCAGACTCAAGACCCCGTTGAGTGCGGCGCAGGTTGAAGACGTGCAGCAACAGTTCAGCGATATGCTGACGGAGGGGACATTCGAGCAGCGTCCGTCGCTCCCCGAGGAAATCGATGAACCGGGGCTGAAGGATCTCGCGCGATTGACCTTCTCGTTCAACCGCCGGAATGCCGGACGCCTTCGACAACTGATCAACCACCTCAACCAGCTTCCCTCGACGGCGTAACCGGCTCACCGTGCGATGCCGGCCGGACCAACCGGCATCGCACGCCCCCCGAAATTGCTCTTTAGTCTCCATGAACGGACATGCTATGGTGCTGAGCCTATGAACGCAGCCGTCATGCGAAGTCGTGCCGCTTCTCCTCCCACACTGATTCTCTATCACGCAGAATGTGCGGATGGGTTCGGTGCCGCCTGGGCCATTTGGCGGCGCTACCCCAACGCAGAATATCGCCCGGTCAAACATGGCGAAGACGCACCGGCCAATCTGGCCGGTCATCATATCGTCATCGTGGATTTCAGCTATGCCCGGCCGACGCTGGAAGCCATCGCGAAGGACGCAACAAGCCTGGTGGTTCTGGACCATCATATCACCGCCGAGCAAACACTGGCCGATCTGCCCTATGCCTACTTCGATCAGAAGAAGTCCGGCGCGGTGCTGGCATGGGAATGGACTCATGATGAGTCGGCGCCTTGGCTGTTACGCTACATTCAGGATAAAGATCTCTGGAGCTGGGCGCTCCCGAACAGCCGGGAGATCAGCGCCGCACTGGCCTCGTATCCGTTCGATTTTCAACTCTGGAGCAACTTCGAGCAGCAGGAGTTAGAGCGGGAAGGCCGGGCGATTCTCCGTTACGAAAACGAATTGGTCACGAAATTGGCGTCACACGCGACCCTGATGCAGTTCGAAGGGGCCACTGTGCCCGCGGTTCAGAGCGCAGTCCTCACCAGTCAGATCGGCGAGCGACTCTCCGCCGCGCATCCATTCTGCCTCATCTGGCATGACCGCAACGGACGACGATACTACAGCATGCGCTCCCGCGAGGAGGGAACCGATGTGGGGTCGATCGCCGCCTCGTTCGGTGGGGGAGGTCATACACATGCGGCCGGTTTCTCCATTCCGTTGCAAGCCGACGGCTCGCTCCCTTCCAACCCCCGACTTCCTCGACCTGCGCGGTAATGCGCCGCCCCGATAGGGATCGCCATGCTGCCCCTCAATGACGATAACCCGACCGAACACACACCGGTCGTCACCATCACCTTCATCGTCGCCTGCTGCCTCGTGTTCCTCTATCAGAGTTCGCTGCCCCCGGCTCCCGGCGAAGCCTTTGTGTATCAATATGGCGCCATTCCCTCCGTCGTCTTCGGCCACGCCATGCTCCCGCCCGAGGTCGCGGCAGTACCTGCGTTCGCGACCATGCTGACCAGCATGTTCCTACACGGCAGTTGGATGCACTTGATCGGCAACATGTTGTACCTCTGGGTCTTCGGCAACAACATTGAGGACATCATGGGCCATGCCAGATTTATCCTGTTCTACGTGGTGTGCGGCGTCCTGGCGGCTTTGAGCCACGCCCTGACCGACCCGACATCCACCGTGCCGATGGTGGGAGCGAGCGGAGCGATTTCCGGCATACTGGGCGCTTATCTGCTGCTGTTTCCCCACGCCCGGGTGTTGCTGCTCGCCCCGGTGGTGGGCACCACCTATGTGCCGGCCGGCATCGTGTTGGGGTTCTGGTTCGTGGTGCAGCTGTTGAACGGCGGCGCGAGCATCGGTTCCCAGGGAGGCGGGGTCGCGTTCTTTGCCCACATCGGCGGATTTATTGCGGGGATGGCTCTGATCGGCTTGTTCAAACGGCCGGAAGTCCGCTTCTTCACGCCCGGACGTACCACGTCCTGGCGCTATTAGAGAGCACTCGACCACTCACACGTCCAGCAGTTCACGAATCTTTCCCGCCAGATCGTGCTGGCGATACGGCTGCTGCAGGAAATACTTCTTGTTGACCCGATGACTGGCGATCGTGTCGTCCGAGAAACCCGACACGAACAACGCCTTCATCTTGGGATGTTGAAGGACCAGCCGCTTGGCCAATTCCCGACCACTGATCTCCGGCATCGAGAGATGGCTGACCGTGAGATGAATCGGCCCGGGATGCTGCTGAGCCACCAATAACGCCTCGACAGCAGACCCCGCCTCCAACACCTGGTACCGATGGGTCTGGAGCGTCGACGACGCCAGTTTTCGGGTAATTTCATCTTCCTCCACCAGCAACACGGTCTCGGCCCCTTTTGAAAGCGCCCCGCTGAGCACCCTCGTATCCCGCACCACTCCGTTCCGCTCGACCAGGGGAAAGTAGACCCGTACCGTCGTCCCTTGCCCGGGCTGACTCTGCACCTCGACCGTTCCCCCGTATTGCCGGACGATCCCGTAGACCAATGTCAGCCCCAGCCCGGCGTGGGTGTCCTTCGTTGAGAAAAACGGCTCGAACATTTGTGATTGCACATCCAGGTTCATTCCGCCGCCGTTGTCGCTCACAGCAATCCGCGCCAT
>CABVRO010000029.1 GCA_902500715.1 uncultured Nitrospira sp. | reverse complement strand
CAGCCGCGATCCCCAGCCCGTACAACAACCACTGCGGAGGACCAAGATCGCGCTCGCACCCGCTACCGAAATCAACCCGAAGCTTGCGTTCCGTTTCCAGATCGTTCGGATCGAACTGGATCTTAAAATTCTTTTGCTCCCCGCCGGCTTCAACCAACAACGGGTCGCCAACATTATCGTTATGAAGGTGCAGGGTGACTTTATAGTACCCGTCACCATCTGTCGGCACCGTCTGACCGACCGTAATCCGCGTATCCTTGACCAGCACCTCAACGTTGGCGCCTGGCCGACCGTCTTTGCCGCACACAAACCCTTCGACGGTAAATCGATGGTCGGCGGCATGACTCGCGAACAGGACCGACGGCACACACAGCGTTGCAATCAGGCCCCAAACGACCGCGACGCGCGAGGCGGTTTTCCTGCTGATCGCTCTCCGCCGTCGCATACGTATGACCCGTGCCGGACCGGTTTTCGCTCTCACAAACATCCCGCCCAGAGCCTGATTACGAGAGGCCCCATCGACACGGACTCGCCCCAATTTTGAGGCCGACTCTTCTAGCATAGCCCCCCCCCTTTGTCAACAAATGGATGGAGTCAAACGGAGGGAGCACTCACGAGACGAGCGATGGAAATGGAGGACTCGCGAGGATGAATTGCGGCTACTGGCGCGGAAGAGAGCGCTGGTCAGACACAATGGAAATGAGCCGCGGGTCAGCGACGCACACGCTTACAGGTGGCCGCGGGATTTGGCGTCCGCAGCCGCGCGATCGATATCCTTGCGTCGCTCCGATTCTTTTTTTGCGATCCAGGCCTCCCAGGACTTGCCGGTGGCCGTGTCCTCACCGGTGAAGGCAATCGCCACCACCTCGGAAAACGGAATCGTCAGCGTGCCGCTGCTGGTCGCCGGAAAAATCTCAATGGTGGGTTGCTCACCCGCCGCGGTGCGATTGAAGAGATATCCCGTCACGCGCCCCCCCGACTTCAATTCTACGGTGATATCTCCCCGGTAATCGAAGGCCAGCTCGATCGCCTCTGCCAGTTCCGTGAAGGAGGCCGGCCGAAAGACCCGCCCTTCAAGGCTGCCGGTCTCCGGCGCATGGTACTTCGCGTCGGTCATAGGTATCTCTTATCGTCTAGAGGGTGATGCGTGAAGCGTTCGGCCGGCTCAGCGACCGAACCGCTTCACCGCTGCAGGAATCACGATATTCTTCGTCCCGGCTAGCGCGCATTCGGCAACAGGGTGATCTTCACGGTCTTGGCAAAGCCGGAGAACGACCCGAACGTATCTTCCACCGCCGAAGCTTCATACCCGCAATGGACCATGCAATCCGCGCACTTCTCGTTGCGCCCGGTGCCATAGGAATCCCAGTTCGTCTGTTCCATCAACTCCCGGAAGCTCGACGCGTAGCCCTCCTGGAGCAAATAACAGGGGCGCTGCCAGCCGAAGACGTTGTACGTCGGGTTCCCCCAGGGTGTGCATTGATACTCGCGCTTGCCCATCAGAAATTCCAGGAACAGCGGCGACTGATTGAACTGCCACCCGCGCTTCCGGTTGCCCAGAATCTTAGCGAACAATTCCGTGGTGCGACTGCGCTTGAGAAAATGCTGTTGATCCGGGGCCTTCTGATAGCTATATCCTGGCGAGATCATCATCCCTTCGACGCCCAGCCCCATCATTTCATCGAAAAACTTCCGGACACGTTCCGGATTCGCGTCGTCGAACAACGTCGTGTTGGTCGTGACACGATGCCCCCGCTTGAGCGCCGCCTTGATCGCCTTCACCGCCACATCGTAGACCCCGTCCCGGCAGACCGCCAGGTCGTGTTAGTCCCGCAGGCCGTCCATGTGCACACTGAACGTCAGATATTTGGACGCGGGATACTCATCGAGCTTCCGTTCCATCAAAATCGCATTCGTGCACAGATAGACGTATTTCTGACGCTCCACGAGCCCCCGCACGATCTCGGGCATCTCGGGATGGATCAACGGTTCACCGCCCGGAATACTGATGATGGGCGCCGCGCATTCGTCGGCCGCAGCCCAACATTGCGCCGGGGTCAACCGCTTATCCAGGACATGATCCGGATATTGAATCTTGCCGCACCCCGCGCACGCGAGGTTGCAACGAAACAGGGGCTCGAGCATGAGCACGAGCGGATACCGTTTGACCCCCCGGAGTTTCTGGGTCAACACGTACTTGGTCACTGTATACATCTGGGAGACTGGAACAGCCATCCCTCTCTCCTATTCTGGTGAATGTGAATGTAACGTATGACTGAGACTGCCGGCCTTCTAGCAGACAAACCACACGGATTCTACCATTGCGATTGAAAAATCGTCAATTTCGGCGAGGTCAACGGGGCGGACCGGCGAGCCTTCCGACGCGCACCTCCAGTCCATAGGCTAGGACGATCGCGATGCACGCCCCCAACAGACCGGCCACGGCGGTATTGAAGATCACGCGCGGCTTGATCTGCTTGTCGGCGGGAACGGGCGGGTCCAGCACCTGAACCGTGGGCGTATCGCGAGCCTCGGTAATCTTCGCCTGCTCATATTGCGAAGTGAGCAGTGCATACAGTGTCTCCTGCACCTTCAACTCGCGCAACAATCGCCCGTATTGCAGGGCCAGATCCGGCACCGTCACCATGGCCGGATGCAGCCGCTCTCCCAGCGAGGCGCCCTTACCGCCTTTCCCGAACTCCAGCAAGGCCAGCTGCTTCTTCAACTCGTCGACACTGGAACGGACCCGCGAGAGATCGGGATTGTCCGGGGAGAGATAGTCACTCATCACCTGGAGTTGCACCTCGTAGCCGGTGATCTGCCCCTGAATCATGGCCGCAGCCTCGATCATGGCTTTGGATTGCGCCTCGACCGCCACCGCTTTGTTATTTCGCTGAAAGTCCCGTAACGCTTCCTCGGTTTTCACCAATCCCGCTTGCGTCTCCGCCAGGCGCCGCTCGATGAACGCGCGGTTGTGGCTCGCCTTGCTCACATTCAAGGTGCGGTTCAGGCGATCCAGGGTACTGACGAAAAAACCTGCGATGTCGGCGGCCCGCTGAGGGTCCGCATCTTCCACGGTCACCTTGATGACTTTTTCTTTGGACACGGTCACTCGAACTCGTTCTGCCAGCTCGACACGGGTGTCGTGCAACGTCCGCTCGTCGTAGACCTCCATCAGGCCGAACTTGGCAATCGCCTCGTCCGCCATCACCCGCGACTTGAGAATCGCCACAAAGACATCGGTAGGTGTCGTCGGCATGCTGGGCAGCCCCACCCCGAGGTTCTGCGCCATGCCGCCCGCTCCGGTGGTGGCCAACAAAGCCGCGAGACTCCCCCCTTCTTTCGAATCCAACTGCGGCAGGAGGGTTGCGGTCGATTCATACGTTTTGGGAAGGAGAAGGGCGCTCATGGCGAAGGCGCTCATCAACGAGGCCGCAACGATCGTCGCCACCAGCCCCCGGCGCCGGGAGACAACCGACAAGACGTCCTGCGACAGGGCCCCGTCGCGACTCGACAGATTCGCCCCATGACCGCGCGAAGGAGTCATGACCGCCTGAAGAGGATCCAGCAACCGGCTCATGATCTGCTCACATCCGGCTCATCGACCGACCACGGCGATACCCGCGGCCGTGAGGGCCACGCTGCCGATAATGCTCGCCACGGTCTGCCACAAGGCCAGTTGCGGTGTCCGGGCCTCGATCTTTTGAGGCACCACGATCGTATCTCCGGAGCGCAATTCCTTCAACGCCAGGTACGCGGAGTCGGTGGTTCCGTTGGCCCGCATGACATACATCTCTTTCTTATTGGCATCTTCGCTCAGTCCGCCGGCTTGCCGCAGGTAGTCATCCAATCCCAGGTTCGGCCGATAGACCACCGTGCTTGGATTCTTGACCGACCCGATGATACTGACCGTTTGTGATGGGGTCGGCATCAGAATCCGATCCCGCGCTTCCAAAATGATATCGTCTTCCGTCCCCTCAAGTTGCTCGATGGAGTCCATCCGAATCACCACACGCCCCAACTCCAAGCGGGAGGTGATCGCCTCCAATTGCTGTAGGCGCAAGGACAACACCTGCTGCTCAGCCAGCCCTCCGGCGCTGGACAACGCGGCGGCCGTGCTCAGGCCGGAGGCTCCTGCCGCCCCTCCCGCCGCCTGCGCCGTCAACCGTTGACGTTCTGACGCCACAAATCGCTCCAGCTCCGCCTGTTGCCGGAGCTTGACGGACTCCCGCGACAATACCAGTCCAGCGGGAAACGCGTTCGGCGTCACCCCGCCGGCACGCTTCAAGACCGAACTCAATCGCTCACCCATTTCGATCGTGAAATAGCCCGGTCTCTTCAGCTCCCCCTCAACCAGCACCAGATTGGGCGGACGATGTTGGCTGGCCACCACCACCTGGTCCAACCGCTGGAGCACGTGATTGTCAGCCTCGCTTCCTTCGAGCAGCGCCCGGGGGCTGAATTGAATTACTTTGGTTTGATAGGTGACCGGATCGGTCCGCACGATTTCGGCACGATCGGCATAGGCATCCATCGTGAGCTGATCGTGAATCAACAGATCCTTCACCTTCATGCCGGGGCGGTATTCGTAGGGTCCCGGGCTTTTCACGGCCCCGACAAGACTCACCACATTGGTAATTTGCGTCGGGAGAATGCCGATGCGCACATAGTCCCCGTCGAGCAGAACCGGATCGCCTCCTGCCACACCGGGCCGGCTTTTTTCATGCCCTTGAGACGCCAGCGCGCCGACCAGATCCACATCCACCATAATCCGGCCCCGTTCAGGATCAAGCCGGAACAGATGACACCGTTGTCGGTCGGAAAGCGGCGTGAGACCTCCGGCGAGAGTCAGGAGTTCCGTCAAACGCACCCCGGGCTTCACTTCGTAAATCGCCGGGCGCTTGATCGATCCGCTGACTGCCACCACCGGACCGAGCGGCGGAACCAACACGACGTCTCCCGACTGCAAGCGCTGATCGAAACGCCGGTCTCCCCGCAGCAGAAAATCATACAGGTCCAATTCCGCGACGGTCTTTCCCTCGCGCATCACCTTCACCTGGCGCAACGATCCCGAACGGGCCGGGCCGCAGGCAGCATAGAGCGCATTCGATGTGGTGGCCAACGCGCTGATTTCGTAGGCACCCGGACGGATGACTTCGCCGACGACATACACTTTGATCGTCCGGATCCGCGCCATCGACACGTGCAATTCGAATCGCTTCAGGAGATTGCTCAGTCGGGACCGCACGATCTGCTCGACCTGTGAGAACGTCTGGCCGCCGACAGGAATGGCCCCTACCTGCGGGATCACCATCATCCCGTCACGCTCGACCGGCACGATGAAACTGCGATTGAAGCTCGGGTCGGGCACATTCCAAATGTGGACGGCAATCGAGTCTTGCGGCCCGACGATGAAGTCCGGCCCGACCGGAACATCCTGAATCGGCGAAAAGGTATTGGCCTGCGCTTCGAAAAAGTCGTAGCCGAACTGTCGCACGCGGCTCTTCACGCCGTGCAACACGGAAAACTCGGCGAACGCCTCTTCAACATTGAAGTCCTGCTGACGGAGCAATTCAGCCGTAAAGGCCTTCTTTTCGGGCAGGGGACGCGCCCCGCCAGGTTGACCTCCAGGCGGATTCCCCGGCTGGACCTGAGTTTGAGGGGCGGGCTGTTGAAGACTAGGGACGACTCCCTGCCCGAACGGCAACTGCGAGACACCTTTTTTCTCACGTTCGACCTGAACCTGATATTCGATACTCGATTTTTCCTTCTCGGCTTGCAGCTTTTCCTGCCGGCGGTCGCGCTCCTCCTGTTCCTGCTTCATCCGCTGCTCGATCGAACTGGGCAACAGGCTGCTGGGCTCGACGGGCCAATAGTCGTTCAAGTTGGGAACCGTTCCTTTCGAACTGAGATCGGAGGAGAGAGGAATCGGACAAGGAGTTTGGGTCGGCACAATCGGCTGCAACGCGGTGGGATTGGTGACGATGGCCTGCCCGAAACCGCCCCCGGCCCCGGGAGCGTTAAATCCGCCGGGCGTGAACAGACTACCGGGAGTACCAGGCGCCGCTTGCTGCATCAGGCCGGGTGGCACGGCTTGAGACGGAAGATTCTGGGCCAACAGCGACGGCGGCAGGATGAAGGACGACACCAACATCCAAATCAAGGCATGGGAGAGAGCAACCCGGCACGCAGGGAGAGTGGCACGATGATGGGGGATCATACTCACGACCATAACTTCTTAATCCCTCCGGCACGAGGCCGAGTCTCGGCAGACTGTGGACACTGCCTGAAGATAATCGAGCCGTCCTCCGGCCAGGCGATAGCCGAGCAGCCAAGCCGGTAGCCTAAAACTGCATGGCCAGAGAAGTCCAGAACAAATGGTTCTGGGCTTCGACGCCGGCGGCGAAGGTTTCGACAAACGGGGTAATCTGAGAAACCTGCCCGGGATTCTTGAGACGCTGAAACGTATAACCCACCGTAAGCTGGGTCCGGTTCGACCACCACCAAGTGAGATCCACGGCCGCCTCCCGTTTCTTCTCATGAACCGGTTGCCCGCGATCCCTCTCCTGCAGGTTGAAGTTCGCGCCTAACTGCAATGTGTCGCTCAGATACCGAGTGGTACGCACAAAAAAATCTGTTCCGTCGGTTCCCATATGGTGCCCGAGCGGAAACCCGCGGTACCGCATACCGCTGGTATAGGGCGAATTGTTGTACCAGACCTGCCGTAGCTCGGGATGACGGCGCCTGCCGTAATCGGTGTCGGCATATTCGATACGCAAATCCAGCGTATCCCCCTGGAACACCTGTGGAATATAGAGGCCGCCGAGAAAGGCGGTGCGGCTCGGAACGGGAAGTTGCGACCATTTGTCCTCCGTTCCAGCCTCGCCGTAGAGCTGCAGCCCGGCCGGAAAGGGAATCAGATAGGGAATCGAAGGAATCCGGAGCCGGAAATCGGCCATCGCCTGCTCATTCACATCCCGATTGCCGGTTTGATTGGGCTCCGAGATATAGGCATCGAACACCACTCCGGGGAATGACTGATCGCGCCCGCGGCCGCCGAACTGCGTCAGACGGGTGAGTCCGAACTCCAGCCAGGACGCCGGCAGGTAACTGAGCCGCAGCCCGAACAGTTTCGCGCGCGGGAAATCCCGATTCTCCTCCAACCGGCCCAAAAACGCATTGACCTTCCAATCCCCGAGCCCGCTGAGAAATCCCGGTAACTGAAACGGGCGTTCCGTTCCGAGTTTGATCATGTCCATCGGGAACGCGTGATCGGTCAGCAACAACGACCCGTGATAACCGGGCCCCCACCACTGCGTCCCCCGCCCCACCTCCAGCGCGACATTGGCATAACTCAATTTGAGGCTGAACTCGCGGAGGTAGAAATTTTCGCTGTTGTTCGTCGCACCCAAGCCCAAGAGATGGCGATTGCTGATGAACTTCGGCTGCACCATGACGGCGGCCCAGTCGCTCACCTCCGCCCATGCGCGCACATCGGTTTGATTCTGCACGCCGTTCACCGAATATTCCCCGCCTCGATTTTCGCGAAACCGCACGGTCTGGCCGCCGCCGATCGATGAGGCATCGACCTCCGACGTCACACGGGCACCGAACCGCAAGGCGCCGGTTTTATCGTCGGGGCGCGCACGGAGGGTACCCAGACGAATGAGTTCCGGACGGAACTCCGCGAGCAATCGCTCCAGGAGCGGTTCGGCAATGGCCTCCCGACCGTCCGACTCGACCTGATCCGCACGGATCCGCTCCACCGCCCGCGCCACATACTGGGCCGCCTGCACGCGGCTGAACGGCTTCGCGCCGATCAACGCGCGGTCGATCACACCCAATCCGATCAAGCGCTCAATGGCGTCATAACTCCAGTGGTGCAGCGGCACATTACTGGAGGCCAGGGCAGTCCCGTTCAGCAAGAGCCACAGGACCAGACCGAGACTGAGCGCACATGAACGGCGACGGATCTTCACAAGGCAGGCCGGACCGGAACGGAGCGAGAGAGTGTGAGGATGAGCCGTGCGGCCGGAGTCTCCGGCAGAGAACGGTGGCGATGCATCATTTCCGCCTGTGCGGAGCGGCCGGCGCAAGACCGGCAACTGTTTCAATGCCAGGGGGAGACTGCGCTGAGTCTTCGGATAGGAGACCATCGGTCTCGCCTGCCCGCTCCTGGCTCAACAATGTACCGGCGGGGCAATAGGTGGGAAGGATAGCGCAGAGGAGTGCCAGCACCTTCGGCACATTGCCCTCCGCAGCAGACTCCTCCAGTCTGGCCACGAGCCCTGACAACTGAGCGAAATTACGCGCGGAGTCCGGCCGGATGCAGAGGACTTTCTGAACCGCAGTCGACTCCACCGTTTCGTGGCCGGCGACCAGTTCTTCCGTCAGTTTCTCGCCCGGCCTGCAACCGAGATAGGTCAAGGGAATGTCTTTGTCGGGAACCAATCCGGACAGACGAATCAGATTGCGCGCCATCTCCACCACGCTGATCTGCTCGCCCATCTCCAACACGAAGAGTTCCCCTCCCCTGGCCAACCGTGCGGCCTGGAGCACCAGATGCACGGCCTCGGTCATCAGCATGAAATAGCGGCGCATGTTGGGGTCCGTAATCGTCACCGGCCCGCCCGCCTTGATCTGCTCCAGAAACAGCGGGACCACGCTGCCGTTACTGCCCAACACATTCCCGAATCGCACGGTGGCAAACACCGTCCGGGACGTTCGGGCCAGCCTCTGCACAAGCAGTTCCGCCACTCCCTTGCTTGCACCCATCACACTGACCGGATTCACCGCCTTGTCGGTCGAGATCAGAATGAAACGGTCGACTTCATGCCGATGGGCGGCCTCCGCGACCACCCTGGTCCCGCCGACATTGTTCAAGACGGCCTCGCAGGGATTTCCCTCCATGAGCGGCACATGCTTATGCGCGGCGGCATGAAACACCAGCGTCGGGCGATACTCGGCAAACAACCGGTTCATCTGGCCGACCTCGGTGACGTCGCCGATCACCGGCGCCACAAACGTCTTCCCGGCCGCTGCCAACTCGTTCGCCACCGCAAACAACCCGTTCTCAGAGCGATCCAGCAACACCAGGGATGCAGGAGCCAGCCCGGCGACCTGCCGGCACAATTCCGCGCCGATCGACCCTCCGGCTCCGGTCACCAACACCCGCTCCCCCTGCACCAACGCGCGAAGCGGTTCAGGATCCAGATCGACCGGAACCCGGTCCAGCAGGTCCTCGATGGACAGATTCCGAATCTGGCTCACCTCCACCCGGCACTGCAACAGATCCCGCAAGTTCGGCAGGGTTTGAATGGGAAGATGGAACGGTTCCAACGCCTTCACCACCGCCCGAATCGTCGCAGGCGCCGCACTCGGCATGGCTACCAGCACCACATCAGGACCTTGCTCGCGAATGATATGCGGCAGGCGAGCTCGATTGCCCAACACCTTCACGCCGTGAATGCGGTGGCCGGCCTTGGCCGGATCGTCATCGATGAACCCGATCGGACGATAGCCATAAGACGGATTGTTCCGCATCTCACGCACAATCATGGCTCCGGCATCCCCGGCACCGACGATCAACACCCGCTTCCGGGCGGCGCTCAGCCACCGCATTTCCCGAATCAGCCTTGGCAACACCCGAACCCCGACCAGCAGACACCAAAGCAGCAACGCGTCGATGACATACAGGGAGGAGGGATAGGCCCGCATACCCAGTCCGAGTCGCACCACCCCGGCGAAGGCCAACGAGCTCAGGACGATACTCAGCGCAAGATTACGCAGATCCCACAGACCGGTGTACCGCCAGAGGGCGTCGGAGAGGCGGAAGGGGTAAAAGGTAAGCGCCCGGATCGTCAGCAGCAGCGGGAGCGTCGCCACGAACAGGTCCCATTCCTGCACAGGAATGTTGCCGTCGAAACGCAGCAGAAACGCCACCCAGTTCGAAAGCGCCGCCAAGCCCACATGGACCACAAACAGCAGCAGGCGCCGCTGAACAGCCGTCATGGTTGTGAAACCCCGAATCGACATGACCACTCCCGCGAGAGAAATCTCCTGCTACCCCCGGCGGGGCCAGCCAAGAAGATACTCCGTCTCGAAGCGCCGAATCCAGCCCTAGGACATGCCTCAAGGCCGATGCGGGCGAGGATGGAATCAGAGGGGAGGCATTCAGAGGTCAGGCGGACCGGCCCACCGCAAACAGCACTTTGTAGCCGCAGACCGGCCGGTTCGATTCGATCGGGACAAGTTGCGCATAGGCCGCCATACCGTCAACCACCGCCGCGGGAAAGGGAACGAGTGGTCCGAGAAACAACCGCTTGAGCAAGCGCTTCCCGACCATGGTGGAAGGAATCAGACGCCACGCCACCGCCGCACGTTTGAGGCGGGCCACCCAGGCGGCGCGCCGTGAGGCAGGCGCAGCCGGAAACGCACCGAATAGTTCGCACGCAAAGCCGGACTCATTCAGCAAGGTCGACAGCTGCCGGGCCGAATAGTACCGACGCGCATAGGAACTGGGATGACACTCCGGCCACTCAGGATTCACGGTGCAGAGGAGGAGCCGCCCCTGCGGAGCCAGCACCCGCCGGCACTCCTTCAAAAACCTGTCGACATCTTCAAAAAAGTAGAGCGCCTCGTAACAGACGATCACGTCACGGGATCCGGCGCGCAACGGCAAGGCTTCGGCTTGGAGCCGCACCAACGGGGTCGCGCCCTGCATACTGCGCTGTGCCTGCTGCAGCAACCGCTCCGTCAGATCCCCGCCGACGATCTCACCGGCCTGCCGCTCCAGATACCCGAGCCCGACGCCGGGGCCACAGGCGACTTCCAACACGCGCTGCCCCCGACAGAACTCCGCGGCAAACCGGTACCGCGTATAGACCATGGACAACGCCTCGGGCGTCACCCACTCGCCACACGTTTCGGTCACGGGACTGTAGTCGGGAACGGTCACGGCTGCGTCGAGAAAAACGCCCGGATTGCGGCGATGATCAGTTCGACCTGCGCCTCCGTGGTTTCGGCGCTCATCGGCAAGGACACCACTTCCCGGCAGATAGAGACGGTTTCCGGCACATCCGGCACTGCCAGCCCCAATGCCCGATGTTCCCACATGGGTTTCTGCCAGTGAACCAGCGTCTCGATCCCCTGCTCCTTGAGATACGCGCGCAGCTGATCACGGACCGTGGTGCGGATAACGTAGTTCTGAAAGATGTCCTTGCGCCGCGTCTCGTCGAATTGCGGAATGCGCAATTGTGTGATTCCCGACAGCCCTCGATGGTAGGCAGCAGCAATCCGACGCCGGTGGGCGATCCAACCGGGCAGGTGGCGGAGCTTCACGTCCAACACCGCCGCCTGGACGTTGTCCAACAAGGCAGTCTGCCCATGGTAGTGATATTCGCCGGTGGCGCGGTCCTCGCCGTTATAGCGAAGGAGTGTCGCCTTACGGGCGAGCTCGGGATCATTCGTCGTAATAGCCCCGCCGTCCCCAAACCCGCCAAGCACCTTGAAGGGATAGAAACTGAAACAGCCGGCCCGCCCCTGACGCCCGGCGCACTTGCCGTCGAACGTGGCCCCCAGCGCCTGGGCCGCATCCTCGATCACCGCCAGCCCGTGCTTGTCGGCCAGCGCGAGGATCCGGTCCATGTCACAGACCCGCCCGTTAAGATGCACGGGGAGCAGCGCTTTTGTCTTCGGCGTGATGGCGCGCTCAATCAGGTCGACCTGCATGTTGAAATCCGGGGCGACATCGATCAAGACCGGCTGCGCTCCGCAGTGGACGATGGCGGAAACCGTCGCGACGAATGTATGGGCCACCGTGATCACTTCATGCCCGGGCCCGACTCCCGCCCCGAGCAGCGCGAACAGAAGCGCATGGTAGCCGCTGTTGACGCCGACGGCATACTTCACGCCCACGAACTCGGCCAGATGCTGCTCGAAATCCTTCAGCTGGTGCCGGTTGACCAGATCGCCGTTGGCCAGACAATCGATGATCGCCCGATCGATCTCCGGCTTGAGCTTCGCGTAGTGACTGCGGGGGTCGATGAAGGGAACCTGATAGGGCATGCGCGGCAATGACCTTACAGCAAGACCTTTTCCACTGCGGAGAGCATCTCGTCGGCCCCGACATAATAGGCCTGCTCCAGCACCGCGGACGTGGGCGCCGGCGCATCCGGCAGACAGACTCTGGCGATCGGGGCCTTCAAGGCGTGAAAGATGTCTCCTGCCACCGAGGCGGCGATTTCCGCGGCGATGCCCCCGCTCACCCAGGCGGCATCGGCAATGACCAACCGCCCTGTTTTACCGACCGACGAATACACGAGATTGCGATCCCAGGGTTTGATCGAACGCAGATCGATCAGTTCCACGTCGACCCCTCGCTGCGCCAGCACATCGACCGCCTTGGTTGCTTCACTCGCCATGTAGGAGGTCGCCACCAGCGTGACATCCCTGCCGCTCCGACGGACCGCAGCCGACCCGATCGGGACTTCGTACAGCGACTCCGGCACCTCACCCTCCGACTCATACAGCCAGCGGTCGTCGATGTAAAGCACGGGATTCCCGTCGCGGACGGCGGCGACGAGCAGCCCCTTGGCATCGTAGGGGGTCGCGGGCATGACGACCTTCAGTCCCGGCACATGCGCAAACAGGGCTTGGACGGCTTGCGAATGTTGCGCGCCCTGTTCGCCGCCTCGATTAATCACCGCCCGAATCACCACCGGCACGGACACCTGCCCCGCAAACAAATACGACCAGTTGGCCGCCTGATTCATGATCGGGTCTGCCGCCAGCAGCATGAAATCCATACGCGGATGAAACACGATGGGGCGCATGCCGGTGATCGCCGCGCCGATGGCCGCGCCGGTGGTCGCGTTCTCGGAGACCGGAGAGTCGATCACCCGCTCACGGCCGAACTCCTTATCGAGATCCTGCAGACTCGTGCCCGCATACCAGGGATTTCGTACCCCCTGGCCGATCAGAAAGACACGCGGATCCTGGGCGAGCAGTTGGGCGTGGGCCTCCCGAATCGCCCTGGCGTAGGTTACCCTGCGCATCGCCTTAGACTCCTCGCCGGGATACATAGACATGGTGTAACAATTCACTGTCGTCCGGGGCAGGCGACTGGCGGGCAAAACTCACCGCCGCCTCAACCTCGTCGCGCACAGCGGCCTCAAGCGACTCGAACCGCTCCGAGGACAATCCCTCTGCACGAAGCCGTGCCCGGCATCGTGCGATCGGATCCCGCTGCAGCCATTCATCCAGTTCACGACGCCGGTCCTCGCCGACCTCAAGATCGGCTGCCGGTCCGACGTGGCCTCGCCATCGATAGGTCCGGCATTCCAAGAGTGTCGGCCCCTCGCCGGCCCGCGCACGTTGCACAGCCTGTTGCGCAGCGCCCAGCACGGCCATGACATCGTTCCCGTCCACCCGTTCACCCGGCAACCCGTGCAGCCCGGCGCTCTCCACGATATTGTCCTTCACCCGCCGCTCTTTCATCGCCAGGTGTGTGGAGTACAAATTATTCTCACACACGAACAGGACGGGCAGCCGGTAGAGCGCCGCCAGATTGAGCGACTCGTGAAAATGTCCCTCGTCGGCGGCCCCGTCGCCGAAAAACGCCACGGCGACCTGCCCCGTGCCCCGGAGCTTCGCGGAGAGGGCGGCGCCTACGGCCAACGGAATGGTCGCGGCCACCAAGGGAACCGTACCGAAGATGCCCTGCGCCGGATCGACCAGATGCATGGAACCCCCGCGCCCGCGCGCACAACCCGTGGCCTTGCCGAAAATCTCCGCCATCATGGCGCGCAGATCTCCCCCCTTCGCGAGATAGTGCCCGTGCGAGCGGTGTCCGCCCCACAGGCTATCGTCCGGTTGCAACGCGGCGCAGACCCCGGCCGGAATCGCTTCCTGCCCGATCGAAAGGTGGCAGGGGGTCTTGATCTCTCCCGCCGCTACCAACTCGCCGATGCGATCTTCGACGGCGCGGATCAAGACCATCATCCGCCAAAGCGACTGCTCGATGCTCATTACCTCGTCTGACGCTCCCGTTCCTTGCACGTCACCAGCCCTTTTCAACGACCAGCGGAAGCGGACAAGTCCCCTTGCCTCGTGCCAGCGCAATCGCGGTATGGAGGAGAATGCGGAGATCGGTGCCAAAGCTCCTCTGCCGCACATAGGCCAGTTGGAGCCGGAGCTTCACCGGCCGGATGGTTTCCAGATAGACCTTCTCGGGATCGAGGCTTCCCTTGAGCAACGCCCCCTCATCGATATTCCATAAGCTCGCCCAGTCCGTCAACCCGGGGCGAACCGTCAGAATGACCCGCTCCTCCTCGGAATACAAGTCGACATATTGCTGCACCTCCGGCCTCGGCCCGACCAGACTCATCGTCCCGCCGCACACGTTGAATAACTGCGGCCATTCATCCAGCTTATGTTTTCTCAACCAGCGACCGATCGGGGTCACCCGGGGGTCTCCATCCGGCGTCGACGGTCCGCCGAGCCGGTCCGCATGCTGCACCATGGTGCGGAACTTCAACATCCGAAACGGCTGTCCCTTCAACCCGACCCGAGGGGCTCGATAGAACACCGGGCCGCCGTCGCTCCACCGAATCACCAGCGCGATCACCAGCAGGAACGGGCTCAACAGCAGCAGCAACACCGACGCCGTCAGCACATCGCACAGACGTTTCATCACCTACACCCGCTCTCCGGAGACCATGGCAGCCGCGCGACGGCTGCCAGGCCATCCTAGCCGGCGCCGGAATTGCGGCAAACCGACCAGTCGCACCAGGCCCCACAGGGACCCAACCCCATATCCCACATGCAGCGTGGCAAAGACCAGCGGCAGCAGGAGTCCGATCGCTGCCGACCGTTCACGCCACGCGGCATGCAGTGACGCAAACAGGTTCACCACGCCGTAGAGGCCGGCGATTCCGGCGCTCACCCACAGACATGCCGGTAGCGCGAAACCTACCGCCGCCGTCACCGCCACCGACAGCACGAAACTCAAGGGGATCAGATGGCGCAGCGAAATCGACGTGCCCGAACTATAGGCCAAGGGCAGGATTGCCCACACCCCGTTGCTCCAGTTTTGGTTCCAGAACGATCGGATCGTTGAACGGGCATAGTAGTCGGTGCCGATATCGGGCAGCAGGAGCATGCGGCCTCCGGCTTTGCGCAGCCTGACACTGAAATCCATGTCCTGTCCGCGCACCAATGCCGCATTAAACGGCCCCCGAGTATCCAAAGCTGCGCCACCTCCGCCTTCAGTCTCACGGTCGGCGGGCGGGTCCGATGCCAATACACGGTCAAATACCTCGCGCCGGTAACCACCACAGAACACGGTATCTACCCAGGTCGGGCGAGAGACATGAATGCGAAAGTACGAGTTTCCGACCCCGAACGGATGGCCGAGCGCGGCCGCAATGGCTCTTCCCATCGGGCCCTCCGTCGCGGGGACGGTGTGCATCACCCCGCAGACCACATCGGCCGCATACTCCTGCAGCGCCTCCACGCAGCGCCGGAGATACCCAGGCGCCAGGCGGGCGTGGGCGTCCACCCGGAACACGATCGGGCCTTGCGCGTCGCGTAACCCCAGATTGAGCGCGTTCGGCGTCGTCTGGCCTTGGTTATCGATCACGCGAACGCACTCATAATCGCGGGCATAGGTCTCAAGCACCGCGCGGGTGCCGTCGTCGCTCATGCCATCCACGACCAGCACGAGCAGTCGATCGGACGGATAGCCGTTGCGCAGGATCGAGTCCAGGCAACGTGCGACGAACGCCCGCTCATTCCGACAGGGGACCAGCACGGTGATAAAGGGCAACGGCTGCTGTGGCTGCATCTCGCGCTACTCCGTACGAACCGGTAACTCCTCCACCGTTCGCGGTGCCCGCGCCGCCAAGCGATTCCACAGACCGGCGGCGTAGGATGCCAGCGTGATCACGACTGTCGGAACCAGGAACGCGTCGATCACCAATCCTTTATATCCTTCCAACCCTGCGCGAATGAGCGGCGGAATGTAGGCCACGAATGCCCAGGGCGCCAGGACTGCAAATACATATTGCCATCGCGGCCAGCGAGCCCGACTCGCGTCGGCCGACAGGTAGGCGTTGTAACAACGACTCCAGATCCATCCCCACACGATCGCTCCCAGCACCAGGCCGGGCAAGCCGAAGTTGAGATACCAGCCGGTCGCGTGATGGATACTGAATCCCTGCTCGCCGACCCCTTCGACGATGCCGACCGAGGCCGCATAGTGCGAGTAGATGTCGCCGGGCCGCTCCGGCCACAGGATGCGCGGCACCACCGAGGCCAGCAGCGAGGTCAGGCTGGAACCGTAGGTCAACGGCGAATGGAAATACAAGACCCCGTACAAGGACAGATGGGCGCCGAACGCCTCGTTGCTCGCCCGGATTTCCGGCACCCACTGAGCCGCTTCCCACCAGTCGATGCCCTCCCAAAGGTCCAGGATGGGAAAGGCCCGCAGGAAATCCACGAGCGCGATGCACAGGAACATGCCCCCGGCTCCGGCTGCCACAAGTCCCCATCGCACGCTGCGCGCATTGGCCAGATAAAACAGCCCCCCGAGAATCAGCCCGGAGAACAGTTCATTCTTGTTCCCCAGCACCGTGACGTAGCCGAATACCGCCGCCAGCACCAGCACATACCCGATCCCGACGGCCATCGTAGGCTCACCCGCCAACCAGCGGCCCTGACGACCGGTGAACCAGACCGCACCCCCGAGGGCGAGGGAAAACAGCGCGACCCGATTCAGCACCTGATGCAGCGTGAACAGCGGCACCATCTCGCCCAGTCCCCCTCGCGTCGCGGCATAGCCCGATTTACCGAGCAGCATGGCCGTCGCCAGCTGATCCTTCACAATCAGGAAACTCCCCACTCCGGCCAAGGCGGAGATCATGAGCAGGCCGACATGAGAGATCCATAAGGCCGGACGGGAGGGGTCGGAACGGGAAGGGACATCGACGAGCCCGACCAGCGCCGTAAGTTCGATCACGATCACGAACAGCGCATAGTAGAGCAGCGTTTCCTGGTAGGCGCCGTTGAGCTCCACCGGAAACACTTTGCGATAGAGATAGTGGTGCTGCATCTGGCTGTCCGCACCCAGTCCGTCGGCCACGATCGACCATCCGCCATGGATCGACCAGAAATACAAGAACAACACCCCCAGCGGAAACGACAGGCTACCCGAACGCTGGTACAGGAGAACGGCAAGCCCGGCGATACAGCCCGTGGTGAGACCCAGTTGGAGGTAAAAATCCATCCACTGATTCCTTGTCAGTCCCGGGGTGGAGCGTGGAATCCGCTGGCCGAGGCTGCTGACGCCTGGACGCCGGCCTCCCCGGCCCCGCGCTTCCGAATCAGCCATCGATCGACCACCAGTGTCTCCAGGCCGGATTTGAGTAATACGTCAATGGCATCGCAGGCCCCGCCCACGATGGGAAACCCGTGCAGATTGAAAGAGGTATTCAGCAACACCCATCGACCGGTCAACCGTCCAAAGGCTTCGATGAGACGATGGAACGAAGGGTTGAGCTCCTTCCAGACCGTCTGCACCCGCGCCGTATGATCGGCGGGATGAACCGCGGCGGTGAGGTCAGCCCTTCGTTCAGTGGTGTGACAGGCATGCATCATGTGGGGACTCATCTGCGGATGCGGTAACGAAGCAGGAACATGGACATAGTCGCCGGCCCGTTCACCCAGGACCGCCGGCGCAAACGGCATCCAAAAGTCGCGCTGCTTGATCAGCCGGTTGATCGTCTGCACCACGGACGGATTACTCGGGTCCGCCAGAATGGAACGGTTCCCCAAGGCCCGCGCCCCGAACTCCATACGCCCCGAGCAACGCGCCACAATGTGGCCCTGCGCGAGTAACTCCGCCGTGCGGAGCTCCGGATCATCCAGTTCGTGAAACTCCACGACGTCGGCGTAACGAGCGCGGGCTTCCGACAGGTCCGTCCCCGCCTCAGGCCCGAGATACAGGTGATTGAAATTGATGTCGGCAAGCGCACCCCCCTGGCGCACATGACATTGCCACACCGCGCCGAACGGTAAGGTCTCATCGCCGCAGGAGGGAAACACGTCGAAGTAGTCGAGGCCAGGCAAGGAGGCGATGCGCTGATTGGCTTTCACATTCATGAACACGCCGCCCGCCCCCAGCACCTTCCGCACGCCGGTACTCGCGACGGCGCCGGCAACCCAGCGCGAGACCAAATCCTCCGTGAACCGCTGCAACCCGGCTGCGACCAGATCGAACCGAACCACGCGGAAGTCCCGCAGCAGCCGCGGCAGCATCGCGCTCGTGCGCTCTGGAATGGTTCGACGAAACCGTAACGGATCAGCCGGGTCGAGATCGAGGTATCGCGCAAACACCTTTGCCTGCGGAACCGCCTGGTCCGGATCTGCATAGGGAGCCAATCCCATCACCTTATATTCATGCTCGTGCGGCCGCATGCCCAGCAGGTGCGTCACAGCCGCATAGATATTCCCCAGAGAGTGGCCGGTGGGCGTGGCGGCCAACAGCCGGAGTGCCCCATTCTCGGCCAGATACACATGAGCACAGGCATCGTCGCCCCCGCCGTCCAACGTGAATACCAGATGCGGCTCATGCCAATTCTTCCGCAAGCCGTAGTAGGCGGACGCCGCATGGTTCGAATGGTGATGAAAGCGGCTGACAGGAACCCCGTCGAGGCCACAACGCGCCAGCTCCTCTGCTACAGTCCGGTTGTTCGCCACGCCACGCCGCGCCGCTTGCCGGTCCCGTATCCCATTTTCCATCGAACCCGGCAGCAGACCTGCCAATCGAGCGAGCGCTCCAGCCAGGTCAACCTCATGCAGCAGTTCCCATCCCGACCGTCCGCGCCGGGTATATTCACGCACCAGTTCGTCGCGAGTCTCAGCCTTCGGGCTCCGCAGATTGCTCAAACAGACGTGATTCAGGTTCCGGGCGTTCACACCATAGTGTTTGACGCAATGGAGGACCGCTTGCGACGGAAAACCGATCACGCCCTTCTCGCGAGTCAGGCGTTCCTCCTGAACGGCAAACAGGATCTCGCCGTCCCGGCAGAGCACAACCGAGGCTTCGAAGCCCTCGTTGATGCCGAGAATCAGCATCTGCCGCGCCTCCCGAGCGCCTGATGATACACCGCGAGCGTCTGGCGGGCGATGTGGTCCTGAGCCACAGCCGCGATGGACTCCCGGCCATTGGACCTCACCGGCCTGGCGAGCAATTCCGCCAACGCCCGCGCCATCTCCGCCGGGTCCCGTTCCACGATCCCGGAAGGCGTCACAGCAGCCAGCCGTTCCCGCACATCGCCGACATCCACCGACAGCACCGGCAGATTGCAGGCCATCGCTTCCTGCACAATCGTCGGCGAGCCTTCCCAGTCGCTGGTCAGCAACAAACAATCGGCTCCGTTCATCATGGTCGCCACCATCGCCTGCGGCACCAGCCCATCCAACAACACCAGACGGATCGGCCCACAACGCTGCTCGGCCTTCACCACCGCAGCCCTGGCCAGATCGAGCCGTTTCACCGCCGGTGACGAGCCCGCATTGAACAGCACAATCCGTTCCGTGACATCCCACCCGAGTTCGGCCCTCGCTTGCGATTGGGGGCGAGGGACAAACAGGTCGGTATCGACCCCTGATGGAAGCACCAGCGCGCGATCACGCCCCCACCACAAACGCCGTTTCAACCCTTCACTCACACAAATCAGCCGTGCCGCGTTGCGCGCAGCATATTGCGAGAAGCAGCGCCGTACGAGGGAACGGAGCCAGGGATCGCTGGGCGCGGGATTCAGGTCGCTGCCGCGAAAGGTGATGACCAGCGGGGTCGTCGCGATCAGGGCGGCAAGACAGGCGGTCACGGTGCCGTATTGCGCATGGATCAGGTCAGGCCGGAAGGAGGCAACCGATTGCCGCAATCGCCTCGACTCCCGCCGCAAGCAGGCCAGGTCCGTACGTGATTCCAACGCGAAGACCTCGGGAACGACCCCTAGCTCACGCATGGCCGCCACCTGCTTGCGCGCAAAAATCATCGCCGAACCTTCAGCCGGTCCGGGAAAGAGATACAACACTCGGAGACTGTCGTTTGTGCCGGCGCTCGACGGATCAGATCCTGGCCCAACCCTCTGCATGACCTCAACCATCATCGCCGGTTTCCTGACCTCACTGCTGAACGCCCCCGAACATATCGCGGTACACCTTCGACTCTTGCACCACTCGGGCGAATACCTCGTGCCCGGTGCTGTTCCAGTGGTTGTCGTCCGGATACTCGAAACGAAGGCGACGCTGCGCGTAGTCCGCGATCAACGCCGGTTGCATGTCGAGCACCTCGAACCCTCCCGCACGCGCCCGGTCCATGAGGTGCGTGCGCATGATGGCAAAGTAGGAGTCCGACACGGCTTTCAGCGAATGATCGTCGTAGAGTTCAGGCCTGGGCGCGTCCACCACCAGCGCGATACGGGACGCCGGCAATCCCGCCATCTCGGGCAGAAGCCGGAGAAACGCCTGGATCACCCGGTCCGAATCCGCCACACGGTCCGGCGTCGCCTCCGCCGCGGTATTGCCGACAAACCGTGGCCGGCTGATCGCCGACTGCCCGGGCCGGTAGGCGAAGCGTTTCCACACGTCTCGAATTTCCAGGTTTACGTAGAGGTACATCGCCAACGACGAACTCCCCAACAGATCGCGATACCAGGGCACCGGGCGGTCGAGGCGGGTCAGGGTCAAATCACCCCCCGGCGACTCCGCAAAGTAATGCAAACCCGGCTCATTTTTATATTTGCGCAGGCTTTCGTCGAAATCGTTCCCGACGATCACCACCGTCAATCCAGCGGGGTGAAAGGTATCCCGCACGTATCGGGCATAGGCCAGATATTGGCTGAGCGACGACCCGGACGTGCCGAACCCATACACCCGGCCCGCAGGACCGACGGCATCGGCCAAGCGCGCCACGCCCGTCTGCGCGAAGGGCACCATCACAGCTTCCACAAAACTATCCCCGATGACGGCCAGCAACGGCGTGGTGAGCGCCGGGTCGTAGTCATGATCGTTGATGAACCCATAATTGTTGGTGCGGACCTGGTTGACGATCGAAAAGTTCCAGCCTCGCGAATACACCGACTCGCGGTGGGCCGTAAATCGAAACACAGGGTTCTCTTCGTCGACCGGGAGCCCTCGCAACCCCTCGTTGACCGGCAACAGGCGAAACATCAGCTCGAAGACCAACAGGAATGCCAGCAGCGACAACGCCATCGAGGCGAATGCCAAGGTTCTGGGCCGCGCCTGTGCATCGAAGCGATCCATCACAACGGACGAGACGATTCGGCCACCAGCATGCCCGCCGCAGGAGCGATGGGGGAAGTCCGGATACGAGCCGTCACCCGCCGTGCGAGGGCCCCTCCCAAGAGAAGACACGACAGGAGGTATTGGAGACTGATCGCGGCGGCGAGGCCGATGAGGCCGCCTGCGAGCACCCCCATCCCCTTGAGCGCCAACCCGGCGGTGGTCGTCAGGATCTCCAGCCTGGCCGGAAAGGCGCTTTCGCCTTCGGCATAAAATGCGTTCACCAGGAGGTGGTTGATGCCCCCGAACAACAGGACGCCGGAACCGGCGAGCAGGAGTGCTCTGAACGTGGCCAGGGTGTCGCTCCATAGGTCGAGGGTCTGGGCAAGGGTCACCCCGGCGAACACCGTCGCCAACGCCGCCAGCCCGGCCGTTCCCATCCACCACAGACGCGCGCGACAGAGCTGCGCAAACTCTCTCCAGGCGCCGCGCCCGGCCAAGGCCGAGAGGGTCGGCACGACCGGCGTCACCACCCCTTGATTGAAGATGCGCACCATCGCAGCCAAGACCCGCCAGGTCAGATCGAAGATCACCAGGCTACCGGCAGCCAGGAACGAGGTGAGGAACCGATCGACCACGAAGCCGGTCCGGACATAGGCGGCACTGAAGAGCAGAGGCCTCAGGCGATCCCACAATTCGCGCCACAAGGGTCGGTCGAGGAACAGGGACCGGGAAGGCCCCGTGCCCAAGCCCTTGATCAGCAACAGCGCCGGACCGCACCACAGGAACACTTGCACCCAGGCGGCCAGTCTCACGCCGACCCGGGAAAGGCCAAGCGACAGCAGCCCCCAGCCCACCAACGAACAGACGACCAGCGCACCGGCCGGCCAGAGGAAACGATTGCGCGCATGGGACAGCGCGGCCAATACGGTAAAGGCGGCGGCACCGATCAATCCCACTATCTGGATGCGCGTCAACTCGACGGTCAGGGCGCGTGTGTGGTCCGAGAATCCCGGGACGAGCAGCGACACGAGCAGGGGCGCGGCGGCGGCAATGGTGAGCACCAACAGGCCGGCGAGCGTGGTCATGCCGAGGCAGAGCGGCCGGGCCGACCCGCGACGGTCGGCTTCCGTTCTGCCTGACAACAGGGGTACCAACACGGAGGACAGAGGATCCATTACCGCCACGAGGAACAGTTGCAGGACGGTTGCGCCGGCATAGAGGGCATCGGTCTCCGGTCCCGCTCCCAGGCGGGCGATCGTATACCACTGGATTCCGAACGATAGAAGCAGCTGGATCGCGGTGAGCGACGACAGGGCCACGCCGAGACCGAGACCTTGCCCGCCCTGCCCCACCTGTTCCCGCTGCCGTTGCCCTGCCATGGCCGTTTCCCTTCCTCGGAAACGCTCACGATGGCGCCTTTCCCGGCTCCAAGTCAAGGCAGCGGTCCGGCAGAATGAGCCGCCCCATAACCCTCACCTACTCCACAACCACCGTTGTCCGTCCAACACGACTGAATCGGCTCGTGCCGATCCAACCACATACACCAGGCGCTCGCCGTCGGCGCAGGTGAGCTGGAGACGGACACGCGAAGGGGCGGTCACGAGGATGGTCCAGGTGCCGGTGAGTTGGGATCGGCTGGGGCTTAACGAGGTCAGGCCGGCGCATGACACGCGCGAGAGGGTGGAACGATCGAGGGTGAACGTCCGGTCGGATAATCGCAGCACGACCCGGCGTTCCATATACGTTGAACTGCCGTACCCGGAGTCGAATTCGTTGTCGGCGTGCGACAATTGTGTATTGCGAAGTTTCATCCTCCATTCGGCTGCCAGCTGCGCGGCAGAGTCGATTGGTGGCGGCGAGGACGCCTGACGTGCCGGGGTCGATGGCGCGGCGACGATCGGCGCAGGTTTCGCCTCCGGTCGGCGGCGTGCAGGTCCCTTGGCGCCGGCACGGTAGAACAGGAACACCTGCACCTGGGCAGATCGTGCATAGTGTCCTCCAGCAAAGAGGGTGGCCGTGACACGATTTCTCCGCAGCTCGACTTCGAACCAGAGCGACGTCTTCTGTACGTCCACGACACCCGATGCCTTCTCGGGACTATTGAGAGAAAGTGAGACCGGATAGGACCGTGAGTCGATGCGCAGTCGTCCTGTGACAGGCGTATCGAAGGGGCGAGACCGATCGGGCGCTCCGATCGCCAGCGTCAGTTCAGCGTTCTCGCAAGAGACCAGCGCACCGCCAAGATCCCACGCGACCCTTCCGCTCGGCGTGTCGATCCGACTCGGCTCCTTCCAATTGCGAAGCTCGAACACGCCGTTCAATGTGTCGTGGGCGTCGGTGGCCGTAGATTGTGGCATCGGCTCAGTTCAGGGTCCCGGCAGAACATTCACACGAAAGGCTTTCACTCTAAGATATTTCGGTAACGTTTGCTACTGCCCGCTCCCACAGAGGCGCCCGCATATGACCGCGGATCGGTGGCTTTGACACATCAACCCTCCTCCTATACATTGCGCTCTCATGAAGTACTGCGCAATCCTGTCCATCACGCGATACGGCCCTCAGCATCTAGCCCGCATTGTTCATGACGGTTCGTCGCGAAATCGCCGAGTCATGTTGCGAGACCGGCGCGCGGAGCCGGGAGGATCCGAAGCGTACTCGTGCAGTACGGTGAGGATCCGAGGGGCGAGCCCGCCGGCCGAAGGCCTGTCGCAGCAATGAATCGGTGATTGCAGCAGAAACGCTCATGAATCATGCGGGCTAGGAGGTGCACATGGCGACCGTAACCAAAAGTCAGCGAGTCCTGTTGATCGTGAATGAGTTGGCCAAACACGGTGGAAGCCAGTGGCGGCCGCTCTATAAGTTTATCGAAGAGAGCGGCGTCTCCGTGGGGCAGACATTTCTGAGCGGCCTGTACGACGAGATCAGCGTCCTCCGCGGCACCAGCGCCAAACGGTCGACGTTCATCAGCCGCCTGCGCACCTTGACGAACCGGTCGGGCATTCGCAGCGTGGACCTCTTCCTCCAGTTGCACGGCGCCTCGCAGCATGTCTGGTTTTACGACGGCAAGGTGAATACGGCCGACCTGCGGGACGAGATCCTGGCCGAGAACCTGCCTGACCGGTTGCGCCTCGTCTACAACACCTCCTGCTACGGCAATTCCCACTCGTCCCATCTCATCCAGGCCGGATTCCAAACGGCAGTGGGCTCGTCGAAGGTCAACGCCAACGCGGCGGTCGAGTATCCGGTGTTTTGCATGCAATGGGCGGCCGGACAGACCATCAAGAAACTCCTGCCGCTCGCCGACAATCCCACGGCGCGCGCAGCCCAGGACCTCACGGCAACTGCGATGGGGTTTGGCGACGTCAACAGTCGTAAGATCATCAAAGGGCGCAGTACGCTGAAGATATCAACCGCACCGTAACGGTCTGACTCCTGCCGTTCGACGCGCCTGCTCGAAACCGGCTCCCCGGGTGACCCCGCGGGCACCGAGCAACATCACGTGCGATTAACAGCACCGGCGCTTCCGCGTTGACGGATTACCTCGGGCGCTCTTATGATCGGCACCCATCGTGGGGCAGTCCATTTTTTTCACATGCCGGCTGGGCCTTGTCCTGTTCGCGTGCCTCCAGTCAGGCGTTCAGGGTGATCACGCCTCTGCGGATACACCTCCCTCACCGCCCCCGTCCGACCATGCCTTGGACCTGCGACTGGAAACCACCACCTTCCTGCTCAATCTCGAAAAGCAGGGGCTGGAGGACAACACCTTCACGAACGGCCTGGGCCGGGATACCACGCTCATCGGCAATCTCCTGAATGTCTATGCACGGAAGCGGCTTTGGTCTTCGGTCGATCTGGATGTGGGCGTCTTCGCGAACATGCCGTTCGGCCATGACACGGAGGTGTCGCAGGTCCGGCCGATCATTCGCCTCCACTATCGACCGACGGATGAGATCACGACCGTACTCGGCACCCTCACCGGGCCGCACCGCGACTTTCACGATGCCGTCTTCGACAACGCCAACCGGTTTGTCCGCCCGCTGGAGCAAGGTGCCCAGGTCCTGGTGAATTCTCGGCACTATCGGCAAGACCTGTTCATCAATTGGGAACAGGCGTTTCGCGGCTCCGCCACCAATCGGTACGATGTCGGCTATGCCGGGCAGTTCCGCGCCGGCCCCTTCCGCTTCAATGCCCAAGCCCATTGGGTCCACAACGGCCAGGCACTGCTGAAGCTGGATCGATCGTTCAATACCGCCGACAATTTCGTAACGGCCCTGGGGCCGGAACTGGTGCTGGAACCTTCAACCTATTTCCCGTCGCTGACCTGGTGGCGGCAAGCAGGTATTCGCGCCACGTACCTGACATCGCTGAACGAGCCGCTCGCCGGTGGCCCGGCCATTCGAGGGCGCGGCTATGAACTCAGCGTCTGGATGGACGTCTCCGGATGGAGGCCGTCGGTCTCCTTCTGGAAGGGCCGGCACTTCCTGAGCCAACAGGGTGATCCTGAATATGCCGCGAGCAACTTTCCCGAATTCGGGCTCTCGAAAATCATTCCGCTGGGCGAATCAGCCTCAATTGAGTTCGGTGTCCAGGCGCGCCGCGTCCGGGCCTTCTTCACGGAGGACGGCATCACCTACCAGAATCGCGACACGTTCAAGTGGGTCAACCAGCAATATCTCCTGTTCAATTGGAATTGGGGTACGCGCGATGGACGGCTATTCCGTGATCTGTTCCCCGCGAAAGACAATCCTCCGCCCGGAGAGCCTGCGACTGACAGGGAACGGCACTTCACCGCAAAGGTCGATGCGCTCACCTACGTCTACAACATCAACTATTCTGGCCTCGGACAGATCGGCGGACGTCCCGTCGCGAACACCACCTTCGCCGGGCAATACCTGGCGCCGGTGCTTCGGTATAGCCCCTCATCCCGGCTGAATTTCGACGTCGGGGTGTTCGTCGGCTTGCCGATCGGCGACACCCAACGATTCCACACGGTGCAACCGATCCTCTCGGCGGAGTATGAAATCTGGCCGGCGGTATCCGTAATCGCGGGCACGATCAAGCGGAACCACCCGTTCGTGGACGCACTGTTCAACGATGCCTCGCTATTTTCACGACCGATCGAGCAAGGCTTCCAACTGCTGGTGAATCGCGAGCACTATCAGCAGGACCTGTTCATCAACTGGAATCAGCTCGAGACCTTTCAGAAACCGGAACGGTTCGACGTGGGATATGCGGGACGCGTGAGTGCCGGAGTCCTCTCCTTTAACGGCCAGGTCTATTGGACGCACAGCGGCGGCGCGCAATACTCCGAATCACGTACCTTCTTCGGCGCGAGTCTGCCGCGCGACCGGCCCGCATCGAACAATTTCCTGACCGCCTTCGGGCCGCAACTGACGTTCCAGCCTAGCCGCTATTGGTCGGGCCTGTCCTGGTTCAAAGAAGTCGACGTGATGGCGCTTTACCTCACAAGCCAATATGAACCGACACAGAGCGGGCTGCCGATCGAGCGTGGTCGCGGGTATCAGCTCACCGCTGGGCTGAACCTGGACGGGTGGCGCCCCTATGTTACCTTCTGGCGCGGCAAGCGTTTTGTGAACGACCAGGGCGACCCGGCTTACTATGCCGGCAACTTTACGGAATTCGGGCTAGTGAAAGATGTCATGCTACCCGCCGGGTTCTCGCTGCGCATCGGCGGATTCGGACGGACGATCGACGGCCGCGTAACACATACGGAATACGCGTTGCTGAACTGGTCGTGGAATGAGTCGCCCTGGCGCGGGTTCTGCTTGCGACCGACGCTCCTGCATCGAAACGAATCCTCCTGCAACGGGTTCTGAGACACACTTCTCTCTTGCCACCTCGCGGCGAGCCCGTTAGAGTAGGGCGCAGCAAAATTCACGAGGTGTTTGTCCAGGTGGAGGGGCTATGTTCCGCAGATGGATCGGTGCTGTGCTGGGGATTGTTGTCGTGTGCACACCAGGGCTCTCCTGGGCTGAAACCTATGCGGCCTTCGCGCTGGGACCGAATGTCGCCACCCTCGACACCACCGACGTCGGCAAATTGGACCTGAAGAGCAACATCGCGTACGGCGCCAAATTCGGGCACTACTTCGACGATCGCGGATTCAATTGGTTCGGCCTCGAAGTGGACATGTACCGGTCGCAGTCGAACGTCAAAGCCCAGAACCTCCCGCGACAAGGCACGAATCTCCTGCTGTCAGGCCCCATTCCCGGCAGCGACTTCCTCGTCCATTCCCTGGCCTTCAACGCGCTGGTTCGTGTGACCGGCTATCAATACAAAGTCGAACCCTATGCCGGATTGGGTATCGGCCTCAACATGGGAAACATTTCCGACGGGAACTTCAGACCTGAGGCGGCCTTTGCCCCAAGCTTCAACGTGTTGGCAGGCGTCAAATATTACTTCACGCCGAAAATCGCACCCTTCATCGAATACAAATACAACTTCGCCCACTTCTCTTTCGACCGCTCCAACGTCACCGCCGACTACCGTGCCAATCTGTTCATGTTCGGCGTCGCCTATCACTTCGGTCGTTGACCGACGTCGGGGCCTGGAATCCCCCTCCCCCGGTAGAGTACTCTTGTCTCGCCGCAGTGCCGTGGTCGAATCGGACGGCCGTCCCTGCGCGATCCCACGCACGTGATGGTGAACTCCCGATACGCAGTCGCTTTGAGCGCCATGATGACTCCCCGGCAAACCTGTTACCTGTCGATCGATCTGGAAGATTACAAACACGCCACCATGCTCGACATGGGGTTGGAACCGCGCACGAATCCGGATCAAACCTGGAGGGGCGTCACCCGCATCCTCTCCCTGTTGCGCGAGACCACAAGCCACCCTGGTCTCACATGCTTCACCACCGGGCAGGTGGCCAGGGATCAGCCCGACCTCGTGCGCGAGTTGGTTGCACAGGGGCACGAAATCGCCTGCCACAGCGATCAGCATGAGAATGTCTACTCGCTGGACCGAGACGAGTTCCTGCACAATCTCCGTCGGGCCAAGGATGCGTTGGAGGCGGCCGGCGGACAGCCGGTGATCGGCTTCAGGGCCCCGAACTTTTCCATCGACGACCGGACTACCTGGGCGTATCCCGTACTCGCAGAGGCTGGATTTACCTACGACTCCAGCCTGACCACGGACCGCCCGCGAACCAAGACGGAAGCCTATGACGTGATGACCCTGCCCGATCGAGAGCTGTTCGAGTTTCCCATGTACCGCCACATGCTCACGGGAACGCACGGCATCCGGGTCATCGGCGGGACCTTTTTCCGGTTGTTGCCGCTCGGCCTGATCGTGAGGCTCATGAAGAAATCGGCCGCGCTCGGCTTCGTCCCCTTGATCTACCTCCATGCCGCCGATGCCGACGACCAACCGAGCCCGGTCCGGTGGAACGAGATGCGTCGCCTCCCGTACGTGTCGCGTTGTGCCTGGAGCCTGCGTCAGCAACAGTGGCTGCTGGGGGCGCATAGCGTGGCCGACAAACTTCGCGCCATTCTCACATTATTCGCCCATCAGGGCCCGATGCAGACGGCGCTTCCGGTTCACACCATCGTTCGATGAACCAGACCTTCTCCATAACCTCTCAGAACTGACCACCATGTATATCCTCGGCTTGGCGACCATGGGCGAAAGCGCCGCGGCACTGCTCAAAGACGGCATCCTGATCGCCGCCGCGGAGGAAGAACGGTTCACCCGCATCAAACACGAAGGCTGTTTTCCGATTCGCGCGATCGCCTTCTGTCTGGCCAAGGCCGGCATTTCGCTGGCGGAGATCGAACATGTCGGTGTCTACTGGCAGCCATTCCGCATGGGTGTCCGCGCGAGAGGTATGCTGAAGGCCGCGCTGCGAAACCCCGCCTCCTTCTTCAGACAGGCCGGCAGCGCCATTCGAGAACTCAGTCCAGCCGGCGGCGGCCATTCCACGGCCAGCCAAGGCAGTTGGATGGAGCTGTTCTCAGTGCGGTCGCTCCTGGAGAAACAATTTGGCCCCTTCCACGGCCGTCTTCATTACCTCGATCACCACCGATGTCATATGGCGAGCGCCTTCTTCGCCTCTCCCTTCGACGAAGCGACGATCCTCGTGTTCGACGGCGCGGGGGAAGAGGTCTCCACCACGTTGGCAATCGGGAGTGGGATCAGGCTGACGGTGCTACGGTCGATCCCATGGCCCCATTCGCTCGGCCATTTTTACTCGACCATGACGGGTTTTTTGGGCTTCACCATGTTGGACGGCGAATATAAGCTGATGGGCCTGGCGCCCTACGGCAAGCCGGAACATTTCCCGTTCATTCGCAAGAACATGCTGATCACCGATGCGCCCGGCTCCTACCGGCTCAACCATGCGTTCGTCGATTACCATGCCGCGCTCCAAGGACAGTTCCCTCAGGCGCTCAGAGAGAGCTTCGGCGATCCTCGGCATAACGATTCCACGCCTTTCACTGACCGACACCGACAGATTGCCGCCAGCACCCAGGCAGCGTTCGAAGATGTGGTGCAGGAGTTGGCCCGGTGGGCGTTTCAGGAAGGCGGACGACGGGGTAACCTCGCTATCGCCGGAGGGTGCGGCCTCAACTGCGCGGCGAATGGTCGTTTGCTCCGCGAGGGGCCGTTCGACCGGATCTATGTGCCACCCGCTCCACATGACGCGGGATGCACGGTGGGGGCCGCGCTCCTGGTCTATCACGAGGTCCTGGGACATCCGCGAAAGTTTGAAATGACCCACGCCTACTACGGGCCGGAGTATGGAGAAGCGGAAATCGGCCAGGCGCTCCGGGCACGGGGGATCGAGGCGCAACCGATTGCCGACGAAGAGGCGTTGCTGGCAAAAACGGTGGACGTGCTGACAAGCGGCGGCGTGGTGGGCTGGTTCCAAGGCGCGATGGAATTCGGGCCGCGTGCGCTCGGAGCACGCTCCTTTCTCGCCGACCCTCGTCATGAGAGCATTCGCGACACAATCAACGCCAAGATCAAGAAGCGAGAGTTGTTTCGGCCCTTTGCCCCCTCGGTCAAGGAAGAGTCAGCGGCAGAGTACTTCCACCGCTCGCAACAGAGCCCGTTCATGACCCTGACCCTGCCCGTTCACGCCCACCAACGCGAACGGATTCCGGCCGTCACCCACATCGACGGATCGGCCAGAGTGCACACCGTGCGGCGCGCCGACCATCCGCGCTACTGGACGCTGCTCGACCGGTTCGAACGCGCAACCGGCGTGCCGGTCCTGCTCAATACCTCGTTCAACATTCAGGAGCCGATCGTCTGCACACCCGAGGAGGCGCTCGCGACCTTTCTGAAGAGCGACGTCGACGCGCTGGTGATGGGGAATTATTTCATCGAGCGGAAGATGCTCGAGTGGCGGAGCTGACGGACAAACCATCAGCCAGCTCCCGATCGATGCAACAAGAGACTGTCGGAGAAGTCTCCCCACTCGCCGCGATCAATTGGAATTTTCTCCAGGCCGGCCACGTCTACGAAGAGCGCAACACGGGAGATGTCCTTCCGGCGGCGACAATGGGGAGAGGTTTCGCCTGAAGAGGCGTCGGTAGGCACGAATTGCGGTTTGGAGGCGCCGGGCGGGTTCGAACCGCCGCATCGCAGTTTTGCAGCTTGCCCGAGGGCTCTACGACCCATGAAGATCAACAGCGACAGACAGAGAGTAAGGCCATTAAATAACAAGGTGTTACGACATTTTATTGGTGCCCATTTACGACTAAAGAGGACTCCCAACCGGGAGCAAAATCGGGAGTGGAACCGGGACTAAAACCGGGATCAGGGTTTGTACGTTGCCGTAGATTGGTGGGAAGCGAATCAGTTCCCAATAACACTGCCCGTCAAAACCAACATACTAATTAATTATTAATTTGCCGTAGATCCTCAATAAAATACTTCGGGTTTCGTTTCCGCACAAGATCTACAAGAAAGCTGTCTGCGATGGAGGTTACCAAGCCCAGAGCGGGGTCATACACTCCCGCCATTGTCGTAGCCAAAAGACGCAAAGTCTTGCCTTTGTGAGTCGAAACAAATGGAATATCATGCATTAATCTCCCGTATTCCTTGGCAATTACGTGAGGACTGTCACGACACTTTTCATGAAACCACGCTCTAAATTGAACAGCATCTCTAGTCCCTCGCTTAATCAAAATGTCATGCAGGCGTGCTGGTCTATCTGGAATCGAAGCATCTATTACATAACTCGCGATATCGGGAACTTCTGTAATTTCTTTCAGGGATCCAAATCTCTCAAAAGGACTAGATCTAGCACTGCCTCGCTGCTGTTTCGCCTTCAATACGTGACCAACAGGCGTTCCAGTAGCTGTATCCGTGCAACCAGTCTGTAATGCAAGCAACATTTCTAGATTGGCGCGGGCGATTCTAAGAACGGAATCAATTTCATCTCGCTCTTCGAAAGTCTGAATTTCCCCACACCTAAATTGATTGGGCTCAACACCAAACAAATGATCAAGACTGGTATTCCTGAGGCTAAAAGCAGTCCTTAAATATGGGCCATCTAAAATATCCTTGTAGGACTCCTCGCGGATCAGAGAAACCATCTTCTCCATCGGGAATGTTTGGGTGTTCTCAAGGATCATCCTACTTAAGTTCACCCTTCTCGGCTTCGTACTGAGCCCATTCAGGGCCCACTCCAAGGTTGAATCATCATCCGCAAATTGATCTACAGGGCGAGTTTGGTCGTGAAGAATGTCGTATGATGCAAGGCCACCCCCGTTCCCTATGTACGCAAGTGCCCCTTTCACACGTACAAAACTAACTGCATTATTTTCAATCAGCTCTGCAACGCCATCTTCTCCAAAAACACTTATCAAAATAACAACCGACATGAAGTCATGAGTTGGGACAATAACCTTGTCATACAGAAGCATGCTATCCAAAAAGGTCGATAGAGGATGCCGGCCGTTCCGTATGAAATTTTCATATCTTTCATTTGGAGATCCAGGATCGAAGTAACTCCACATGTTTCCAGCAAACAGTGCCATCGGATTAATCGGAGCGGGCTCACCTAAGAAACTAAGTTTCCACTTGAACCACTGAGGCGTCCCTTTTTTTAGTTTAATTCTCATGGATCCTTTTTTCGTTCAGCCTTTGCCTTTCCGGCACCCCTCTGCATTAAAGATTATCGAAATATAACCTCATTAGATCGACATTTCGAGGTTCCTCAGAGGCTCGCGCAAAATCTTTAGGCAATCGGCGAGCGCTTCCTTGAAACTGAATCCTCCCGCCCAAAAGTTAGGCTTCCGCCTGAGAACCCAAAGGAAGGGTCGTCCTACTTTGACCATATAGATCAAGTGAAGCGGGGGCTGCGCCCCCGAGCCCCCCGGCCGTCCGGCCCCGGCAG
>CABVRO010000028.1 GCA_902500715.1 uncultured Nitrospira sp. | reverse complement strand
GATTCACGGACGAGCTGAGCCAGACTGGCGGCTGCGGCCTGCCCGATCAAGGTCTTGCCGCAACCCGGCGGTCCATAGAGCAGGAAGCCCTTCGGCTGCGTGAATTGATATTTCGTGAAGGTATCGGCATGGAGCAGCGGATATTCGATGGCTTTCCGGATGGCTTCGATCGCCTGATGCTGTCCGCCGATTTGCTCCCACGTCACGCTAGGCACTTCATCCAGCAGGTGCGTTCTCGCCTGGCGATTTTCAAATTTCTCGATGGCGATCCGGTGTGTCGGCTCGATCCGGACTTCGTCGCCGGCGTTGAGGTCAGCCCCCAGCAAATCGCTGGACCGCTGCAGAATCAACGCCTGCCGGCCCATATCCTGTTCGAAACGAATGCGCCCATCCGGCAACACCTCGGCCACCTTCAGCACCGGCCCGTTGCGGTCATATCCCAGGGCCTTGATCACCGTATAGGCTTCATTCACCAGAATCTGCGTGCCGATCTTAAGATCCTCGACCGGGAGACGCGGGTCGATGTTGGCGTAGTACTCCGCCCCTCCGACGACGATGCGCGCCACCGCCTCCGCCGGCACTTCGAGCAGCAGACCGACTCGATTGGCGGGCGCCGTCAATTTGGCGACCACCTCATTGAGTTTCTTCAACTCGGTATCACGCCGGTCCTGGGCAACCGACTGGGCCGTGATCACATGTCGCAATTTATAGAGCAGCTTCTGGCGCGGGTCGCCGTCCGGAAAGGCCGCCAGACATTCTTCTATCAGTTCGATCGGATCAGACGAGGCAGAGGCCTCACGGCGCGGCGGCTGTTGCCCGCCCGACTCTGGCTGATCCGGATTTCGATGGTCGCTCATATCAATTCCTCCGGCTGGTCCAACTCCGGTCATCCTAACACAGAGTACAACTCCACTGTCGCGGTCGCACGAGGCGCTTCACACCGGCCCGATCCAATCAATTGACCGCCTGCAGCGGCGCCATCACCTGAAGCCGACGTTTGCCCCGGACATACTCGATCGTCACCTCGTCGCCGACTTTGTGTTGTTCCATCAGATCCATCAAATCGTCGATGGTGTCGACCGGCTTGCCGTCCACCGCCACGATAATATCGCCCAGTTCGATCCGGCCTCCGACGGTCTCACGCGCCCCATGCAGCCCGATCCGTTCGGCGATGCTCCCCCGGCCGACCTTTCCGATGATCACGCCTTTGACCCCCCAGCGCCGGGCCATGGCATCCGGCACTAGTGAGATGCCCAGTCCGGGCCGGATCAACTTTCCATGTTTGATCAATTCAGGCACGATCCGGTTGACCGTATCGACCGGCACGGCGAACCCGATGCCGGCGAACGCACCGCTTGGACTCATGATCTGGGTATTCACGCCGATCAACCGGCCACCGCTGTCCAGCAGCGGCCCCCCGGAGTTGCCCGGGTTGATCGCTGCATCGGTTTGAATCACGCCTTCGATGGTCCGGTTGCTCATCGACTTGATCGTGCGGCCAAGAGCGCTCACGACTCCCGTGGTCAGGGTATGGTCGAGGCCGAAGGGATTGCCGATGGCCAACACCTTCTGTCCGACACGCAGCGACTGGGAATTGCCGATAATCACCGGCTGGAGCGCGGCTTCGGGAGCCTGAATCTGCAACACCGCAAGATCGTGATCGGGATCGGCGCCGACGACTTTCGCTTTGAATTCCGTGCGATCGGCCAAGGTCACCGTGATCGCATCCGCGCCGTAAATGACATGGTAATTGGTGACGATGTGGCCCTGCCGGCTCCACACGAAGCCCGTCCCCGAGCCCTGCGGTACTTCGAACAGATTGAACGACCAGGGATCGCGCTGCATCGCCGTGTTGGCGATGAACACCACCGACCGGGTGGCGCGTTCAAACACGGCGATGGTCGCCTGCTCCTCCGGACTGAGCTCGGTCGGCGCGGCAGATTGTGCGATGAGCAGCCCGTTCGTGCCCTCGGCGGCCTGAAGCCAGACCGGCGATGACGCAACCATCGTCAGCGCCGCCACCAACGCAGCCCTCAACCGCTGTCCGCTCCGCCTCTCCGGGTCCGGACGCATCTTATTCACCGATGACCTGCAACACCAGGTCTCTGGTTCGCGCGCGCGTATCGAAATCCAACACGACGATCTGCTGCCAGGTGCCCAGCGTCATCGCCCCGTCGTTGAAGGGAATAGTGAGCGATTGCCCCTGCAATTGGCCGCGCAGGTGGCTGTGGCCGTTGTCCTCTCCCGCGTTGCGCACATTGTGCTGCCAGGCCGGATCGGCGGGAATCAATCGTTCCCACAATGCTTTCGTGTCGGCGCGGATACCCGGCTCATCTTCGATGATCAACACAGAAGCCGTCGTGTGTTTGATAAAAATCGTGAGAATACCGGCACCCAATTGCGTCTGTTTCAACGCCGCCTGGACTTGTCCGGTAATATTCTCCACCCGGCAATCGCCCTGCATCTTCACCTGCATCGGAACACTTCTAACCGGCATGTAGCGCCTCCTGACCCGCCCGGCGCAGGAACGTACGCTCGCGTTTCGACAACGACCGCCCCCTGGCCTCTTCCAATACGCGATCGAATACCCCTTCCGCCGCAAGCGCCCGCAAGGCCTGCACGACGGGACGACTGATGATCCCTTCACCTTGCAGGGCATCCAGATAGGCAAACGCTTCCGACACATCTTCACGCTGCCGCACATAATAGTCGCGCCCGCGACGCTGATTGCTATAGGCCTCGAACTGTTCGCAGGCGACCAGGATTTCCGCCAATTGCCGCACCCAGGGCTGCGCGCCTTTCAGCTTCTCGGGATAGTAGTAATACAGCATGATCCGGCTCATCCATGGCGACCAGGTCACCGCCATCTCACGCAGGCGCGGTTTGACGGCACGCAAGCGGGCGGCCAGTCTGCGGGCGTACCCCAGCCGCATTTCCACCTGCTCGCAGGCCCAGGGATTCAGTTCGATGCCGGCCGCTTCCATTGCGCTTCGATACCGCGAAACAAAAGCCTCGGTTTCCCGTCCATAACGGGTTTCCGTGTGGAGAGCGCGCCATTCACGCGGCCTGGTGGGAATTCCCTGCGCGCGGGCCCAGGACCAGATACGGCTGAAGAGCCGTCGATCCAGTCCGGCTCGACCTAGATCGTGCAGAATGCAGGCGATCTGATACTGTGTGACTCGGGCCGGCGGGTGTCCCATGTGCTGAGCCACTGCGGCGCACATCCGGGCCGTCCGGAGAGCATGCGGGCAGTCGTAGCCCTTGATCAGCCGTCCGGGACGGCGCGGGTCGGGATAATCGTAGAGATGCAGCAGTTGAGAAACGAGCGTCCGCGGAACAAGCAGCGGAGGAGACGTCATACGTGTAGGTGCCATGCAGGGGTGATAAGTCGCAGTCGGTGATCGAACGGCAGAATATCGTCCGTGAAAAGAAGGTGTCAAGCAAACCACGACCCGGGCAGAGGATTTCCTCGCACTCACTGCGGGGCTTTGTTATTCTGAGGCTGATGCTGACCGACAACCGGGAGGGGATCATGGCAATGACGCGGTCCATACACATTGTGGTGGGAAGCGCCTGCCTCCTACTTGCCCACGCCTTCACGCCCCTGCTCTCCGCTGCAGCCGAACTGATTGACTTGAGCGGCAAAGCCGCCGCTTTCGTCACCCTGCGCAGCCGGGATAATTTTTCGAGCGAATACCGGTACGATGTCACGGTCCACAACAATTCCGCCGAGCTCTTCATCGCCGACTCCCTGATCATCGTGCTGGATCGCATTACCAATATCGGCGGGCAGGATCGTGAGAACCTGACCGGCGAATCCCTCCTGAACCGAATGGAAATCATCGGCCAGGACGGCACCACTGAGGACGGAAGACCGTTCTTTCGCGTCCCGCAAGGATCGGGGCCCGACCTCACTCCGAACAGCGAGAGCCTCCCCGTGACCGTCCGCATCCGGAACCGGGACTATGTCGCGGTCTTTACTCCATCCTTTCGCGTCATGGGACAAAAGCGCGAACCACCCAAACAGAAGGGCCCGGCGGCGGCTTCGGCCGCCGCGGCCGCACCGAACAAGGCCACCACGGACAAACTCATCCAACTGCTGATCAAAAAAGGCGTGATCACGGCAGAAGAGGGACGGACTCTCAGCCAACCATGAGCCTCCCAGCCTGCAAGGCCTGTGTCGGCGCCTGGCCCAGCCGGGACCAGCTCATCGCCGATTGCGGACTCACCCGGGCCTACCTGCATGACGACCAGTTCTTCCCCGGCTGGGCCGTGCTGGTGCTGAAACGCCACGCCACGGAGCTGTTTCATCTCTCTCGCGACGAACGCAGCCGCCTCATGGAAGAAGTGTCCGGGGTCGCTGCCCTGCTCGCGCAAGAGTGGCAGGCCGTGAAAATCAACTATGAGTTGCTCGGCAACCAGCTTCCCCACATCCATTGGCATTTGATTCCGCGTCTTCCTCAAGATCCGGCGCCGCTCGAACCGGTGTGGCGTATTGCGCATGAACCGGTTCGACTTGAACCGGCCGCACTCGCATCGGCAATCGACCGCCTCAGAAACATCTGGCCGCATCATCTGAACCAGGCCCCCGGGAAACCCTGAGGTCCTCAATTGGTCGCGATGTCGAATCAGCCTTCCCCACCAAGCGCCAGGAGGCCCCGCACATTCCTTCGGGCTCTGCTCTGGTCTCTGCCGCTGCACGTACTCATCGCGATCGTCGTCGTCGGGGGGAGCGCAGCCTATTACAGCAGCACAGTATCCTCCCATGGCACATGGGCCGCAGTGGGCAGCTGGTCGCTGACGGCCCTCTACGTCGTCGGTGCGCTGGTCGGCGGCGCCCTTGCGGGGGTGTTGAGCGCAGCCCAACAGACGGTGGAGCGGCTGGAGCTCACGCTCCGGGACTGGCTCCATGCCTTGCCTGCCACGCAGTCGGCGTCAACTTCGGCAGGACGAAGTCTGGCCACGGCTCGACAGGAATACGAGACCATGGTCGACCGATGCGTGACTCAGACCGCCGGCCGTCTGAGACTCCCGCACTGGCTGGAAAGGCTGATTCGCGCGGCGCTGCAGGGCGTGGTCGTGGATCGGTTCATGACCTCCTGCGCGGACCGGGGACTCAACCTAGTCGCCCCGCAGGAATTCAGGAACTGGTTGCTAGCGGAAGGCGTCAGCCTGGGGTTCATGCCGGTTCAGGATCAATTGTCCTGGTGGCGCTACCTCATACTGGGCCTCTTGGGCCTACTGGTCGTCATGGTCCTTGCGCTTGCATTATTCAACGATTGAATGCTCCCCGCACCTCATCCCCGACACATGTTTCATGCGAGTTCCCATGGAATTTCCGCTTCGTCTATGTGTATAAAGGAAGGTCGTTTTTCATGTGGAGGACTGTCGGCGCCTATGTACCTACACCACACCATCAAGGGAGGGTGGCCTTTGATACTGGCCCTGGCGTTGCTCATTCATCCGGCTTGGGCGGGCGCGCAAGAAGACCCCACCGCGATCCCGGCCCCGGAACCGATTCGAGAAGAGCCACTCCCTCCTGAATCCATTGATCAACCGGCATTGCCGACGCCGATTCCAGCGCCCGTGCCCCTCAGCCTGCTGGAGACCCTGACCCAGGCTCGCCAAGCCCTACACCTCGAACCCGATGCCCAGGAGCCACGCCTCACGCTGGGCCGAACTCTGTTCCAACTGGGCGATACCGACGGCGCCATCGACGAATACCGGACCGCCCTGCGATTCCATCCGACCGTCGCGCAGGCGCATCTCGATTTGGGCACGGCGCTCATGGCCAAGCAAGACTGGCGCAACGCCATGACGGAACTCCAGGAAGCCGTTCGCCTCGATCCGACCCTCGTGCAGGCCCATTACAGCATGGGGACGATTCATTACACCCGCGGCAATGTACAATCGGCCATCAAGGCCTACCAGGAGGCCCTGCGACTCAAAGCGGACTTTGCCGAAGCCCACTACCGCCTCGGACTGGTCTTGAAAGTGGCGGGGCGAGACAAGGACGCGGCGCAGGAACTGGAAGCCGCCGCGCTGGCAGGATTGGCCAAGGCGCAATATTTTCTCGGTAACGCCTACCGCTCAGGCCAGGGCGTGGAGAAGAGCCAGATCATGGCCATCACCTGGTGGGCGCGGGCCTTTGAGCAGGGTTTGCCGGAAGCAGCGCAGGCGCTGACCCAACTCCGGCGGCTGGCAGCGGTCAAAGGCAATCTGCAGACAAAACAATCCAAGGCGGCGGCGGAGGCCTTCAAAAATTATTGCGATCAGCTCTGGCTGGATTTCCCCGATCTGGATCGGGGGGACCAGGCCACGGAAACCGTCGGCACCACACTACTCAAACAAGGGCGCACAGGCGAGGCCCTGCCGGTCCTGCTGCGGGAAGCCTATGCGCTCAACGACATCTCGCACGCGGCCCTGGTCCAACTCTACGAGCAGGGACTCGATGGTCAACTTCCCCCCCACGGCCAATGGATTCTGAGTTATCTGGAATCCACCGCAGCCGATGGCGCGATTCCTTCACGCACGGCCCTGGCTCGCATCTACGCCAAAGGGCTCGGCCTGGCACCGGACCTCGCCAAGGCCAAAAGTTATCTGAAGGGGATGCCGCGGGAAGAGGTCAAACGTATTCTCGACGAAATCATCCCCGAGACTCCCAAACCGTAGTAAGCTGTTGGACATGATTTCAATGGCCTCGACATGCCGGACGGTATGTCTCACGGGCAGGAGCAGAACCGCTCGCAGGATGTGCGCACAGTCCGCTCGACCCAACCCACTGCCCCATGCGGGCGATGGATGCGGGCATCGACGGACCTGTTCATCATCCCGCTAGTCGCCACGACCCATGCAAATAGCCACTCGCCTGTTCGTCAGGAATGTCTGGCTGCAAGCCGTCGTCATGGCGCTGGCTTCCGTCGCCCTCATCGAAATCCTATGGGCACCAGCGCCCGTGACCTACCACGCACTCGACTGGGCCCCCTACGACACGTGGATGCGGCTCCGCGCACAATCGACCCCCGACTCGCGCCTGCTGCTGGTCGTGAGAGATCAGGCCAGCGAACAACAGTTCGGCGCCGGCCTGTGGGATCGCAGTCTTCCGGCCAGGCTCATCGCGGGCTTGCACGATGCGGGAGCGGCAGCGATCGGGCTCGATATTCCGCTCGACCTCCCGAGCCCTCCCAACCTCGGCGGCGCCGTCAGTGACGCCTTACTGACCGAAGCAGTGAGCTCCGCCGGAACCGTCTCCTATCCCGCATGGTCGACGGCTCCGGGCGAACAGGAGACGGCCCCCTCCGCGGTCCCCGCACGCAGCCTCACGCCGCGCCGAAGCGCCGTACAACCGGTGCTGGACCCTGATCGCATTGCGCGCCGGGCCGGGCTCTTTCACGGCACCGGGACGGACGAACTCCCCGCCCTGGGCTTCTCCTTGGCGGCCACATTCTGGCAAGTGCCCCTCGATCAGATGGAACGCCGCACCGGACAGGTCCGGGTGCAGAACGCACGATGGCCCGGCGGGAGGACGAGCACCCTCTCGATGCCGCTCGACCGTCGAAGCCGACTCCTGCTCAACTTCGCCGGGCAGCAACTTCCCGACGCCTTCCACACCATCACCGTGCTGGAACTTTCCCGCCTCCTCGACCGGAAGGATAACGAGGCGCTCAGCACGCTGGCGAACGGCAAGGCCGTCTTCCTACTGACGCAACCGCACACTCAAGCGGAACGCCCCCTTCCTTCCGGGGAGGATGCCTCGGACATGCTCATTCAGGCGCACCTGCTCCACACACTGCTCACGCAAGACTGGATACGGGAGCTTTCTCCGATGCAACAACTCCTGTTGACCATTGCCCTCTGTCTCTGTGTCGCCTGGATGGTCCTCCGGTGGCCCGATTGGAGGGGACTGCTCCTGGGCACGGGCAGCCTCCTGCTCTATCTGGCCATCGCTCTGATCTCGCTCACCAAGGCCCATTGGGTTCTGCCGTTTGTGATGCCTGTCACCGCCGCTCTCACCGTGCTGGTCGCGACCAGCCTGCTGGGGCAGATCGTCGCAACCCGACGCCTGGCATTATTGGAACAGGACATGCTGCAGGTTCAGCAAAATCTGGTGGCGGTTCGCGAAGCCCTGATTTACCGGGAGACAGCCGTGGAATCCCTGGAAGAAGACCTGGAATCGGCCCGCGCCGGCATGTCTCATTCGGCCTCCAGGGAAGCTGAATCGACGAGACTTGCCGCCGAGCTGCAGCTCAAAATCGCCGATGCGCAGGCGCAAGAAGAAGCTACGCGGGAGCGGATGGAAGAGCTCGAACGGCAGCTTCAGGGCATGCGAGCCGCGACGATCGCTTCAACGCCTCTGGGTAATGCTGAACAGGAACTCCTGCGCCACGAATGCGGGCAGTTGGGCATCATCACCAGAACCGCTGCCATCCTGGCCATGTTTCGCGATCTCAAGAAAGGTGCCCGATCTACCGTCACGGTCCTCATCACCGGCGAGCCGGGAACAGGCAAAGAGTTGTTTGCGCGCGCCGTGCACCGTCTGAGCCCGCGGGCACCCAAGCCGTTCATCGCCGTCAACATGGCGGCAATCTCCCCGGAACTTTTCGAGAGTGAACTCTTCGGCCACGTGCGCGGCAGCTTCACCGGTGCGCTGACGGATCGCAAGGGCTATTTCGAGCTCGCGCATCACGGCACCATCTTTCTGGACGAAATCGGCGACCTTCGCCTCGACCATCAAAGCAAACTGCTGCGTGTGCTGCAGGAACGGACCTTCTATCGCGTCGGCGCGACGACGCCCACCACGGTCGATGTCCGTATCGTGGCGGCGACCAACAAAGATCTTCAGCGCGGGGCGTCGGAAGGCTGGTTTCGCGAGGACCTGTATTTTCGGCTCAAGGGCCTCGTCCTGCACCTGCCTCCGTTGCGGGACCGGCCCGACGACATTCCGCCCCTCGCAGAAGCCTGTGTGCAGGAAGCGGCCAAGCAGCCGGCCCACGCGAACGTCCGGCTCTCGGAAGACGCGCTGGCGACGCTTCAGCAGCAGGCATGGAAAGGCAACGTGCGAGAACTGCGGCAATGCCTCGAACAGGCGATCGCGCTCTCCGACGGACCGATCATCACCGCACCCGACCTCCGCCTCTCGGGGCAGCCTTCGCCCGCCGTTGTCGTGACCGGAGCCGAACCGCTCCTCCCCGATCCGGCCGGCGACGTCGCGGTGCTGAACCGGTTGCGCCAACACCGGTTCGACATGCAGGCGACAGCCAAGTCACTGGGATGGGATCGCAGCACGGTCACGCAACGGCTGAAGGGGCTCTGCTTTCAAGCACTCGTGGAATCGGGAAGAGACCAGGCCAAAGCCGCCTCCGCTCTGGCAGGCGATCCATCGTTACTCCGCACCGTCGAACTCAAGCTGATGGACTATTACGGCCATCTACTGGAAACGATCACACCCTTCACCACCGCGGAAGAAGCTCTGCTCGATTGTAAGCGTCGCTTCAAGAACCTCCCCGAACGGCATTTCAAGTCCGTCGAAGCCCTGGTCCGTCAACATTTCGGGTAGAATGCCTCGACGCGCCCACTCTTATTCCAAACCAGAACCCTATTGAGGAGACACACCTTGTCAGACATTCGTTTCAGCGGGCGACGCACCGCGAACAAGGTCCTGTCGTGACGACGCTTCCGCTGGTACGCTGGACCGAAGCCGGTGAGCCCTGCTCCGCGCGCTGGCGCTCGGAATGGGGAACCCCACCGCCAACGCGTGTGACCATTGCAGACGACAGCATGACCGCCGACGCGGCCCACCGCCTGGCCTGCGAAGGAACCGCGCTGCTCTGGCGGGGCGATTTCCAGAATGCCCGGCAGCTCCTCAACGCCATGGCACGGCGTGCCGACCGCCATCCTCCCAAACCTGGCACCTCGCCGGCAGAGTCTTTCCATTTTCATCGGCAGACTCAGTCCCGCCGCGCCCGCATCCTCGGCATGCTCCTGGTGCCGCTTAAGAGCGACTACGAAATTCCGCTCCGCCGCGCTCCCGATCTCCGACTCGCCTGCACGGAGGCCTACGGTCCCGGTGAAGGGCAAGCCCTGGTGTCGCTTCGAGAACTCCTGGGACTGGTCGGCGCGCACGAATGGCGGAAGAACGGGGTTGTCGTCCCTGCCCTCGGCGATCGCATCCATCCCCACTATGGCGTGTTTTCGCCGATCCGCAGCGAGTATGTGGATCTGGTGGCTCAGACGCCCCTCCCTGCCGGCTCGCTCGCCTTCGACGTCGGAACCGGCACCGGCGTGTTGGCGGCTGTGCTGGCTCGCCGTGGCGTCTCACACATCGTTGCCACCGACCAGGACCCTCGTGCCCTGGCTTGCGCCCGTGAAAATCTTGCTCGCCTGGGACTGACCGACCGAGTGGAAGTCGTACAGGCGGATCTTTTTCCTGAAGGCAACGCGCCACTCGTGGTCTGCAACCCGCCTTGGGTCCCGGCACGGCCGACCTCCCCGATCGAACAGGCGATCTACGATCCGGAAAGTCGCATGTTGTCCGGATTTCTCAACGGTCTGGCCACTCACCTGGAACCGGGAGGAGAAGGCTGGCTCCTGCTGTCCGACCTGGCCGAACATCTGGAATTGCGAACCAGGGCCGAGTTACTCGCCATGTTCGATCAGGCCGGGCTCGTCGTCCTGGGGAAAACCGATATCCGGCCGCATCATCCCCGCGCCTCCGATCAGGCCGACCCGCTCCGCGCAGCCCGCGCGGCGGAGATCACATCGCTGTGGAGACTGGGAGTGCAGAAAGGCATGCGCCTGAATCGGTGTCATGCATAACCGGCAGCGCCTTCCGTTTACAGCCATCCGCGCCTTCCGTCACGTGGTCTAAAACCGACGTTTCGCCTCCTCGTTCCAGCGGGGATAGCCCCGCATCCCCGCATGTTGCACTGTTCACCCGCATCCACATGTTTCTCGCAACTCGCTGTGATTCCAACTGTTTCATGGATTCGATCACCTGGCCTCCGCCTTGCTCTATGCACCGGCCAACGGCGGGTAGCCCGGCAGGAAGGAGGTGAGCATCACCAAGCCGGCCCCGCAGGAACAGACAGCCGATTCATCGATCAGTCACCCGGGGCCGGGGGCATCTCCGCCCACAACACAAGGAGCAAGCGATCATGCAGAAAGCACCCACAGCCAGCGTCAGCGCCGGACCAGTCACTCCCACCATCATCGGACCCGACCGGGACATGAAGGATGTCTATATCCTGAGCGGGTTGGTGTTGTTCCTCGCCGTCGTCGTGTCCGCATTCTGGTACTACTCCCAGGCGGATGAGGCGGCCCATAGCAATCCATCGGCAGAAGCCCTCAATAGTGCCCAGGTCTCGCAAGTCCTGAAAGATCCCACGGACCAGACGCCGGTCTCAGCCTTGATTCCAACGACTCATGTGGACACAGCCCCGTTCGCCACCCGAAGCACCGACATCCTGCACGACGATATTCACTTTGAAATCGGCCGCAAGGGCCTAACCGACGACGGGAAGGCCGCCTTGCAGCGCCATGCGGAATTCCTCAAGAGCGAGCGGGACTGGGGGATCCTCCTCCAAGGCTACACCGATCAACAGGGGTCGATGAACTTCAACAAGATCCTGGGTATGAAGCGCGCCGAAACCGTCAAACAACACTTGATCGCACTGGGTGTGCCGGAGTCGTCGATCCGCACCGTGAGCCTGGGTGAAGAGGGTGCCCTCTGCATCGACAACAGCGACGTCTGCCGCCAGATGAATCGACGGGTGCACGTGGAGATGCGAAAGATCGGCCAGGAACACATGGCGATTCCCCCCGTGGCCCCCGAACCAGTGCCCGACACCTTTTCGAACAATCTCGACCTCTCGATTGAGACCGGGCAGACCGACACGAGCAACGGGAGCCTTCCGCTCACAACCTCCGAGCCGGCGGAACGTACTTCCGAGCCGACCGACGGCAACTGACCAGCTGGCGAGGATCGTCCCCGGGTACGACACCAGGTCCTTCCCGGGGACACCCGCCGTCAATCCTTCATCCACGACCATGACGAAACGAGGATCCTATGCTGAATGACCGCTTCTGCCCTCTACGACAACGCGCAAAAACCTCTGCGGCCCGCCTCACGCTCTGTGCGTTCTTTCTGTCATTGGCACTTGGCGCTCCCCTGCCGGCCACCTCCTGCGCCGAACCGGGCGAATCCCTCAGAACAGGCACTATTCCCACCATGGGCCTCACCGATGTGACGGAAGGCACATTGATGTTCAGGACCGACCAAGCCGGACGCTATACACCGGCGCCCATCCTCAAGACTGACGTGCAGATCGCGGTCACGGGAACGATTGCCCGCGCAACCGTCCGGCAGGAGTTCACCAACCCGAGCAGGAAGAAAGGCGACTGGCTGGAAGGCATCTACGTGTTCCCACTTCCCGAGACGGCCGCGGTCGATCATCTCCGCATGAAAATCGGGGAACGGATCATTGAGGGCCAGATCAAGGAACGAGCGGAGGCGAAACAAGTCTACGACCAGGCGAAACGGGAAGGGAAGCGGACCGGCCTGGTCGAACAGGAACGTCCGAATCTGTTCACCACGTCAGTCGCGAATATCGGGCCCGGTGAACATGTGACGATCGAACTCGAATATCAGGACACCGTCCGTTACGAACATGAACAGTTTCAACTCCGCTTCCCCATGGCCGTCGGGCCGCGGTACATCCCCGGCGTACCGGCGACCGTCGAAGGGCAAGGCCCCAGGGGATCGGGCACCAGTCCGGACACCGATCGTGTTCCCGATGCCTCACGGATTACGCCGCCCACACACCAACCCGGGGAGGGCGCGATCAACCCCCTGAGCCTGTCGCTCACGCTCAACCCGGGCTTTCCTCTGTCCAAGGTGGAGTCGCCGTTTCACCCCATCATTACCATTCAGGATCAGGACGGCAGATACGAGATCAGTCTCCGGGAAGATGCAGTACCGGCTGATCGGGATTTTCAGCTCATCTGGCATCCGGCGCCACGCACCGAGCCGATGGCCACCGTCTTTACCGAACAGAAAGACGGCGGGAGCTATGCCATGCTGATGCTCGTTCCTCCAACACAGCACAATGAAAAAGCGGCGCGGATTCCGCGCGACATCACCTTCGTCATCGACCGATCGGGGTCCATGGCCGGCGCGTCGATCGAACAGGCCAAAGGGTCATTAACGGCCGCCCTCGCACGGCTGACCGCACAGGATCGCTTCAACATCATTCCATTCAATCATACGATCCGGTCGTTGTTCCCCCTACCGCAACCCGTCACGACCAAGTCGCTGCAACAAGCCATCCGGTACACCGAACGCCTCACGGCCGACGGGGGAACGGAAATACTTCCGGCCTTGAGGCAGGCCCTCAAGAGTCCTCAGGACAGCGCACGGCTCCAGCAAATCATTCTCATCACCGATGGACAGGTCGGCAATGAGGAGGAGCTCTTCGAACTGCTGCACCAGCGCGTGGGGAACAGACGCCTGTTCACCATCGGAATCGGCTCCACGCCCAACAGTCATCTGATGCGCAAAACCGCTGAATCAGGCCGCGGCACATTTACCTATATCGGCAACGTGAACGAGGTGAAGGACAAGCTGGATGGCCTGTTCAGAAAACTTGAGCACCCGGTGCTCAACGGCATCACCATCGATGCAGCCGGATGGTCGGGCCTGGAACAGTACCCTGTAAAGATCGCCGATCTGTATGAAGGCGAGCCGATTGTACTCGCGCTCAAAGCCGATTCGCTGCCGGCACACGCTGTGCTGCACGGACAGCTCGGAACCGCAGCCTGGTCGCTCCCGGTCTCGTTCAACGACGCCACCGCTCATGGAGGACTCTCGATCTACTGGGCCAGGCAAAAAATCTCGGCACTCACAGACGAGACCTACAAGGGCGGCGCCCAAGAGGCGATCCGAAAGGCCGTCTTGGACGTGGCCCTCACTCACCACCTGGTCAGCCCCTACACCAGCCTGGTGGCCGTCGATATTACCCCGGTCAGGCCGACCGATTCCCCGGCTGCTGAGCGCGACCAGACAAATAACCCGGCTCGTGCGCAGAACCTCACCGCCCTCGCAACCCTCCCGAGGACTGCGACCGACGGACACCTGCAGATTCTGCTCGGGACAGCAGCGCTCCTGTCGGCCTGCTTGCTGTGGCAATTCCGCAGAGGGGTCGTATGAGCCGACTGAGATCGGGCTCCCGCCTGCTGACGATATTGGTAGCAGGACTCCTCGTCATCGGCGGCTGGCAGGTCGGGGAGGGATCGTGGATCTATGCCAAGGCCGGGCTCGCGCAGTTCCTGCTGCAGCGGGCCTGGTCCCGCGCCCTGAGGGGAGACCCGATGCCGAAACCCTGGCCCTGGGCCGATACCTGGCCGGTTGCGCGGCTTCGTATACAGCACTCGTCGGTCGATTTGATCGTCCTCGCCGGCGCATATGGCCGGACCCTGGCATTCGGTCCCGGCCATGTCACGTCCAGCGCCCTGCCAGGCCAGAAAGGCACGGTGATGCTGACCGGTCATCGGGACACGCATTTTCGTTTCTTGAAAAATGTGAAACTGAACGATCGCCTCGCCCTGACGGGAAGCGACGGGAACACCCTGCACTATCGCGTGGTCGATCAGCAGGTCATGGATTCGCGCCGAGAGGGCATTTCGACGGGACAAGATACAGAGGATCTGGTGTTGGTGACCTGTTTTCCCTTCGATGCCATCCAAGCAGGCGGGCCGCTACGCTACGTGGTGCGGGCCGAGCGGATACAGGAACAATCCGTACGTGGGGAAGCGCCCCTCGGTCCATGAACGTACCCGCCGTTCGTCGCCGGCCGCCTGCTCTTAGCGACCTCGCCTGCCTTACCGCCTCCCCCAAGCTTAAGTGCGCAGCTCAATCGTCTGATTTATCAATCGATACCCTGTGAACACTCGCACGGATGGGTGCCGCTGCCACGTGTCTGAATAGGGGGACGGTGTGCGACACAGCACAACCACCTATGCATCTCCTCCGATTCTGGATTTGGCCATGCGACGCCGGAAGCGGCGCCGTGACCGTCGTAGAGCACCTCAGGAGCCCTACCCAGCCCCTCTTCAACGTATGGACCACGCGATTACTCACACGGCGCCCGAGAGCTAAAAAAGATGTCCGAGAGCATATCCATCAAAATGACCCCAGGGCTGCCGGTATTTCTGCAGCCGAAGGCTCCTGCCGGTTCGACATCTATTCGTGTCTGGATTGGGCGTGGGCTGGCCCTCGCCTTGGTCATCAGCACAATCCTGTTTCTCTGGCGGGCATATGAAGCGACGGGTCTATTTATCAGCATCGGGACGGACTACGGCCTGTACCTCGCTCAAGCGACCGTGATGGGCGGCGACGACCCCACGAAGATTTACGACAAGTCCGTCACCAACGTTGCGTATCGACATCTCCTGGACCTCTACGCGCATGATCCCCATTACGATCCTGCCATCCCCGGGATCTGGGCCTCACACGTGCCGTATCCCCCGATCTTCGCGTGGGCCATGCAACCGCTCACGTGGATAGCCCCCTCGACGAGCGTGCTTCTCTGGGTCTGCGCCAACTCGCTTCTGGCCTTGTGGATCGGCAGGCGTGTCGCACAACATTGCCCAGGCGCCGACAAACCTACGGTCATGCTGCTGTTCGTGGGGTCGTATCCGATCGTCCTCAATCTGCACGTGGGACAAATCCAGATTCTCCTCGCGTGGGTGGTCACGGAATGTTATCTCGCGCTTCGCACCGGTCAGGATTTTCGGGCAGGCCTCTGGCTCGGCTGCCTCCTGATCAAACCCCACTATGGACTCTTGCTTGGATTACTCTTGCTATGGAAAGGCCGCTGGATGGTGGTTGCCGGTGTCGCGGCGACCGGTTCGGTTATTCTGGGCGGTTCTCTCTGGGCCGGAGGCATACAAACGCTCCTGGCCTATCCCCAGGCTTTTAGTGACATGGTACAGCTCCGTGGCGATTCACCCATCGTCATGCTGAACTGGCGCTCGATCGTCCTGGATTGGTATCCCACCATCTATTGGCGGAGCGGGATCATTCTGACGGTCTGCCTCGGAATCGCCACGACACTCTGCGTCGGATGGGTCTGGCGAGGGCCATGGAATGCGTCGGCTGCCGACTTTCCCGAGAAAATGCTCCTGACGCTCTTGGCGACCCTCATCATTCTTTACCATAGTCATCCCTACGGCGCAGCCATCCTCGTGATGCCATTGGCAGCCGTCGTATTGTCGGGACAGGCCAGCCGTGTCGCACAAGGCATCGCTTGCGCCGGAGCGATCATACCGACCCTTATCTTTACGTACGGGCATCAGGAACCCCTGTCTGACTGGGAGCTCAATCTCCATTTGGAGTTTGCCTCCCAGCTGCTGAAAGCCGCCACTGTGGCGCTCTGTGCGCATACGTTCATCGGTTTGATACGACCGACACAGATCGAACATGTCTCGGCAGAGGCACGCTCACCCCATCGTGAGAGCGAGCGAAAACTGCCTCCACGGCCTCCCTCAAGACAACCCGACGCATTCCTGCCTCAACATGAGCGTCCAGCCGCCAACGGATGATCCACGAGAACCATGACGACCTACATCGCATTCCTGTGCAGCGTGGGCCTCACAGGCGGGTGCCTTGTCCTCCAGGCGCAGAGGCGTTTACAACCGGCGGTCTTGTGGTGGCTCTCTGTCATCGTCTTGCTCGGATGTGCGGTCTGGATGTGGCAGGTTTCCGATCCGCCGGAACTGTTCAGCGATTTCGCCCAGGCCTATTACCCAGCGGGACAGAACATTGTCCACAATGTGCCGCGGCTGTATGACCGCCTCACCGGTTGCGACGAATCCGCGGTCTGCGGCTTTGTCAACATTCCGGTGATTGCGTTGCTGTTTGCCCCTCTTTCGCGCCTCAGTTTGAATCAGGCACAGCTCGCGTTTGCGTTGCTCTCCCTGGGATGTATTGTGGGCTGCGTGTATCTTCTCATCGCACTCACGGGGGCCACAGACTGGAGACGCTGGGCAATTGCCGCGTTGTTCGCGCTCAATGGCCCGCTGTTCTATAGCTTCCGTGAAGGGAACCTCACCCATGTGGTCCTGCTGTTGCTCGTGCTGGCACTCCTGTGCATCGAGCAGGACAAGGAAGTATGGGCGGGTATGCTGGTGGCGAGTGCGGCACTCATCAAATTACCGTTGGGGCTTCTATGCGCGTATTTCTTGCTCAAGGGGCGCTGGCGCATCGTCGCCGGGCTGGGAATGGCGTGGCTCGGCATCGTGGGAACGTCGTTCTGGTGGGCGGGATGGGAAAGCCATGTCACCTGGTATCGAGAATCCGTTCTTCCGTTTTCCAGTAAATCGCTGGCGGCATTTAATGTCCAGTCGGTCGATGGATTCCTGCTTCGATTGCGACCCAATGCCCCACTCTATGATTGGACGCCGATCCCTGTCGATGGAACCATACAGCTGGCGCGAACCGGCTTGATTGGTGTGTTACTGACGATTTCCGGGTTGTTGCTGCGCACAGGGCGATCGAGAGGCGACTCAAAAGACCTGTTCTATGTAGAATTCTGCGTGGTGCTCTGTCTGGCCCTCATCGTCAGTCCAATTTCATGGACCCATTACTATCTCCTGCTGTTGATCCCGTTCTCGCTCTACCTAGGCGGACGACTTCCTGTTCAGCAGTCCTGGAACCGGTCGCTCGGCATAATGATATGCATGCTAATCACTTCCCCGCCGGTACTATTTCTCGCTCCTTCGTCCGACAGCCCTATGGGCACCGTCCTGATTTCACACTACCTGTTTGGCGCGTTGGGTCTGTGGGGCATTCTCTGCTTGGCACTAGCGCGTGGCACACGGACTCAGACCCTCGCGGGCCCGATCCCACTCAAGCCCTCCGACCCGACATCCAGGTATTTATAAGATAGTCGCTGACTCCTCCTCAGAACACACCCACCCAACGACCAGAGGCAGAAAGTACGTAGCGCCAGGGAGTGGGACGCAGGCGACCGCCCGCTCTTAATCATTGAACCGGCACTGTCGCTACGATCGCCGTAGAGGTCGGGACCGACCCGGCCGGCATCCCTTGTCTTACAGAGAACAATTCCACACGGTACGGATCACGATCGATGTCCCGGTCACAGACTTAGCCGTGAGAATACATGGCCGCTTTGCCGCCCTCGAGGGTTTCCATTGCAGCAGCCGTGATTGGACTTCTCCCGGGCCTCTTCCTGCCGAACCGCCTTCCCGGACAACTCAACATCGTCGGGATGGAAGACGGCTCATGAGGGATTCAACCGCATCCGCCAAGAAGCAATCGCTTGGGGAACATTTTGGTCGAGAAGGATGGTCAGACGATCAAGCACGCGGAACGACTTTCTCTTCATCGATTACCTGGCCGACATACGCAAGCACGGCAGTGAGATCGTTGTTGGTCAGTTCGGGGTACGCGTCAACGATCCGGGCCATGGTATAGCCCCCAGCCACCATCCCGAGAATGTTCTTCACCATGATGCGGGTGCCTCGAACCGTAGGCTTTCCGCTGCAGATGTTTGGATCGACAACGATACGGTCATCCATGAAAGCTCCTCACTGACCATCCTGGTGGCTGCTGTAAGGCTAGGAGGTTCCACCTGCCCAGTCAAGATACGCCGCGCAACCCCAATGGCGGCAACCAAAACAGGCCGCCGGTGCGCGGTCTGGCGCAAACCACCTACGCACGGGAGCAGCTCCGGTCACCACCTCTAAACACACTCGCGGTGACACTGGCAGAATTGAGGGGTGAGAGCAGCGGTGTCGTAAACCGCCAACAGGTTGAAACGTCGGGGATATTTCTGGAGCCGGCGAGTGGAATCGAACCACCGACCTGCGGTTTACGAAACAGGCCAGGACAGTTTTTGAAATGCTCGGTGTATCAAGTGGTTTCCCCGTTTTAGCTACGAAAACAGGTGCTTGCGTGCATTCTATTGATTCGATGGATTCGAGGCGTATAGGTGGATTTTGACAATTTTTAGCACAAATTTAGCACATTAACTTTAAGTCTCGATCGGACAGGCGATACTGCGATTTCAGCCATCCAATTTATGCCAAATAGATGCGTGCATTATCCGATCCTCAGCAGTCTAGTGTTGGCTGCTGGAGTGCTGTGGGCTGCCGGTAATCTTAGCCAGTCACGGTTGTGGTGAACTGCTCCCTGCAATCCATTTCATGTACCTTTCTTGCTAATTAATGTTTCTCCGAACGAGAGGTGTTGCATTTCATTGGTGCGTCAGATTTCCGCACAGTTTATTACTTCTGTGGCGCAGGTGTCACGTTTACCAGTGGACATTCAGATAGGGCGCCTTGAATAATTTGAATTACCTGTGAGGACAAAGTGACCGGTTCACGGTTTCTTCCAGATAACTCGCTCGGGCATAAAGGGAATGACAGGCCGAGTTATTCTAAGAGTTCCATCGTCTTCAAGTATCAGTCGACCCTCTCCGGTAATGATGCCAAATACGCCGGTAAAGGGTGAATTCCCTGAAGCCCACAACAGATTCCCATCATAGTCATAGATCACGAGATTACTTTGTGTTATGCGGCAGAGCCCCACGGAAACACCGTTCACGTTGGAAGAGGAAGCCCAAAGAACAGTGCCATCATTTTTTCGACTGAGAACCATGTTGCCATCGCTTTGACACCTGAAGACGTACTGACCATTAGTTGATGATATGAATTCTTCAGAATGCAGGACCTCGTTTGAATTCATCACGTTGCCTGTCGCCGTTCGGCCATCAGGAAGAACAAAGCGCGGAAGCGGGATGGGACTAAATTGTACGAAGACTGCGCAATGATCACCCCAAAGTGATTGAACATTGCCACAAGCGGAGGTTCCTACCAGCGTTGAATCCTGCCAATCATCCGGCACAATCTTAGACCTCGCGTAAATCTTTTCCTTCGCGGGGAATGGACTGAATTCGCCACTTGATCCCGTCAGAACTCCTATGACATCCCTGTAGGCCCAACCTGCGACCCAGAATGAATCCTTAGGCCAATACTGCCAGTAATAATCTTGCACTCGTCTCACATCCAGGTTGAAATCTCCCAGGACGATGGGTGGATACAGTCTATTTGTGTTCTCCATTTCTTTATCTAGCAATTTATCGAAAGCAACGCGAGACGCATCCTTGTCACTTTGGCGGCCAGGAGGATCCGGTTGGTCTTTATCGGGGTCGAGCGGTTCGTGGACATTGATAATGTTGATCCGAGACCCTACAAAACCCTTAATTTCAAAGCTGGCAAGTATGGGCCCAGTCATCCACCTGTTGTCCGAAGGTCTACTAAAAGACGATACCCACACCAGTCCATTCCCATCAATCTGGTTACAGAAATTCGAAAATGGCGCTGGCGGGCTTTGGCATGGGAGGCTTTTTCGAACATGAACTCCGAGCACGCTTGTGTCACTGTATTCACGAGCGGCGCCTCCGAGTTCACGATCGATACTCCCGATGCGCGGGGACTGATTGACAATTTTATCGGAGTTATACAGAAGTGCCTTGCCACCCCATAATGTATGAAGACCTTGCGGCGTTGGACCTACAGTCAAATACGCTATTCGGTACGGAATGTGGGTCTGTCCCCTTAGGTGCGATAGAAGAGTGAATAGTGTTTCATATTGCTGAAGACCAACGTTTTCGCCATGGACCTCCTGAAGGACAATAAAATCAGGATACCCCATCTTGGGTTCAACAGAGTTGACCTTCACCATCCACTTCGCGATCCTTTCATATCGGTCTCGCCACGGGATCGTCTGATTGTCATAGCGTTCCTCAATGCCTTGTAGATTAATCGTCAAAACAGAGAATTGTTCTTGATGTCGCGCCAATATTTCTACCACGTTCTTTGACCCACTCATTGCTATGGCAGGCCCAGGAAACGGTAAGTTAATGACGCTTAGTATGAGCGTGTATCTCAGGACCTCTTTCAATGGATTCAGATCCAATGAGCGGCTTCTCATTGATTGGCTCCCAATTTGCAGATCCCCTAGAAAAGGTTGGATTTAGCCCCTTCATGGCAACTTGAGCATGACCCTCAAGAGAATGTCCTGAAGGTTGGATTCGTCAATGGTCCCTGGTTGACCTCCAACTGGAGAGAGTGAATTTGCATTTAGAATTTTTAACGTGTGTGTCCCGACTAATTGCACGTTGGGACCTATTCCACCCGGCAATCCAGTCCCCTGGTCCAATGGGAAGGCCGTGATTGTCTGAGTGTTGAACCTTAACGCAGGAGGAGTTGGCATGCTGTTGTTTATCTGCAATAGAACCGTGACCGTTGAAGCAGGCAATGACTGATTTTGCCGGGAGAGGAAATTAGTGAGGAAGAACGGAAGATGTCGGCCTGTGAATTCGACATCAACTGCCGTATTGAGCGGCTTATTGATAAGTTGATGCCATACATCCGGGAATTCGTGTCGTAGACTGTAAATTCGAGTGATGCCAGTATTTTGCATGAAGGTATGCAGGCTACCTTTTGTCTTGTCGATCTGCTGACGCAACGTACCATCTTCTTCAGCCGTATAGCTGATCCGTAAGACCACATCACTAATTGTACGGTAGTCAAATGTTCTAAAATTTTCAGGAAGGCTAACGTCCCATTGGGAATTCACGGCGCCCAGCCCCTCAAAAGGCATATACCGTTCATCTCTGTAGGTAAATTCGAAGGTGCCAGAATCATTCTGGGCAGTACTCATAGCAATGACTGTCGTGTGACGTAGCGAACAAGTTTTCAGTGGTGAGTTAGGCTTGTCTCGAATCTCGCAGGATTTTAACTGCAGCCTTGCACCAACTGTCGTGTTTGGTCCCACTATGCAAGGCATTGTAAGTCGTACACCCTTGATTCTCCGACGGTATTGTCCCGGATAAGTCAAATCGAAAAAGGCCTCTGGAATTGTAAACGAGCAATTTCCCGTTTCTCGCAATGTAACAAGAGCCGAAGGATCTATCTGCATAAGAGAGAAGGACTGCTCTACCTCAAGTGTACGGTAGTTCGTTTCAAGGTATCGGCGTTCAAGGTTCTGGAGATCAAGCAGCAGTTTCTCGCCGGCTTGCAAACCCACCTGATCCTGAATCCAGTAGCTGTTAGAGAGACCAGTGGCAGTTTCATACTCGCGCTCATATCGGTAGGCCCGTTCTGCCATTTTCGCGACTGCGAACGCGGCATTGTAGGCATCGCGGTGTGCACGCTGGAGCTGAGTCGATAGTACTGTATAGAGGCCTTGCCTGGTAAACTTGTCTTGGTAGTATTGAAATACTTCTTCGGCGTGCTCCACGGATTTGTTATGGACTTCAAGCGAACGACCCGAGATCGCCACCCGGGTTTTGGCAGCTTCGATTTGCTTCTTGATATTTTCCACCTCTCTGTCTGCCAGTTTCTTCTGCTGCCGCCACTCTTCGTCGCGTCTTTGGAATGTGGCTTCAAGGCCGGCGGATGCAGCAACACTTTCAGCAGCTTGCGCCAGTGCCTGGCTGGCGGAAGCGAAACCTGAGGCAGCACCACTTGTTTCCATTCCCCCATATTTCATAGCAGTGGGGGCGCCAATTTCCGGAACCAAACTCAGGACAGATCGTACCAACTGTATAAGGGCTTCCGTCTCATGGAGGCTAGAAACGAGGTGTCGCGCGATCTGCTGAGCACGTTCCCATGGAATCAGCCCGTTTTGTAGCATTGTCTCATAAAAAGTTTGCCGTAATTCCACTGATTCACGTTGCTTTTCAAGACCCGCCAATGTGTCTTCTGCCGCTTGAATCTCAAGTTCTTGTATACGAGTCCGCAACTTGAGGATGTTCTGTTCTTGAACTGCTCTGAGTTGACTGAGTTGCTCAGCGTCCTTCTTTTCCAGGGCACTGAGCAGTGCGCCCCCAAAGCTTTGCACCGTAGAGGCATATTGTTTAGCCTTCTCTATGAGAAAGCTGAATCTATATGGAGGAAGGTCTCCTGTAATCCCGTTGATTACATCGTCGAGCGGAACCCCTACAGCCTTGTCCTTTATTAAGTCACGCGGATCTAGTTCAGGTTCATACAGGGAAGGTCTTCGTTTGGCCCCGGTAATGTCCATACAGTTGCGGATCTTAAAAAGTCTGTCTTCGACTCGATCCCAATAAGCCATTAGATCTTTATTCGGCGGGATACAGAACAGCGGCTGCGGAAGAGCGGCGTCTTTGACAAGATCAAGTGGAGGAAATTTCTTCGCTTCAAATAGTTTCCCAGTTCCGGACTGAATAGTTCCAGGTTTGATGACCCCCTTGTCTGGATTCTTATAATCGAACGGCAATAGTCCTCCCGTATCAGGAATGGGATGCTTACCGCCTAGCAGAGGTCCACCACCCGGTGGATTGATCGGATCTCCCTCCGCGAAAATGTGAGTGCCTGCGTAAAAATCATCGCTTCCTCGGAATCCAGATTGTGCGCCGACAGAACGCTGGCCATTTCCGTAGCTACTTGCCCCCCGCAGATCGGTTCCTCCTACGGTACGCCAGGAAGATCGGCCATTCTGATTCACATTTCCGTAATCCATTAAGCCGCCGACGCCGGTCGATAGATTTTCATTTCCCACTTCGTTGCTTGCTGCAGTCATCGCCATTCGATGAACGACATTAGTACTAGGAAAACCACGAATCGCATCAATTACAAATCGTTCCCGATCATAATTGTTTGCAAATGTTTCCGCAGGAACAGGCGTAAGATGTTCGAGTTCAATCAGAAAATCGGAGTCCGTTTTAAGCGACTTGGTGATTTTTGAATACGTATGAGGGGCCCCACTCGCTTCGCCGCAATCTCCAATTTCCGGCGGGCGAGGCCCAAGAATATCAGCGGCAAACACATACAACATCGTCGCCTCGTTCAAAGATTCCATTGTAAATTCAGCAAATAGGGTGTCGCCCCAATCAAGCAAATTGTCGATGTACTTCATAACAATGGTCTTGTGAAAGGTCCCTGGACGTAGCCGAGCAATGGCATGAGGATTAAAAGGATCGCGGCGATAGGCCTCCAGGGCGTCTCCGTTGGTCAATGTAGCACGGAAGGATTTAACGTCCTTAATCTCTTCGACAAGTTGCCGACATCGCCAGACGCGATACGGTCCCATGTCTGAGCTCGTCGGATCAAAGAGATAATGATACCAACGTTGAGCTGTGGAGAATCGTTGCTGACTGTTCAGAGTATTTGCGACAAGAAATGGGATATGAAAAAACAGCTCACGGAAGTACAACCCGAACGGGCCACGATAGTTTACATCACTTAGCTTGTCTGGAACGATCAGGCTGGGACTTGGAGACGTGGTGGGGGCATTCAACTCTTGCAAGATATCTTGGTAGTCCAAAGAAAGGAGTCCATTAAGTCTGAACTTGAAGAGCTGCCGTCTAAGATCACGCCGAATCGTAGTGCCAAGTCGTTCAAGGACAATCTTTCCGTCACTGAGAAAAAAGAATCCCACTACATCATTCCCGAAGTCATGAATCACATCCAGCGGCACCACATTCAGGCTAGGTGGCAACTCTGAATTGACAGCTAGGCTATACACCGGTTGCCCCAGGTGAGAAGGCATACTGCCAATCCGCGCATCTTGAAAAGACGAGATTGTGAGACCAGAATCAAAGTCTCCTGCCAATGCGAGAGTGGCCTTGAAGAGTCGTGTCCCGCCTATGCCTGGCCCCGTTACCTTAAACAGTCCTGCTAGATACTCATTGAACAGTACAGTTGAATAACTTCGAGAACTCTTCTCTTCTTGCTCTCTGTTTAGCCTTCTCACCGTTCTTTCAAATACGTCTACTAAGCCAATAAATGGCGCTCGTTTTATGACTGTGTTATTGGGGCTGATATATTCCACCCGTTTCTCTAAAGGCAGATAGTTCAGCCCTGTGAGATAGAGTTGCTCACCTTCCACCTCTGCATGAATCCTGGTCCATGTAGATCCTCTGAGTGTGTAGCCATCAACTGGCTCTATGTGGTTCTTTCCGGTAGCGTCATACCGTGGGGTATATCCATTCAAAGGATTTGGTCCAAGGCGGGTTAGACGAAATCGAGGAAGAACCTGTCTAGGGTCTGCAGGATCTAGGATGGGGATAGGCATGTATAATGTTTCACCAGCGTTATTAATTTCTGCCACCCTATTAATCAACGGCCGACCTGGGGGAATTTCTTCATTGGGATTCACATCCGATGGTTCCTCTAGAGGGTCATCGACCCGTTCAAATGGAAGCCCGTCCTCGTCGAAGGCAGAGACTTTTTGCGGCGGGGTCCACGTTCCGTTGGCTCGCTTTTCCGCATATTGAAAACTAAATTTATGTTGATAGCCCACAAACCGCGATTCGCCTTTCTCTACTTTGTTCGTTGGTATGGTATTGATTTGCACCCAAAACACCAGAAGGCGCCCATCAACTATGACGGGCGATATCTCGCGTACAGGGATCTGCACGTTCATCTTTTCCCAAGGCGTGTAGCTCTTTCGTTCACCCTCATAACTAAAGCGAACGTTATCAATAGTTCGATAATAATAGACGGGCGGATCATCGGACGTAGCACCAAAGAGATGCATCCGATCAGTTTTTTCTTTGTCATTAATAGCGTGAAAGGCGCCGGCAATTTTCAGTGAGGCTACTTCTTCATAACCCTCCAGGTACTGCGTATACGCCTCTGTAGCGTTCTCTTCATTGATTCGTTGTTGAAGGAGAGTCGACTCCAGTTCCGTGAAGAGCGGTGTCTTATCATCCCGCAATTCCGGTTCAAGATAGCTCTCTGGATAGAGAAACACTTTCCTGTTGGCTTCCCACACTCGATAGGTTCTTCGCCATTCCAATTCAGTCTGAATACGGTCCAGCGGATTTGTAGCAATCCCGGCAAGGACCTTTAATACGCTAGACTCGTTCGGACCATCAGGACCGGATCGCTCGAGATTCATTAACACGCGCTGCACATAGAGTTGGAGGCTTCCGTAAGCTGACACGATGCGGGACGTGCGTGCGCACCCCTCTACTTGCGTATCGATCAAAAAGAACTGGTAGAGGTCCGACGACGTCGCAAATCCACGATTCATAGAGCGAATCACATACTCGACAAGACCATCGCGTTTACGACTGCGCAAGATGTCTTCGTACGGTTCCATCTGCGTGGCAAACTTCTGTTCATCTGGATACTTACTGCGTAGCACCGCAAGAAGAGCATCGGCACCATCAGTCAGCTGGTAGTACTCTGTTGTCGCAGTCGTGGCATTGGTGGATGTCGGAACAAGCAAAGGCAACGAGGTTCCGCCTAATCCGAGTAACTCATTGAGCGAGAGTGCTTGAGTAAGCTTACGCAGACCATCGAAGGGTGCAGCATTGTTCAACGAAACATATGTCTTGACCTTTGCGAGACGAGACGGATCCACACGCAAAGCCTTGGCCACAGGATCATCTTGCCCAAAACCCTGCCTCAAGACCGTTTGAACAGCAACAGGATCGGGGTCTGCTTGCTTCGAAGTGAATCCCTGATCGCGTACTCCAACCAAACGAGCATACGCTGCCACTTTGATCGCGGCATCGAACGAAAGGCGCGCGGGGTTCGCCCCGACAAAGAGCGGCGCAGTTACGCCGAAGACTTTCGAATTGCTGACTACAAATTTCAGATGACTTTCGTCCCAGATCTTCTCCTTAAACAACACAACCAGTGGGACGAATTTCGCCACGATACCCCGCAGAACCGTGGCAGGACCATTCCCGTGTAGTTCTTGGATGAGTGCGGCATTGTGAGCGGTTAGCGCATTCCCGCACAACACCGATAGCTGATGCATCGCCCCCACCGACAGACGGAATTGCGCAGCAAGCAGTTTCTCCAGCGCGGTTCTCGTATGGTAGAGATTCAAATGATTTGCAATAGCCGCCAGCGTTGTCGTCGGGGGAACGCCCGTGAGGGCAAACCCCGCTGCCTTCGGATCAGCCGCGGGCAAGGGCAACAACCGATAATTTTCACTCTGCGGCACCGGCTCGAACACACCTAAGTTCTGTTGGTTTTGGATGATTTGCTTGGACTCGTCCGCAGTAATGCCTAATACCTGGAAAGTCGTCACTGAAAATTCAAGTAGATGCCCGGTCCGTATTTGCTCGGCAACCGCCTCGGCGATCTGCTGCGTATCCGGATACATAGAAGGGTCGGTGGTTGTGCCTCCAGTAATAGCCATCATGTCGTCGATCAAGAAGCTCGTCTCTCGCCACCGATCAACGGTATCGATGAGATTCAGAACATCTGCAATTCCTAACACCATGTTTGTGTTGTTGATTTGGCCTAGCTTAAGCAGCGTGAACATATCCGGAATCGCGATGTTCATCGACCGTGCCAAGAGTGCATGACGATAGAGCAGCGTGAGGTTCCCGAGATTGATGTTCACACCGCCGGCAAGCCAACCGAGGCCTGCTAGCAGCTGGACCAGCTCGTTATCGTTGATTTGCAATCCGGCCATGAGACGCAGTGTCAACTTACTTTGCGTTTCTACTGCTAGTGCTGTTGCGCCAGCTAGTAATGAGGAGGGGTGTTGATAATTCGGCGGGGTGGTGGGCGGCCATAGCCCATCTTGAACCACAAAGTTGTGGAGATTAAACAGACGGTCGAAGAACGGAAGCTGTGTTCCAAAGTTTATAGTAGGAATATCACCGACCAGGACACACAGCTGCTCAACCGATAAACTAAAGCGCTCTTGAATTTCTAACAGTTCTCCAATGTTGGCAAGCAGCGGCCCAGATAGGGTTGGAGTTGGGTTAGGTTGGGCGAGGCTGGTTAAGACCAAATCGAGCTCGTCGATTGACCACGGTTTGGATCGCTGGATTGCCCTCCAAAGGCGTGTAAATCGGTGGAGTCGGTCCAACGCAGGGCGCGAGTATCCCTTCACCACCTCCCGATCGTTCTGAACGCTTTCAGGGGATGCCTTACTCGATTCAATCGTTATAGGGTTGCCGCCCTGAACAAACGACGTCTTCAGCAACTGCCCCAATTCATCCCTAGTCCAATTGGTGACTGCAAGAAATAGCTGTGTATCGGAAGAGGTGGCTGCGCTAATACCCGTTCCGAATAGCGCGTCGACCTGTTGGTTGCTACCGTTATTGACGATCAAGTCTCGCTCTACGAGAGAAAGACCTAGTCGTGCCCGTGCCGTGGTATCCGCATCCAGTACAAGCGACTTGGCAAGCTGCGCTCGTGTGAGCTGAAAGTGACTCAAATACGTTTCGATCTGCCTGATCGGCAACACATAGGGCTGGGCAAACGAGTCTGTTGCCTGGGCGAGACGAAGATATACGGCTTTCTGGATTTGGGCACGCTGAGCTGCAGTCGGTGACCGGTTGCCATCAATAAAGTTTTCGAGAATTTCATTTACAATCTCGAGCGTCGGTACTAGCGTATTGGCATTTTCGCAGGTGAGCGGCAACTCCCAGAGGTCTGGACGTCGATACGACAACTTCAGCGTTTGGGCAACTTGTCGGTTGTTGTCAAACACCAGCTTCGTAATATTGTCATCAATAAACCGCATAAGGTCGACGAAATAGGCAGCCGGGCCTAACACTGATCGACAGTGCTGGCATTGGCAAATAGCTTGCGCTCCAAAGAGGTCTTTGAACCCATCCAATCGTGTCAGGTGATTTACAATCGGAGAGGAGTTTGGCCAATTCCAATCACCAAGGTTAGGATACACAACGTTTAAAATAGCCAAAAACTGAAGCGCCGTGTCAGTAGCAGCATTCAAGGCAACAGCAGAGATCTTCTGCGCTTCGGCTACAGGTAGCTTTGTCGACTTCACAAATTCTTCCGGCGTGGCCTGGGTTATTTGATGTGCTGAATGAAAGCCGGTTTCGATTAGGTGTTGTGCCCTGCGTGCTCCGCCGGCAATACGATGGACTCGCTGACGGGCCTTCACGGCACGAAGAACCATTGACTTAGCAGTGTCATACAAGCCGTCGAACTTCAGCCGTTTCAGGTCATCACTACCGGGCGCATAGTCCAGTGCCAAAAAATTCGTATCGGGATTGGCCTGTACAAAGCTGTCAAGGACTCCGATACGCTTCTGCACCTCAGCGACCTTGTAGGAAACAGTTCCCTTTCCCGAAAGCACCGTATCAAGTTCGAGTCCCGGATACCGATTGACTAACGCTTTGACGCGGTCAAACGAAGCACCAACAGCACGGCGTTCACCTGCCGAAATGCCATCTCGCTTGAGTCCATTAAACGGGGTCTTGAATCGATGATCTTTATTGAGCTTCTGTAGCTTCGCCACCTTGCGCATATCAGACTTCAGTAGAGGCCCATCCGGCTGCCGCACTGCACGAGCTAGGAGGAACTCATTCGGGAACTGCTCAGCGGTCTTTTCAATAAGAGCCGCTACTCTCTTCCCAATCTCTTTATCATTAGTTATATCCGGTTGTGCAGTCTTGAGAACGGCTCGCCAATCCGACTCATCAAGTTCGGCAACAGCATGCAACGGACGGCGATTCGGCGCTTTCGATTTGGTAGTGATGTGCTCGTGAGCGGCTTGAAGCACCGCGCTGTCTCCTCCGCTGATCTGATTCAGCGCCAGTACCTGGATCAAGCTATTGAGTTGTTCCCCTGTCAGGCGAGCCGTCCTCAGCTGTTCTCCAATATTCCCGTCCCTATTCTGACTGAGTGTCAACGTAGCAAGTGCATGCTTCTGATTTTTTGTGAGCGCGGCTTTACCACTCAAAAGATTTAGCGCAAGGCCCAATGATGCTGACTCGCCTTTGAGAGTCGGTCGCAGTACTCGTTCGGTGTGACCGGCAATGAGGCTGGAGGTGATGTCTTTCAGTTCTTTTGCGGATACTGCAGGGATGAGATTGTCACTACTCGCCTTCTTGAGTGCATTTGTCAAAACCCCTGGCTGAGTGGTCAACAATTCTTCTCGTGTCGATGGCAAACCTTGCCGCACCCAGCCATAGAACATGGCGGAAGTGAAAAGAGTTGTTTCGTGCCGGTTTGATGAGGGCTTCTTATCAGGAGTAGCTGCCGTCTTTTTTATGCTCCCACTCTGATTCGTCTCTGCACTTTCGCCGGCAGAAGCTAACCCACAAGCCATTTTTTCTGCGGTCACGAGCAGATTGAGACGTTCGCGTGGGACGCCAGAGGCCCCTGACAGATAGACAAGATCCTTATCCTCCTCTCCACCATCAAGCTCAGCTAAGGAATGCCCATTCAAATACGCCTTGAGGCTTACGAGATAGCGCTCATATTCGGAAGGACTCCGTTCCGAAGCAGGAAGGACTATGTCGATTGTCCGAGTCGTGGCTGTCCCGTATCGAATCTCGGATGTGGCGAGCTGCCGATCGGTCGCATCGAACACGATGACCTGAAGACCCTCAAAATCGTTCTCAGTGGGTGAACCATCCGGTACTCGATATTCTAGTTCATAGTTGCCGGTAGAGTTGGTCTGTGTTTCCCCGCGCAGTTCTTGCTGTTTGAGTGCAACAGCAAATACCTTCACGTTGAGCCCAGAGGCTCCCTGCCTATCGGCATAGATGACACGTCCTCGTATGACGAAGCCCTGAGGCGTAGCCGGCCCTTGATTCGTTTCGGATAAGGCTGGTTTGATAGGCCGCTCTTGGTGAGGGAGCTTGGTTCCACGCATAGACACCTTTGATGCAAGTCGAGGCAGGTCTTTCTGCAGCATTTCGGTGGAAATGGGGCGAGCCTTGCTCTTTCGGTTAGGAGCAGGTCCGGATCGACGCGCAGGATTCTTGGGCATAGATCATTTCCTTCCTATTAAGGTCATGTCGTTTAGATGATTACTTTAAGTAATCATCTAAGGGGCACAGTGGTTGACCTTCGAATAGCAACTGAAAGGTTGTCACCATTTCCGGCATAATTTTAGTTAGCCAAATCTTGTATGGTTCGTTATTCTGGTGCTTTTTGAAAACGGGCTCATCCTCGTACTCCAAGGCAGTAGAATGCATTCATATCCGTGCGATCTGGAATGAGATCGAATCGGAGAGTTCCAGGTTCCCTTTCCTTGGCGACGCGGATATCCTCTTCGATGAAGGCAATGAATTCTTCTCGTTTATTTGGCCGTACTTTTTTCTACACGGAATAAAATGCTAAGCATCAGGCGTTTACCTACTGGTTGTGAGGCGACAGAATCGTGCCTGAGAAAATTCTTCTAACCCTTCATTGATTACGACGTCCTCCCGTGTTCAGTAGCAGCCACGTCTAGAGTCCGTGGACTGCAGTAGCTGATTTGCTGGCCAATTGTTGCGCATAGGCAGCGGGCGTAAGCCCACCCAACGCTTTCTTCTGTCGTTTTTCGTTGTATTCACGCCGCCATGCTTCAATGATGGCTTGGGCATGGGCGGGACTCAGGAACCAATGCTCGTTCAGGCATTCATCACGGAAGCGTCCATTGAATGACTCGATGTAGGCATTCTGATTGGGCTTGCCTGGTTCAATCAGCCGCAGCGTCACCATGTGCGCGTGCGCTCAGGTCAGGATGGTCCGACCACAGAATTCCTTTCCATTGTCAGTCCGAATCACCGACTCATGTGTCGCATCATCCACGATCGTCAAACACTTGATGCCCCGGCCTTCCGCACTGCGGTCAAAGACAAAATCCATGGACTAGACTTCGTTCGCGGCGTCTGGCCGCTCCAGCGGCTGACGCGCCCCCATGGGCACCTTCTTGCGGGTGCGGCCGCCGTAGCTGTAACTGGGCCTCCGCATAAAGTCGGTCCACCCGTTTGTGATTGACCTTGCGCCCCTGCTGTTGCAACTTGAGATACATCATCCCTGCCCCCCGTACCGCGGATGGCGAGCGGCCAGTGTGGTCATGGCGTTCCGCAGTTCGGCATTACGGTTCGGTGCGGGTCGGTATCGCACGCTGCTGGCGCTCATGCCCATCACCTTTAAGGCACACCGCTCGGTCAGGCCTCGGCCACACATCCAGCGCACCACCTCCCGACGAGCCGGTGCGCGTACCACTTTTGTCGAAGCACCTCTTGGGGTCACCGCCTGCTCCAGCAGCGTCTCCGCCAGTGACTTCTTCATCCGGGTATTCTCCTCTTCCAGGGCCTTCAGCCGCTTGGCGTCTGGCACGGTCATGCCGCCGAACTTGCGCCGCCAGAGGTAGTAGCTGGCTTCGGAGAATCCATGTTGTCGACACAGATCTTTGACGCGACTCCGGCCTCCGCCTACCGCAAAAACCCAATGATCTGAACCTCGGAAAACCGCTGCTTCATTGCCAATCTCCTTTCCTGAAGGGATTGGACACTAAATCATTGTGCTACTCAATCAAGGGGGGAGGTCGCATCATTTAGAGACTGCTCGAAATTCACCATTAGGTTGACGCACCTTCATTTCCCAACTACCTTTGCTGGTCCTATCAAAACCTACAAGTAAGTCTTTAGTAATCAGGACATTGCCAAACAGAGTAGCTTGATCAAGAGTTCCGAGAAGAATCAGATCCTTCGGCAATCCATCTTCAGCCCATATGGAATCCGGAACTCCGAAGAGTTCTTTGGTCTGCTTGTTTATGAGGAGGGGAAGGCCGACAACCTGCTCCAGCCCTTGAGTGGCAATTGCCATTTCCATCGTCTTTTTCGCCGTTCCAGGGGCTAGAGTATTGTCAATATCATAGATTGCTTTGGCTGCATCTAAGAGCAATAGTGCCTCTCCCAATCCTGGAGTATCCTTCATGTCAATCAAATCCCTGGGAGTTGGCACCAATGGATTATCGGATGCCCAAGTCGGCTTAGAATCTAGAGCTACCATCACTGCTGCGATGGTCGAAAAAAGACTCTTTTTCCCGCTGCCTGATGCTAGAAACTTCCTAAGACTACCCACCGTTACACTTACCCCTCTACTAGCGCCTTCATCCTTCCATATTTTAGCGGCTCGTTTGCCTTGCGTGTCATCTTTCTCATTCCTGACCCATACGTGAAGGTCTTCTTTGACACCAGTATCTTCTGCATGTTTTTCCACCTGCTCTAATTTTGAGTTTGCCCTCGACCTCGTTTGCGCTTCATCGAGCTCTCCGTTAGCTTTTGAATACTTTTTTAGGTTCTGGGTGGTACTTTCATGGGAGCGCAAATCTGTACCATCTTTCTCCTTTATACTTGTATTATCTAGCCTCGTCCTTATACCGACAGTTTCTTCTCTACTAGTAGCTATGCGCCCTTGCTCGCCCACTAGTACCTCAGTTGCGTTATGTCCCTGAGAGTGAGCTTTTCGGTCTCTGGCTGAAAAGACCGGACGCGCCTTAGGTGCCATGCCATCGAGGTCAACGAACTGGATGAGCTAGGCTCGAAATAGTGGACGCCTTCAACCTACAATCAGAGGTCTGGAGG
>CABVRO010000027.1 GCA_902500715.1 uncultured Nitrospira sp. | reverse complement strand
AGTCGCTGACGGAAGCCACAGGCAAACTCAAGACCGATGCGACCCAAACGAAAGAAGACGCCAAGAAGCTGGACATCGACAAGACCAAGCAGGGCGTGGGTCAGGTGAAAGAAGACGTCAAAGGGGTCAAGGAAGGCGCGAAAGGCGCGCTGACCAATCCACTGGGCAAATAACAGCCCATCTCTGACTTCCTTCCGACCTTCTCACTTCTACTCTTCCCAGGTCGGACAGCCTGGGTGGTCCCCAAACTGCGCGCGTCCAACGCTCTACCAACCCAAGGGGGGAGGGGTCGGGGCGGCTCTCACTGCGCGCATGGGACGAGCATATTCCGATCGCGCGCATTCCCCATTTTCTCAATTTCCAATTCTCCCTAGGAGCCTGTCCGACATTGCCCTCCAGAAATTTCTTGGCAAGCCCCTCCGAATCGTGTACCGGTACGAACACCGAGCCACACCAGAGGAGGCCCTGCGATGACGATGCGCACCTTTCGTTCCTATGACCCCGATGAGCTGTGGCTGTTGCCGCCGTCGCCGCGTGACTGGTTGCCGGAGGATCACTTGGCGTACTTCCTGGCCGATGTGGTGGAGGAACTGAACCTGCAGCCCATCCTCGCCACCTATGGCGGGGTGACGCGCGGCACGGCGCCGTATCATCCCCAGCTGCTGGTGAAGGTGCTGCTGTATGCGTACGCCGTCGGGATTCCGGCCTCGCGGCAGATTGCCAGGAAGCTGGAGGAGGATGTGGCGTTTCGCGTCCTGGCGGCGAATCAGCGGCCGGACTTCCGGACGCTCAGTGATTTTCGGATGCAGCATCTGCCTGCGCTGGCGGATCTGTTTGTCCAGGTGCTCCAGCTCTGCCAGCGGGCGGGCATGGTCAAGCTGGGCCACATTGCGCTGGATGGCACGAAGGTCAAGGCCAATGCGTCGAAGCACAAGGCGATGAGCTACGGACGGATGGTGACGGAAGAGGCGCGGCTGCAGGCGGAGGTGGCGGCCCTGCTCAAGCAGGCGGAGGCTGCCGATGCGCGGGATGATGCGGCGTATGGCCCGGACCGGCGGGGTGATGAACTGCCCGCCGAGCTGGCACGTCGGGAGCAGCGGCTGGAAACCATTCAGGCGGCCAAGGCGGTGTTGTAGCAGGAGGCCCAGGCCGAGGCCACCCTCAAGCAGGCGGCCCGCGCGGTTCGCGAGACAGAAGGACCGCGCCGGGGACGGCCCCCGCAGCCGCCCCGCTCGGTGCCTCATCCGAAGGCCCAGCGCAACTTCACCGATCCGGAGAGTCGGATCATGCCGGCGTCGGATGCCAAGGGGAGTGTCGTGCAAGGGTACAACTGCCAAGCGGCCGTCGATGCACAGGCGCAGATCATTGTCGCGGCCGACGTCACCGATGAAGCCAATGACAAACAACAAGCGCAACCAATGTTGACCCAGGTGCTGGCGAATACGGCGCAGGTCCCCCGGACCGTGAGTATGGATACGGGATATTTCAGCGAGGCGAATGTCGCGGCCCTCACGGCGCTGGGCTGTACACCGCTTATCCCGCCTGATCGCCAGCTTCACGGCCCGGTGGTGCCGGCCGCGCCCCGAGGCCGACTGCCAGCGGGTCTGTCGGTGGCTGACCGGATGCGCCGCACGCTCCGCACGACGCACGGTCGATGGCTCTATGCCCGGCGCAAAGCGATTATCGAGCCGGTCTTTGGCCAGATTAAGCAGGGCCGCGGCTATCGACAATTCTTGCTACGCGGGATGCGGCAGGTGCGCGGGGAATGGGCGCTGATCTGTACCACACACAATGTGCTCAAGCTCTGGACCGCCCTGCGCTGTCGATGCCGACGCCCCGGGGACGGGCTGCGGGCCCTGAGCGGCAGTCGGAAGGTGACCCGGAGAGGACGGCACTAGCGGGAGGGCTCTGTGCCGATCCAGGTGCCGCCGAACACAAACGGACTCACCGGTGAAGAACAGGCTTCTCTTCCATCAATGTCAGACAGGCTCCTAGGGATGGGGGCTGGTTGATCTCCCACTGCGCGCCGTCCAACTGAATCCCCTCCTACCCCTCACCCAGGGCGTGCAGTCGGGTGCTCCTGAGTGCGCGCGTCCAACGAGGGCCTTCTGAGGCCGCGCGTTGCGCGAGCATAGGAGCGCCCGACTGCACGCCCCTCTCCCCCTCCTTGCCGCCACCCCACTCCGACTGATAAAAGAAAGAGTTATCACCCAGCGACGCCAGGCGATGCCCTGATCCCCTGTCCCGTTGGCTTCCCCTAACCACAAAGAGAAGACCTATGTCCCTGCCGGTTGAGAAATCTGCAGCCGATGAATTGCGGCGCGAAGTGCTGCGACGGCGCACGTTTGCGATCATTTCCCATCCGGACGCCGGAAAAACCACCTTGACCGAAAAGCTGCTGCTCTATGCCGGCGCGGTGCACCTGGCCGGCGCGGTGCAGGCGCGCTCCAGCCAGCGCCAAGCCAAGTCCGACTGGATGGAATTGGAGCAGGCGCGCGGCATTTCGATTACCTCCACCATGCTGCAGTTCGACTATCAGGGCGCGCGGGTCAACCTGCTCGACACGCCAGGCCACCAGGACTTCAGCGAAGACACGTACCGCACACTCATGGCCGTGGACAGCGCCGTCATGGTGCTGGACGGCGCCAAAGGTATCGAGCCGCAGACCAAGAAACTCTTCGCCGTCTGCCGCAAGCGTGGCATCCCGATCCTGACCTTCATCAACAAGATGGACCAGCCGGGCCGCCATCCGTTCGACCTGCTGGATGAAATCGAACGCACCCTGGGGATGACGGCAGTGCCCTTCAACTGGCCGATCGGCGAAGGGTCAGGCTTTCAAGGCCTGTACGATTTCCAACACCGCCAGGTGCTGTTCTTCCAGCGTACGGCACACAATCAACGGCGCGCGCCGATGACGGTCGAGGCCTTTCCGAATCCGAAACTGGCGGAAACCCTCGGCGATGCCTACGGGCCCCTGCAGGAAGAGATCGGACTGTTGACAGGGGCAGGCACCTCATTCGATCGCGACCGGTTCCTCGCGGGTGAACTCACGCCGGTCTTCTTCGGCAGCGCGTTGACCAACTTCGGCGTCGGGCCGTTCCTGGATGCCTTTACCAAACTAGCGCCGCCTCCCGGACCGCGCCAGACGGCCCAGGGATTGATACAACCGACCGACGAAGCGTTCTCCGGCTTCGTGTTCAAGATTCAGGCGAACATGGACCCGCAGCATCGCGACCGCATGGCCTTCCTCCGCATCTGCTCCGGCCGCTTCGAAAAAGACATGATGGTCCATCACGCCAGGCTGGGCCGCAAGATCCGGATGACACGCCCCCATCGCCTGTTCGGCCGCGACCGCGAAACGATCGACGAGGCCTACCCCGGCGATGTCGTCGGGTTGGTGAACCCCGGGCTGTTCACGATCGGAGATACCCTGACCTCCGATCCCGCGCTGACCTTCGATCCCATTCCTCATTTTCCGCCGGAGTGTTTCGGCCTGTTGCGCACACAGGATATTTCGAAGCACAAGCAGTTTCAGAAGGGGCTCAAGCAGCTGGAAGAAGAAGGGGTCATGCAGATCTTTTATTCACCGGATCACGTGCGTCGCGAACCGGTGCTGGCCGCGGTGGGTGAGCTACAATTCGACGTGGTCATGTCGCGGCTGGAAAATGAATACGGGGTCAAGACATCCGTGGAGCGCCTGCCCCATGCGCTGGCCCGCTGGATTGTCGGCGATCCTGCCACGATTTCGGCCGTCTATTGGCCGTCCGACACCCTCCGGCTCGTCGACCAGCAGGGCCGTGGCGTCATGCTGTTCACCACCGAACACCTGCTGGCCTATTGCATCAAATCGAACCCGTCGATCAAGTTTCTGTTGAGGGAAGAAGTCGAGCAGACCTCGGCACAATAGCAGGATGCGCAAAAAGGCCGTCCTCCTAGTCCGTCGTTCGTGAAACGTCGTTCGTCTCTCGTCCGCAGAAAAGAGCGTATGGCATAGAGTTCATCGCACATGGCCGGAAATCGAGAGTGGGCGTCCCTGACGAGATACGCTTCACGATTCACAGATGTGCAGAACGCCGCCGGCGGCCGCCCGGTCAGGGCCAAGCCGACGATCGGCAAAATGTGTTATAAGGAGCATCAGTCCACGGGAGTGCCGGCCGACCCTGTGGAATGGTGAACGCGAGCACGATCACACCTCTAGCTGCCCTTAGCGCCTCAGGCTAACTCGGCCTAGGTGCCTTGCCCGCCCCCTGTCATGGTTTCAGGTCCTGCCGCCCTCATGCCCGATCATCGGCATGGAACGGCGAAGCGCACTGACGCCGACGGAATGCGACTCGTGCACTCACTCAATGACTGGTAATTGAACCGACACATGTTTCGAGGAGAAGGACCATGCCGAAGGCAAGAACCGCAAAAAACTGTTACTACTGCGAAGCGGAAGACCGCATCAAGATGACCTTTATGCTCTGCGGCCTCTGCCATCGGCACTTCTGCAGCGCCCATGGCGTGCCCGATCTGGAACAGTGCACGAAGTGTCTGGAGGCCAGCGAAGAAACGGAATAATCCTCACAGGATGCTGAAAAAGTCTGTCAGCCGCGTTCTCGCATCGCTCGGACCCTCAACGTACCCCGAGGGTACGCCTCGGCCCCTCGCTCGCTGCGGCCTTGCTGAGCAGCCTTTTTGAGCATCCTGTGCTCGTGACATCGCTTCTCGAACAACCATTGAGAGAACGACTCGTCAGGCCGTCTTCTTCTTTGGCTTCTTCTTGATGCCCACCATCACGGACACCTTCGCTTGCCGCGACAAGACTTGATCGATCCGGCTTTTCCCGTTGGTCGTGAGAATGACCAGGCCGGTATGGTCCTCGATACGTTGTAGCAGATGGGCCGCCCCGGCAGCGGTCGATCGATCAGCGCCGGCCTTGCCCGCCCGGCCCGTGCCGAACAGCGCATCCGCGCCGTCGAAGAAGAGAATCGATCCGCTCCGTTCCGCCTCATCGAACACCCGGTTGATGTTCTTCTCGGTCTCGCCGACCTGACGGCTGACCACCGAAGCCAGGTTCACCTTTGCCAGATCCAATTGCAGTTCTTCCGCCACCAACTCCGCCGCCTTGTTCCGGCGAAGCGGAGTGGAACCGGACAGCACCACCACCGCCACGGACGACCGCTTGGCGCGAGTCGTCTTTGCGCGGCGCGCGAGCGCCGCGTTTTTCGTTCCTGATTTGTTCACCGCCTGCTTCGTGCTCTTCTTGGCGACCGCACTCGTCCGGCGCACCACTTGTTTCCCAGCCATGCCTGCCTTCCTCTCACATCAATATTCAACGAGATCGCAGTCCCTCGATGGGCCTGCCATCAGTACCACACTTCAGCCGCTCAGCGCTTCTTGTCGAAGCCGGAATCCCGCCACTTTTCCAGCAGCGCGATCCGCCGCTCCAGTTGCGGGATGGTCGCCTGATCGACCCGGCCGCCTGTCCGCTTGATCAACTCCGCATTCAGCTGCCGATGATCCATCCCGCACTTCCGCGCCACCGCCCCGACCAGAGAGCGATGTTTGTCCCGCAAGGCGTTTTTCCGGTCGTGCAACGCGACCGCCGGTTCCGGCTGCCCCTTGCCTTCACCCGCCGGGTCACCCTCATCGGCACCGATCAAGGCATCCAGCCTGGCCACACCGTTGAGCGGAATATACTCCTTCAGCGACGTCGCCGCCGTGCCGAACAATGTCCGTTGCACGGACGGCATGATCTCTTCGAGGACGTGATCGCGCTCGACCTTGATGCGTTTGGCATAATGAACCAGCGTCGCATCCTTCGGGAGATAGAGCCAGGCCCGTTGCGGTTTCGGCACCTTCTCCTGCATCCGTACGAACCGTCCGACGACCTGGCGGAAATACATCTCGGTCAACACGTTGGTCGCATACACACCGACCCGCAGGCGAGGAATATCGACGCCTTCGCTCACCATATTCACCGCCACCAGCCACTGTTGCTGCTTGTGATGCGCAAAGGTTTCGATGGTCTTCGAGGCGGATGGATCGTCGGACACCGCTACGAGCGCGCGTGTGCCCGTGAGCTTCAACACCAGGTCCGCCACCTGCCGCGCATGGTCCTGATTCATGGTGACGATCAACCCCCCCGCATCCGCCTGCTCCTGCTTGCGCAACCGTTGCAACTCGGCATGGGCATCGGTCAAGACAGGGCCCAGCCATGTCTCCTGCAGCAACGCGGTCTTGAGCCGTTCCCGCTGGCGCTCGAAGGTTAAGCCGTCTTCGAAGGTAGCCCGATGCTCGCGTCCGTCCGACAACCAGGTCAGTTCGCCTTCGTAACTCGGAAACAGAATCGGGCGACAGACCCCGTCCCGAATCGAATGCGAATACCCATAGGTAAAATCCGCCTGGCTTTCGCCCTGCTCATACCGTACGAAAGGAATGGGATTGTTGTCGGAGCGAAACGGCGTGCCGGACAGCGCCAGACGAAAGACCGCCTCGCCGAAGGATTCGCGCAGCGCCTTGCCCCAATCCTTGCCGTCACCGGCGTGGTGCAACTCATCGAGGATGACGAGAGTTTTACGACTGCGGCAGGCGCGACGGAATACTTCCGGCGCCAGACAGACCTGTTGGTAGGTCACGATTGCTCCATGATAGTCGCGCGCCTCGCAGGCCTGCTCGTTCGAGAGCGCCGGATCGAGCTGAATGCCGACCTGCCCCGCTGCCGAGGCCCACTGCGTTCTGAGATGATTCGTCGGGCAGATCACCAGCACACGGCTCGCGGCCCGATCAGCGAGATACTGATGTGCGATCCGGAGCGCGAAGCGTGTTTTTCCGGCCGCGGGCGTCGCGGTGACGAGATAGTCCTCGCGCTGCTGCGCCGACACATCGGCGACCGCCCTCGCCTGCCAGTCCCGCAGCACGGCTTTCCAGGGTGCGAGCGTCACCGCCATCTCAACACAGATCCTCTCCGTCGCCGTGACTTATCGGAACCCGGTCTCACTCCTGCGCCAACCCCCTGGATCGCGACCAAATATCAGACGCCGCCAATCTCTTTCCGCAATGGCTCGCCGGTGCGAGGCACCACGGAGGCTGCCTGCCTGAAACTGATCGGATAATGAAGTGTGACGCACCGTCTGTCGGCACACCCTCACGATCGCGAGGCGGCCGGTACGGTATGGGTGAGACGTATCATGTCTGTGCGGGATGGTATCGCAAAACCGGTCAGGCAACAAGGGCCAAGACGGAAGATGCCGAACCGAAACGGCGGTGATGGCTCAGCCTGCGCGGGGGATCGACCGGCCGGACTCAACGGTGGGGCCTGTCGACAGAGGACAGACTCCGGAAGATCACGCGGTGAGCAGGCCGTGACGTCTGCCAACGGCCGGCCCGCCCCATTGATTAATCTCTGAACAATCTCACGGCGACTTTTTGGCCCTTGATGCGCGTCCGCCCTAGCGCCTCGATAATCTGCCGGGCCGCTTCTTCCTGCACATCCACCAGGGAGAACCGCTCCTCGACTTCGATCGCCCCGATCATGCGCGACGGCACCCCCGCTTCATTCGCAATCGCGCCGACGAGATCCCCCGGCCTGACGCCTGCCGCACGCCCGGCCCCGACATAGACCCGCACCGTTCCAGCCTCCCGACCACCGCGGCTCAGGCCGCCCCGAGTCGCGCGCGCGCGATCCCCTTGCTGAGGAGCGGAACCGTACGAAGGACGCGACGGCCGATAGGGATCCGGCGCCCTGGTCGACACCGCCGGGATCTCTTCTTCAGCCCGTTCGCCGCCGTGGGAGCGGTACACCAGCTTGATGGCCGCCGCCGCGATATCCGCCGGATCTGCCGTTGTAGCCAGCGCCTGAACGACGCGGCGAAAATCTTCCAGTTCGCCGGCCTTCAGGGTTTCTTGAATGGAGGTCTTCGTCCGCTCCAGCCGCTTGGCTAACAGATCGCCCAGGGATGGCACAGCGGCGACCGTAATTTTCGCTTTCGTATGTTGTTCGACCGCGCGCAATAATCGCTGTTCACGTGGTTCGATAATGGTCATGGCCGCGCCTTCTCGCCCGGCCCGGCCCGTTCGCCCGATACGATGGACGTAGACTTCCAACGACGAAGGCAGATCGTAGTTGATCACATGGGAGACGGACGGAATATCCAACCCACGCGCGGCCACGTCGGTCGCCACGAGGAGCTCGGTTTGTCCTGAGCGAAACGCCTGCATCACACGATCCCGTTGCACCTGGCTCATGCCGCCATGAATGGCCTCGGCCCGATATCCGCGGCCGTTCAGCGCCGCCGTCACTTCATCCACTTCCAACCGCGTCCGGCAGAACACGAGCGCCGACTTGGGGGTGGCGATATCCAACACGCGGGCCAGCGCGGACACCTTGTGCTGTCGCGCCACCACGTAGGCGGTCTGCTGCACCCGCGGCGCCGCGCCAGCTTTCACCGGCTCACGGGCAATCGTCACATCGACCGGATTCTTCAAATGCCGGCGCGCGATGGACGCAATCCGCGGCGGCATGGTCGCCGAAAACAGCGCGGTCTGCTTGGTCGCCGGAGTTTGTTCGAGGATCGCGTCGAGGTCGTCGGCGAAACCCATATCGAGCATTTCGTCGGCCTCATCCAGCACCACCACTTGCAGGTCAGCCAGCTTCAAGGTCTTGCGGCGGAGGTGATCCAAGGCCCGGCCCGGCGTCGCCACGATGACTTCGACCCCGCGCCTGAGCGCCTGCAGTTGCGGTCCCATCGCTTGGCCCCCATACAGGGCGAGCACCCCGATCCGTAGTTCCTTGCCGTACCGCTGCACCGCCTCGCTCACTTGCACGGCCAGTTCCCGCGTGGGCACTAACACCAGCGCCGTGGGGCGCTGCCGTGGCCCGTGGGCAATCCGCTGCAGGAGCGGCAAGGCAAACGCCGCTGTCTTTCCGGTTCCCGTGGCGGCCTGCCCCAGCAGGTCTCGTCCCTCCAGCAAGGGAGGAATGGCCTCACGTTGAATCGGGGTGGGTTCTTCGTAGCCCAGTGCTTCCAGGGTGGTCAGCAGCGAGGCTTCTAATCCGAGCGCGGCAAAACCAGGGGAAAATCCTTTGGCGGCCGGCTCTGTCGGCAATGGCGTCGTGGTGTGTTTCATGAGGAGGGGCTACACCTTTCTTGGTCGTGCTAGCTGTTCATACTGGCCGGCCACATAAATTCCAACTCGGGGAATTTTGCTTTGTAGTCGTCGTGGCTGGCGCGGATGACGTTGATGGCTTCGTCGCGGCCGTACATGCTCGTAATCTCAACCTTGTTGTGGTGGATGGAGCCTGGTGCTTGTTTATAGGTCAGAAAGTAGTGCTGCAACCGGTCGAGGAGCGTTATGGGGCATTCTTTGAGATCGGTCAACGCCCCGTAGACGGCATCGTCCCGCATCACCGCGATGATCTTGTCGTCTGCCTCGCCGCCGTCCGCCATGCTGAACCCGCCGATCGGCCGGGCGGTCAGCAAAATATCGCTGTGGGGAATCGCCTTCTCGGTGAGCACGCAGATGTCGAGGGGATCCCCGTCGCCGATCATGTCCGACCGACGGGCGCGTTCGCCGAAGAGCTTCGCCACCCGCTCGCCGCAAAAGGTTTGGGGGATGAGGCCGTAGTACACGGGACAAAAGTTGGAAAACCGCTGAGGACGGTCGACCTTCAGAAAGCCCGTGGCCTTGTCCACCTCATATTTCACCGTATCGCTGGGCACGATTTCGATATAGGCCGTCACCAGATCCGGAGCCTGGTCTCCCATCGACACTCCGTGCCAGGGATGCGCTTTGAACATCAGGCTCATCAGTCGTCGCGCCGCATCGATTTCCTTCTTGCTCATCCTGCTTCAGTCCCCCCTGTACAATGCCTTTGGAATTGACGGTCTGACGATCGTACGATCCGACCAGGTCTGGATTGATTCGATGACACACCTGCACACAGGCAAGCGTATCCGGCGAGAGAAACAGGTAGCTTATAACACATTGCGGCAGAATGAAACAGCAGAGGCGGGAAGTCCCTCGCCTACGAGGACGCCGCTCCCGTCACGGAAATTCATGGCGAGAGGCTGAAAATCGTGAGAAGGACCGGGCAACCAGGAACAGACACACCGCCCCGACTGCCCGGTACATATCTCAGGGGAGAGAATGAAGACTAGAATGTGTGGCGCACACCGAAGAGCAGGCCCATGGCAGACCCGTCACTCTCGGGATGATTACGCTTCCAGGCCGCTTCCATATTCAACATCAGACCCTTCGGCGCACCCTGAACCAAATTGGTCAACGCATAGTCAATACCGCCGCCGATCCGCCAGGCGAATGTATCTTTCACGTCCTTCGTATTGATATTCACACCCAGACCGGTCGTGAAGTACGGAATGAAGTTGCCGAAATGCCCGGGACGATACTCCAGGTTCACCGGAAGGAGCGTAATGGTATCGACGGACCCGCTTCGCGGCCCATCGATCCCGTGACGTTCCCATTCCAACATCATGCCGAGACGAAACCACTTGTTCAGTCCGTACATGCCTTGAAAGTTCAGCGCCGGACCGACCGTCGACACACCCGAGCTCTGTGTCATGAAGCTCGGACCTACCCGGAATCCCATCGTGACTTTTCCTTCTTCCGCCATGCCCTCATGCACCCACTCGGCAGCCTGAGCGAAAGCGGGGGCAAAGCTCACCAGCAAGGCCAAGACCATAACCCCACTGAACACAGGCTGTTCGCGATTCCTATGCATACCATCCTCCTATCAAGGTGAAACAAGTTACGAGGTGCCACTCTACGCAAGTGGCCTTTCCGTTTTCAAGACAAAGCATGTTGTTCCCGCAAAACAAAATAGTTCCAAATGTTGTCGCAAACTGACACGAAATGACCGCTCATATAGCGGGAACAGAGGAAACCACTAGCCCGCATTATTCATGACGGTTCGTCGCGAAATCGCCGAGTCACGTGGCGAGACCGGCGCGCGGAGCCGGGAGGACCCGAAGCGTACTCGTGCAGTACGTTGAGGATCCGAGGGGCGAGCCCGCCGGCCAAAGGCCCGTCGTAGCAGTGAATCGGCAAGTGCAGCAGAAGCGCTCATGAATAATGCGGGCTAGTACGTAGTATTGAGCAATTCAAACGGAAGGATCTCTCGCCCTGAGCGGGCAGGAGCGCCGAACCGAAAAGGACAGGGCCGGACAGGATCGACCGGCGAAAGGAAGCCACGCGGGGGCAGCCGGGAACGCGCTTTACCTCAATCCGGCATGGCACTCCACTCCCTTCCTCGATTATGATGAAAGAAGAAGGTTCGACAGTCACGCCAACCGGGCACTGACCATGCCGATCTTCTCCTATCAGAGTCCGATTCGAAGAAGCGGCCCTGGAATGGCCCTCGGCGGGATAGTCTGTCTCGCAGCTTCGTTGGTGGCCGGTTCACATCTCTGGGCCGGATCGCCGTCACAGACCAATCCGGACAACAGACCGGCGGATGCCGAGCAAGGCCGGGCCATCTTCAACGGCAAAGGCCTCTGCTCCACGTGCCATGGCATCGACGGCTACAAAAACCGGTTGCCCCCGCAACTGAGCAAGAACATCCGCGACAATATCGAACATCTCTCGCCTGCGCCACCCGACCTGCGTCAGGCGACCACGCTTACCCTCACCACCGACAAACAACGGTTCGAGTCGATCAGGCACGGGCATCTCCGGACCGCCATGTACCCACTCTCGAAGGAAGCCCTTTCCGACGAAGAGATTCTTGCGTTGCTCCCCTACCTGGCTTCAATCCGCGGCACGGTGTCACCACCCGCTGTCTTACCTGAACCCGACACCTCGCTGCGAGGTGATGCCAAAAGCGGGCGGCGGCTCTATCATGAGCTCGGTGGATGCGCGATCTGCCATGGCATCGAAGGACATTTGAATCGAAGACCGCCGATGTCGGCCGACCTGATCAAACGGCTTGACGCACTTCCGGCGCCGCCCGCGAACCTCCGGAATCCCGCCACGCTGAAGTCGCAGAACGACGAAGACCGCTACCGCTCGATCAAGCGCGGCCACCCTGGTACAGCCATGTATCCAAAGACACTCCTCCGGGACGAAGATATCCGCGACCTCGTCGCGTACCTCGCCACCCTTCGTGAAAAGGGTCGATGAGCGATCGAGCTTACGGACCGCCTTCAGGCCTCCACTCAAACGGAACGGCTATGCGGCGCTAGCGCGAACTCCAAGGCTCCTTGGCATCGGGCAGTGTGGACAAATCCAATTCCAATCTAACCTTTCCTCCGTCCGTTTCCGCGCCTACTGTAAAGGCCCCGTACGAGATCACGCTAAGACCGGCATTCCCCTGCTTCGCCGTGATCGTTCGCACATTCTGGGGAAAGGTTGGATGCAGGTAAAACCGCACCGCCCCCTGAAGAGGATTGCCAGGATTCGTGGAAGTGATGCGAAGATGCACCGTCATGAGCTGAGAATCGGCATCTATGGGCGAGATTGTCGCCTCCAACTTCCGGCCGCCTGCTTCAGACACGCCTCCGAACGCTCCCTTCCAAGGATCGCCCGACACATCTCCCCTCCCGCTGACCGGGGAGGCCGCTGCATCGGCTGCCGTTTTCGCGTTAGGAGCAGGCGCCACCGTCTCGGCAGCCACCGTCGCAAGTAACTCAGCCTTTTCAGCCTGCTGGGCCACCTGCTCCACCTCAGCACGAATTTTGACGGCCTCTTCGCGCGTTTCTCGAACTAGCTTTTCGGAGAGGCTCTCGATAAACTTCTTTGAGGAAATGGCCGCGAGAAGACAAAACCCTCCGAACACCAGAAGATCTTCCCCTTTAGGATCCGGCATCAGCACTTGCGTCAGCAGGCCGCTTGAGACAGTTCGGAGAAAGAGGGGCACTAACAAGGCCGCACCGATTCCCGCGATCACGCTCCACCGCCACCGTTCCCATGGAGGAGGTTCTTCTATCCGAGGCTCGGTGGACATCGCCATGTTCACCGTCGCCCCCATCAATCCGGCACCGATCATGAGCAGAGCCAAAGTCAGCATCGTGACACTCCTTGGGTCCGAACAGCATGGGATCGCAAGAGCGAGTCCCTTGTTGCCGAACGCGTTTTTCACGATTGAGTTTCATATCTCACGTAGGCCCCTGAGAACAGAATTTCCGACCCGTTGGGGCCGAAATTCGCATGCACGCACACATTGAGGCCGCCCTTGACCGGCAGATTGACGAAATCGACAAATGGATTCTTGATGTGATCTCCACTAAGCGCCAACCCGTCGCGCGCATACAGACGATCTCTACCGCCCCAGACATGAATTCGATCCACCACCGCATTGCCAAACGTCTCGAACGACACATGGATTTCTTGCAGCACCGTCCCCAAGTGCACATAGAGTCCCAGCGTGGGGACGGCACAGTGAAACCAGTTGTGCTTGCCGTCTCTGCCCCGGAATTGGACTCCCCATCCGCGTCGAAGTCCCGATTGATCGGTCCACCCGATATTATTCACATTCTCAAACTGATCTGGCCCTGGCCATTCAGGGAAAAATTGCACCCCGTGCGCGCTGAATCCAAACCATGTAGCCATGATGCCCTCCTTCAAAGTTGTGGCGTATCGTTGACTGGTCTTTGGCTGTGATAGCAAGGCTTGGCTTCAAGATACGCGCCATTCAATCGGGCAAAAGTCGCCCTCATTCTTTTCAATCGTTTGAATATTACGGGTATTGCGGGATGCCGAGGATATCGGCGAGGGCACTATCCAAATGGATACAGCGGCACGGAAGAACGAAGCCTTCCGGGATATGCCTCTCTAGAAGGCGCGGGTTCCTGAGTATGGGCGCATGATGGAGATCGTTGGGCGAAACATCAGGAATGTGTTCGTGAAGAGAAGAGAATGAAAGTTTAAGCAAAGCTCGCGGAGGCAGCGACCACCTCACACACACCACACAGCGGTCACCACCTCCATGCCCGGGTAGATCCGGCATACGATAGGGCTAGCTCGGACCGGGAGGGTCTTCGCGATCCTCTCCGGTGAGCACCTCGGCTTCTTGCGCTTCGAGCGCCTGCAGATCCGTGAGAATACCTTGCAACACCTGCCGGCGCTGCTGCAGCCCATTTTTCGGGATATCTCGCGTCAACGGTTCCTGAGCTGATTCCGGCAAATTTACCAGCGCTTCGGCTTCCCCCAGGGTCGCATACTTATACGATTCCACGTACTTATGATTCGCGCCATATATTTTAAGAGAATGGCTTCCGTTTCCGCATCGAACCGATCGAACGGGGGGTTCACGGCCGTATGATGGGCGAGACCTTCGAGCTTTTCGATCTGGGCCTTGAGGCCATCACTCCGCGTCTGCGCGCGATACATGGAATTCACTTCCGTCATGATGTCTCCTCCCGGTTTGATTCTGTTGTACCTCCATTCGAACAGATCGGCAGCTAGGCATTCCCCTGGACCATGACTGAGGCTCGCATCGATTTGGGGTGAGGCGTCCGCATTACCGCAACGCCCGTCGCTCCAGTTGCGCGACCAGATATCCCACGATGGCGACATTGAGGAGGAGCATCGTCACATGTATGACCGAGATCTGCTTCAGCACCTCGTAGAATTCGACGGGCAGAAATACACTGGTGGAGATCACGGCCATGTATCCGGCCCAGGAAGCTTCGAGCCACAGGCCGCATCCCTCAATGAGCAGGAAGACCGAATAGAGCAGGCTGGCATACGCCATCAAAAACAGGGTATGAGAGGGAAACGCACCGACCTTGAGCAGCAGCGAATGGACCAGGCGGGAATGCCCGTGCAGATGCATGAGATCCACAACCGGAGCCAGGAACGTGGCGATCTCAGGATCCACCAATCGGAGCAACCCGGCGCCGACAAGCAACAGGACCATGCCCTTGACCAATTTGAAGAGGGCAATCAGCGCCAAGCCACTCCGGGGCGAGGGCGGCGTCATGAATGGCATCGTGTCTTGCCCGGCCATCCTTGCTCAATCGGATCGTTCCGCATCATCGTTATGCGAGCCTCAACAGACGCTTGATCATCGAATCGGCCGCGCCGAGGCTAGGCCTATCACCCATTCACGAAAGGCCTTACCGTCATGAACGAACAGCAAGCCACCCGCCTGGCCCAGACCTGGATCGATGCCTGGAACCGGCACGATCTGGACGCCATCTTGCAACACTATGCGCCGGATGTGGAGTTTACCAGTCCGTTTCTATCCGCGCTATCCGGAGAAGCGTCCGGCACCATCCGCGGCCGAGAAGCGTTGAGCGCCTATTTTCGGGAGGGACTCCAAGCCTACCCGGACCTGCGCTTCGAGCTGATCCGCACGCTGATCGGCGTCGACAGTCTGTTGCTGTATTATCGCAGCGCCTAGGGATTGCTGGCTGCGGAGCTGATGATCATCAACGGAGAGGGGCAGATTCACACGGTGCGCATCCATTACGTCAAGGAGTGATCGGGACTGGACGGAAAAGGAACCGTCACGATCGCGTTGTCGGAATGGGACACATGATTTCTGGCTTCGCAGCCTGATCCGTCCTCAGTGTTTCGCCTCGTCAACCGGAATACCGAGGCGGATCTGCCGGATAATCTCGTTCGGCGGGAGAGCCGCGTCGATCACCAGGGCATCGGCCGGCTCTTCAAGGATGGCAAACTGACTAGCCAACAATTCCCGGGGCATGAAATGATCCCGGCGGTGGGGCAGGCGTTGATGGAATAAATCGAAGCTGCCTTTCAGGTAGACCAGTCGCAAATGTGCGCGACACCCCTCCTCCACGAAGGCGCGGTACCTCGCCTTCAAGACGGAACAGGCAAGCACCGCCGGCTGGTTCCGGCTGATCCGATCGACGATCGCAGCATGCATCCGCTCCAGCCATGGCTGACGATCGGCATCCGTCAGCGCATGCCCATTCCGCATCTTCTTGAGATTCGCCGCCGGATGGAAGTCATCGCCGTCGGAAAACTGCCAGCCCAATTCGTCGGCCAAGCGACGGCCGATCGTCGTCTTCCCCGCGCCCGATACGCCCATCACGAGAATGACCACAATCCTCCACTTCATTCGGCCTGCGGATGGACAAGATAGGCGCTGTTCCACCCGCCGGGGAAATCATTCAAGCCGGTCGCCGGTCCGTCGCAGCGGTGGCCAGGTGTCCGACAATTATCCGGGCGTCACCGATCGGATCGCTCGTAAAGGGCGCGTCATGCCGCTTGGTGACGGCGGTGGTGAGTCGTTCCGCCGCCTGACGGACCGCCGATGGGAAGGCCTCCTGCTGCTGAATCCGGCGCAAATGCTCCAGGGCATCACCGCGCCGGAGTGAGCGGCCGGAGCGCGCCCACCAGACTTCGGCAGCCAGCGCCACAGCCCGTCGCGCGCAGACCCGTGCCTTGCCTTCATGGCCTTGCATCCATGCCGCTTCAGCCGCAGCGAGTTCTCGATCGATCATCGTTGTTTCAGACATACAGAAACACGCTACGTGGACTCCGCCAGAGCTGTCAATGCGGGCCCCATCGGCAGGCACTCAATTCGAGACCGGAGACACATGGCACGAGTATGCCGAACAGCGAACAAGACCGAATAGATTCGAGACAGTAATAATTCCAGAGCCGTTCAGGAAAACCCCTATTCAGGCCTACGCATCGACCAGTCATAGTGCTCCGGTCACGTGATAGACTCCGGGGTATGGCTGCATGGCAACTCATTCTCTACGCAGATCCAATCGGTATCGATTTCACGATTCCGCATGCAAAGACCGCAAGTTCCTGATCGTAGCACTGGCCTCAGCTCTCCTCCTCGCGGCCCTACTCTCAGGACTGGTCAGTGACTTCCCCACGCTTTCTCCAAATAGTCGCCGCGCCGGATCTTTTTCGCTATCATGAGTCAGCCGGGCGAACGACCCCCGCTGGGCACAGACACACCCGACGAAGACCTCCGCGTCACACGGCATGATTTGGATTGTCTACATCCTCGAGTGTATCGACGGCAGTCTCTACACCGGGATCACGAATGATTTGGAACGGCGCATGAAGGCGCATGCGACCGGGAAGGGGGCAAAATACACGAAACGCCGCGGACCGTTCACGGTCCGGTATATCGAATCACTCGACAGCAAGGGAGCCGCCTTACAACGCGAAGCCGCCATCAAGTCACTGGATCGAGCCGGCAAGGTCGCCCTGATCGCATCGATGTCGTGATCTCTTCAGAGGCAGGTCTTGCACTCACCGAGCCAAGTCTGCACTGCAGTCGCGTGCACCACTGACCGTCATCACCTTCCGCCCTTCCTTACTTCTTTTTTGCCGCCTTCTTTTTGGGCCTGGACACGGTTTTGGCTGCCGGCTTGGGCGTGGCCTTGGCAGCGGTCTTTTTCTTTGAGGCTCCGCCCAGCACAATCACCGGCTTCTCGGGCGAGAAGGCTTCTTCAATGCGGCTCTTTCCGTTGGTCGTCAGGATGACAAGACCCTGGTGGTCTTCGATGCACTGAATGAGATGGGATACCTCGGCATTGGCGTCCCGATCGTGGGCGTCATGCACCTGAGTGCGCTTACCGAAGAGTGCGTCGGCCTCATCGAAAAAAAGGATCGACCCATGGCGGTTCGCCATGTCGAACACGCGAGTGACATTTTCTTCAGTTTCGCCGACGTGTTTGCTCACCACCGCCGACAAATCCACGCTGGCCAGGTCCAATTGTAGTTCTGCGGCCAAGACCTCCGCGGCCTTCTGCCGGCGAAGCGGCGTGGCTCCGGACAGCACGATCACCGCACCGGACGGCTCCCGTCCACGAGCCTTCTTGGTTTTTCTCGCAGGCGCCTTCTTATTCTGCTGCGGAGCGTTCTTGCGTTGCCGAGTCACCGTTACACCTGCCATGTCCTTCGTCCCCTTCCGATTCTAGTATGACCCACGTGGCCTCCCCCTCAGGAGGAGCAGGCACTGAGTATAACCGGTTCTCATTCCTGTCGCTGAATTTCTTCTTGCTCCTCCGGAAGGCAGGTCAATCGGAGAGCGTCGAACGTGGAGCGTCGCACGTAAAACGTGAACCGTATCTCGTCGGGGTCAGAGCGTCTGGCTGATGGCGTATCGCTGATAGCCCTCTCTTTCTGGGCCCTGCCTGCTCGGTGTCTCACTGCGCGCGTCCAACGCGCGGCCTTCGAAGGCCGCGCGTTGCGCGAGAAAAGGCACTGAGCAGGCAGGCCCCTCTCCTACGTCTCCATCATCTCCAGCCGCGCATCGAACTCATGGCCACAGGCGGTACAGCGAATGCAGTCGGAATCGACCGTCAGTTCATCCGCCCTGATCCCCATGCCGCCGCAATCCGGGCATCGGGAAAGATGCACCTTCTGGTCATCGACCGTTTCGTATTGCACACCGTGCAGACAGTAGACCGGCTTTCCGTCCAACTGCCAGGGCTGTCCGGCATTGTCGCGCACCGGCATGACGATATAGTGCTGCCGCACGTACTCTTCCATCGCCTGCCGGCTTGCAAATCCGTCCCGTATCAGCTTGCCGCTCACGGCTTCATGGAGCGACTGCCCTTTCACGATTGCTTTGGTGGGTCCCATCTCCGACCTCCCTCGGGTATCGCGAGCTCCCGTCGTTTCAGCTCTTGCGATCAGCTATCGGCCATAGGCTATTCGCTCTGCTCGTCCGGCTACACCACGCCCGAGTAGTACCGCAAAATATTGGACACCGACACCACACCGATGATCGAGCCATCCTGTGTGACCGCCAGATGCCTGGTCGCCTGGTCTTTCATCAGGCGCACCGCCTCGATAATCGGGCGGTCGCCGGCGATCGACACCACCGGTCTTCGCATACACGCTTTGACCGGGGTCGCGGGGTTCACCTCTTTGGCGACCACCGCGCGGGCGAGGTCTGAATCGGTGATGAATCCGACATAGGCCTGCTTGTCGGTCAGCAACAGCGAGCCCAGTTTCCATTTCTCCATAGCCTGACCAGCGTCCTTGAGGCTGGCATCCTGGGACAGGCTACGGATCTCGGACGACATATGCTCGGCGACCTGAGGACCGATAAGGGTCTGCCGGCTGGCTTGTGATTGTTTCGGTTCAGCGGCGCGTCGGGCCTCGAGCTCGGCGATGCAACTTTCCAGCACCCGACCGCGTTGCAGGAGGCGCTGTCGCTGACTCTCCACACCGGCGCTTTCCGGCGCTTCATCCGTCAGATTCACCAGGCCGGCTGCTTCGCCGAACTCGGCATATTCATACGCCTCCAGCAACTCGGAGGTATCCCCAAGCAGTTCGGCAATGAGGTTTTCGGTGTCCTGATCGAACTCTTCCAGGCTGCGGGTGGGAAGGCCCCTGCCAAGATAGGCGGCCAGATCGGCCAACTGCTTGCGTAAACGCTCGATGCTGCGGTCGAGGGAGATCCGGGCTCGTTTGGGAGTCGCGCGTGTCGTAGACATGGCACCTCCTCTCTGTATGGCGGGATGTCCGATCTTACCCCTCCGGAACAGGCGAGGCAAGCGCCGGGCTCATGCAACCGCACCGACTTGACCTTGGCAACCGGCACGTGCATGTTTAGGCCATGCATCACCGGTCGACACTCCATCACCGTTCGAAACCAGGCCTGATTCCCCACATCGTGATTAGCTGCTCGCTCCTCCTGCCCTGGTGCCTTTCCGGCCAATGTGCGGACCGGGCGCTCTCCGCAGAATCTGTCACACCGGCCGCGTCTCCCAATACCCTGTCAGGCCATGAACTGCTTCGCATCGGGACGATCCATGATCAGCAGGAACATTTCCCGGAGTCGCTGACGTATTACAACCTGGCCTTGTCGAAATTCCGGGAGAAGAGACAGCCCCAAGGCATCGCCACCACGCTGGTGAAAATCGCGCGGATCGATGAGCGCCAGGGCCATCTGCAGCAGGCCCATACCTCCCTCAAGGAAGCGGTGGCGCTGTTCGCCAAGGCGTCGGATCGATCCGCCCATGCCGAGTCGCTGCTCGCCATCGGTCGAGTCTCCGCGCAGTTGGGGCTCTCCGACGAATCGCGCGACGCCCTCACCCGGGCCGCCGCCCTCTTCACGCGCGTGAGAAATGCCCGCGGATGGAACGACACGATGGTGCAGTTGGGGTTGTTACAAATCGCACAGGGAGAGAACAGCGCGGGGCTGACCACCTTGCAGCAGGCCTCGGAAGAGGCCCGTACGAGACGACACGTGGACCAACAGTTCACCGCCACGGTCGCGCTCGGAGATGCCCATTGGCTGCTCGGCCACACCAGTGACGCGCGCAGCGCCTATCTCGACGCCCTCAGCCTGGCGGAAGCGGAACATCACCTGCCGTTCGAAGGCATGATGCAACTGCGGCTCGCGCGACTGGATGCGGACAAGGCCTCCCTGAACGATCGCGTCGCCCAAGGGAAACGCGCCCTGCAGATTGCACAAGCAGTCCACGACACCGCCGCCGAGGCGGAAGCCTGGTCGCTTCTGGCCGATCTCTATGGGCAACTGGGACAAGCCACGGAGTCTCAGGATGCGGACACGCATGCGCTGGCGATCTACCGCAAGCGTGAATTGTCCGTGCATGGAAACCGCTAGCCGTCAGACGGCTCTGGTCGCCCGCCAGGCGATGCCCGCCCCGATCAACAACAACAGCGTCGATAACAGATAGGGCGCACCAGGCAGGTGCCAGTCGGCCTGCGGGCCGATGAACGCGGCGAAGGTTTGCGTGAAGAGCGTGGGGCCGATCAAGCCGGCGATACCGGTCAGGCTGGCAATGGCGCCTTGTAATTGTCCCTGCTCGGACGCACTCACGCGGCGCGTCATGAACATTTGCGCGGACGGACCGGCGAGTCCCCAAAACGCCATCACCGGAATGCCTAAGCAATAGATGAGCGGTGTAGGCGCGAGTCCATAGATAGCGAAACCGGTGGCCCCGCACAGCAGCCCGGTGATTAACGTGCGCCGCTCTCCCAGCCGCGCCGTAATCGGCCTCACCAGCGTGCCCTGCACAATCATGGCGCAGACCCCGACCGCTGCGAGCGTGAACCCCACCGCCGACGGCCCCCAGCCATACCGATAGCCCAAGTACAACACCGCTACACTGGGCAGCACGCCGTGGGCCAGGTTCATCAGGAAGTTCGCCGTCGCCAGACCGAACAGCTCATGATGTGAGCGCAACAGCATCAACGCGCCGGCCGGATTGGCCCGTTTCCAGCGGAACGGCGCCCGCTTCTCCATCGGGAGCGATTCCGGGAGCACAAAGAACCCGTAACAGGCGTTGAGCAGACTCGTCGCCGCCGCGCCCCAAAAGGGCCAGCGGGGATCGACGGCGCCCAGCAGCCCACCCACGGCAGGACCCAACACAAACCCGAGACCGAATGAGGCCCCCATCAGGCCGAATGCAGCCGCGCGTTTGTCCGGCGGCGTCACATCGGCGATGTAGGCGCCGGCCGTGCTGAAACTCGAGGACGCGATACCGGAGATCACCCGGCCCGCGAAGAGCCAGGCGAGACTGGGCGCCAGCGCCATAAGGATGAAATCGAGACCGAGCCCCAGGTTGGACAACAGCACGACCGGACGCCGCCCGAAGCGATCGGACAGCGCGCCTTGAATCGGCGAACAGACGAACTGCATCAAGGCCCACGACGTGCCCATCAGCCCGTAGATCTCCGCGGCCTGCGCGGTATCGCCGCCGAGAAACTCTTCGACCAGTTTCGGCAGGACGGGAATGATGATCCCGAACGACAACATGTCGAGCACGACCGTGACAAGAATGAAGAAGACCGCCGCTTGCCGCGGTTGTGTTGAGCTCTCCGGGGGCGTCATGGGATGGGCCATGGTAGCAGGCCCGCCGTCCAGGCGCACAGAAAAAGACGCGGGGAGTGATCGTACGATGCGCCTCCTCTTCGAACGGGTTTTCTGCTACCCTCCCGTCGATGCCCGCCACCCTCCAAGCCTTCATCGCCATCTTCCTGCTCGGTGCGCTGCTCCGGTCATCCAGCCTGCTCGGGAAAATCCATGCGGAACGTCTGGCCTTCGTGGTTTTTTCGATCAGCCTGCCGGCCACGATATTGGTGTCGCTGGATCGAGTGGTCTTTGCGCCCACAGCCTGGAAGTTACCGTTGGCCGCCTGCCTGGTGACCCTCTCGATGTTGCTCTGCTCCTGGCCGGTCACCCGCCTGCTGCATCTACCCCGCGCCACACGAGGGGGATTTCTCCTCGGCACCGCCTGTATCAACTCCGTCTACTTCGCCTATCCAGTCGTCCTCGCAACTCTCGGCGACAAGGGACTGGCGCAGGCGATCCTGTTCGACCTGGGGCAAACCACCCTCACGCTCACGGTGATTTATGCAGTGGCGGTCTGGCACGGGGCGAAGAGCGCCACCGCCCGATCAGCCATGCTGCGGTTTGTGTCGTCTCCGCCGCTCTGGGCCCTCTGTCTCAGCCTGCTGCTCACCCTGCTTGGACTGCATCTTCCCGGCTGGCTCCACGATGCACTCACCCCCATCCACCTCACCACGACACCCCTGGCGAGTCTAGTACTGGGCCTATCGATCAGTTTCTCGGCCGTGCGCCGAACCTGGGCCCTGGCATGGCTGGGCGTGGGCATGCGGATGGTCGGCGGATTGCTGCTCGGGTTTGCGGTCGCCTATGAGCTCGATCTAGCGGGTATGGAACGGGCGATCGTCATCCTCGTCGCCGCCATGCCGTCCGCCGTGACGGCGGTTATTTTCGCAACCGACACAGGATTGGACGAAGACCTCGTCGCGTCGATTGTCGCCCTCTCGATCTGCGTCGGCGTGGCGTTGCTGCCCTGGCTGCCGCAACTCGTGTTCCGGTCCGCAGGATAGGCCGCCCGCATAGTCTCCTCTCTTCATCTGTGGGAACGGCGTCACGTATTGTGAGATTTATGCGACGGGGAAAATTTGCCTGGCGCGCTTTGCGCCAGCGCCCGCTGCTGCCGAAACCTTCTATCCATGCGGATAGCTGAGAGTTTTGCAGTCCACGGTGCCCACGCAAGTCCGACGAACGACGGTACGGGGCTTGCTCTATCACGTGGAGGCACATCGGAGGAATGATCATGCACGATCCCACGCTCTGGGCAAGTTGGTATGTCTGGCTGTTGGCGCTCCCCGTTCTGGTCATCGGCACCCTCATCTGGGACTGGATCCAGCGGCGACAGCCGGTGCGAGTACGAAAACGGCGCTAGCACCGCCCTTCTGCTGCCGTAGACAGGGATTGTTCCCGTCCAGTCTCCCACCGTCCCCCCGCCAGGGTCTCGCGGCACACCACTGGCTCTCCATGTCCTGACCGGATCCGCCCCTCTCGAAACCGGTATCTCCACTACCATGGCGTCGATCGCCCGTCTTCAATCGTCAGGATTCTCAGCTCCCTCGTAATCTTCTTGCCCAGACCTTCGGGGTTTACGAGTTCCGCCCCGTATCCGGGTACCGTATGACAGGGCGGGCATAAGATTCGCCGCTACAGGAAGGGCCTCGCACATCCTGGCGGAGCAACTGGAGCTCAATCCTTGCGATGTGTGACGCCTGTACGAGCAGGGCCTCCGACATGAGCGCGTTCAGCGCCGCGTGGACGCGACGCTCCGACCGGGCCATCCGCCACTTCCGGACCTCCCTTCAGAATCTGGCAGCGGCTCATGTCCCGTCCGGCATGCCGGAGCTGATCGATCACGTCGCCAGAGAGGCCGCCACGGCCATGCCCGGAGCGGACCTGTGGGCCGAAATTGCTGCGGATTGCCGGCGCAATTTTTCCAGCGTGCCGGTCCACAAGGGAACCTTGGCCCAGGCCGTCGAGTGGGAAACCCTCAAACTCCAGACCAGACTCCGCGGCACACAGAGCAGCCCGCATCAGACCTTCGTCCCGCTGTTCCGCAATCGCCACGTCCATATCGGCACCTTGATCCAACTCTGGCGGCGTCTGGCTTTCGACACCGAAACCTGGCTGGCGGAACGGGGCTATGACACCCTACTCGACATCGGCCCGTGGGGCGGTTTCAACTTCGTCGTAGACGATGATGGTTATACCCGCATGCCCTTCGCCAGACTCACTTTGGCCGTCGGCAGCCTGATGGGAACGCCGTTAGAGGAGGCAGGCGGGCCCTTCTTCGAGCACTTGCTTCCCTGCTACCGGGCGGAATTACAGGCGGCCGGAGTAGACTTCCCGAACCAATGGCAGTGGCAATTTCCGAAACGCGACCAGGCGGGGCGATTGATGGAACTCTCCGGTACGCATTATTTGCCCGAGCATACGTACGATCGGCGCACCTTCATCAAGGTCCGCCTCTCCCGCGCCTGCGAAACGGTGGAGGAAATCACTCTGCAGGACCTGCTCCCGCTGCTGGAGCGGCTTCACTTCACGACCGACTGGGACCTCTACCGGGAGCAGACGCAACCGGTCGATGCCCGCTTCGACCTGCAGGACTTCCTCTCGCTCAACCATGTCGTGGAGGAGGTGTACCAACGAACCGCAAAAGAAGAGCGTCTCTTGAACGAAATTAAGGACGCCTATCGAGGCGCCGTGCGATCGCCGCAGGTCCTGTATAAATATCTGGACACCGCGATCCGGTCAGGGTGGGTTGAGAATCTCTACTGGGCCCTGGCGGAAGCCGCTCTCGGAGTGAAGCGTTATCAACGGGCCGTCTCCTTCGATCGTGAAGTCTGTCCTCACATCCCGCCACGATTGCTCATCCCGATCCGGCGACATCTGCAGCAGTACCATGCGCGGCTCAGTGCCGTCGCCTCGGTACCGGCTGAAGTCACAGCCTGACAGCCTCCAGCGTGCCGATACTGTCCGTCACCAACCGCCGGCGAAACCGTCCGAATCCGGCAGCCCCCAGCCAGGCCTCGACGTCGTTCCACGCATAACTCCGCCCGGTCGGCGTGAACGCGTACATCAGCAGCGAAAACACCGCGGCCTCAGCAGGGAGGGTGCCGGCCGGGTTCAGAAAATACTCCACGATCGTAATTTTTCCCCCGGGTCGCAGCGCGTCATGCACCCGGCGCAACAGCCGTCGATTCTCCGCCTCATTAAAGTCGTGCACCAGGTTGGAGAGCAACACAAGATCGAATCCAGAGTCGAGCGGGGCTGTCAATACGTCCCCCTGCCGTACCGCGACACGGTCGGCCAACCCGGCCTTGGTGATCCGGCGCCGGGCAACCTCGACGGACTGATCCACCAGCAGCACGCGAATCTCGGGATGCCGCTGCGCCAGCGCGATGGAGTAGGCGCCCGACCCGCCTCCTACATCCAACAGGCGTGTCGCTCCGGACGGCAGCCGGATCCTGGCGAGCGTGAGCGGCGCCAGCACGTAACTACGCTCGTGCATGGCCAGGGCAAACCGTCGCCGGAACACCGCGGTCTTCGTGACCGATGCCCACCCGGACCGACCCAGACGAACGGCGCGCGCCATCCCCGTCCAATCCGACCAATGGTGGTTCAGCAGCCAGAGCAGATTCGTCATCGCCGTCGGACTTCGGCCATCGAGATACTTCAGTCCCAACGTCGTATTCCAATAACGCCCCGCTTTCAGACGAACCAGTCCAAGCCCTGCGAGCGCCTTCAGCAGGAGATCCATGCCCTCGCGCGAAGCGCGGCAGGCGGTGGCCAGTGAGTCGGCGCGCTTGCCGCCCTCTCCGATTGCCGTGAACAGACCGAGTTCATTGGCGACGAGCAGCACTTTCGACTCCGCATAGCCATTCGCCAGCCGCATCAGGTCCCGATGCGTCACGGGCCCTCCGCCGGAGTCACCGCCGGCTTCACCTCGATGTCCATCCACATGCCGCGGGAAAAATGAGGGGCTCCGGTCACCGGGTCGGCAAGAAAACAGAGCAGGCCGTATCGCCCCGGCTCCAGCTCGAGATGAACATAACCCTCTCGTCCCGGATCGAGGCCGGTGAGGCCGCCGGCTTCCCACCCAGCGGAATTGGGCAGTCCTCCGGGTCTGTACCGCGCGATGAACTCCTTCGCCGACGCTCCTGCTGCGAGACGAATCAGCACCACCTCATGAGCCTGCCGGCCATCATTCACGAGATGCACGGTTCGACTTCCCGCATGCAGCGGGCCACTCATGACAAATACAAAATCGTTCAGACGCAGAGTCGCATCGGCCCGCGGCGCTGGCTCGCCGGAAGGCGCGGCCTCCGCCACCCGCAGCGCCCGCACCATGCCGCGCATGGCGTGGGGACGACCCGCGACGTCCGGAATGCCGCAGAGCAACAGATAGTCTCCGGGATCAAGCTGAATGCTAACGGACGCCTCATCGCCGGGAGCGACACTATTCACTCCCCCATGACGCCGCAGCCAATTCGGCAAGCTTGGCGATCGGGACGCCAACGCCCGTTCGACATCGGCAACGGTTTTTCCCGGAGGCAGGGCCAGGAACTGGACCTGGTGCACATCCCGGCCACGATTGATGAGCCGCACCCTGTGCCAACCGGACTCGAGCTGCTCCGGGCCGGTGAAGGCATAGTCTTCCGCAATGAACGTCGTGACGGCGGCCTCCACGGAAACGGGCAGGCCGCACAGGGCCATGAAGAGACCCGAGATCACCAGCCAGCCGCTCATGGACCGGAACGGTATACTATTGGCGCGTTGGGGATACATGTCCTGGAGAGAATACTCCGACGCCGGGCGAGTTCCAAGGCATCGGGCCCAGACCTGCGGTACATCCATCCTGCCCAGGGCCGCAAAGGCCGGGCCTTGGACGATTCCACCGAACAATTCGTCGAAGCGACGAGGACCGGAACGAGCGCATAAAGGTCGACAGGGAAAAGACCGTCGTCGAGGTTCACAGAGCAGATTTAGCGGTGCGGTGTGTTGATGGCAGAGTGATGGCCCAGCGCCGGTTCCAACCGTATCGCTTGTTGGAAGAGGAGAGTGTATTCAGGACGACCGTCGCGTAACTGTTCGGCCCGCTCCATCGACGCTCGAGCCTCCGCCGGCCGAGACAGCCTGATCAGACATCGGGCTTCATCCAGCCGTTGCTGAATCTGCAAGAAGTCCGACAACCGGTCTGATCGGATTCTCTGAAAATAGGTCAACGCCGACTCGCAGTCCGCTTCACGGATCTTCCCAACGGCATAATTGCGAAAACTCCGGCTCAGATTTCTCCCGAACGCCAGCAGCGCATAATCGGCCAGCGGCGACTCGGAATGTTGGGTCAGCAGCCCGGTCAACAGCGCCTGTCCCGCCTGCAATTGGTCGCCCCGCTGCCATAACAGAAATTTTGCCGCTTCCTCGCCCGCGGACGAGCCGGTCAGTAAGGAGGCCCCGACGCCGTGCTCGTCGGTCACCGTCACGCTAACCGCGGGCGACCGTATCCGGTCCTTTCGAGGCGTGCCCTGAGGACGGTATTCGGCCGTCACGCGATAGGTCCCCGGTCGGTCGAACGTCCATCCCAGCGCGCCATAAAAGATCGGAACGATCGCCACGACTGCCTCGCCCGGAGCCAGGGCGGTCCTGGTGTGCACGGCATCCGCGTAAAACAACGGCAGGAACACGAACCGCGGCCTATTCGAACTCGACACTTCAATCTGGATCGCGCCGGTTTGTGGGTCGAGCAGTTTAAACACTTCCACCGACCTCTCCCCCACATTTACGAGGCGGAGGATGGCATAGACCGGCTCTCCGAGACTCAGCGCGGATTGTCCAATGGCTAGCGTGAGCTGGAGCGTGGCGGAGCCGAGCGGTTCCTGGGCCAAGCCGTCGTTTGCCCGCATCACCGGGAACAGAAGCGCGACCACGCAGATGAGGAACACCTTCCTGCACAGGCACGCAATAGGATCGAGATGCATAGGCCGTCCTTCAGCCTCAGTGACACTCGGTAATGGTTAATTCTTCCAGAGGATGCGCCCAAACCGCATGGTCGTTGGAGACCCACGTGAATGGCGCAGCTCCGATGGCGCCGGGGAATTTGCACTGCCCCGGATGGTTGGCCAGATGCTCCCGGCTTTGCTCGGAAAAGCGGTACACCGGATCGCCCGTCAGGTCGTCTGATTGCGTCATGATCGATGTGCCGTCACCGTCACTGTGGTGGAGATTGAAGGCATGGCCGATCTCATGGGCCGTCGTGCGGAAGTAGGCAGCCCCGTCGGTCTGGATGGTGTTCATGCGATAAAAAATGGCGAAGGCCGACCTCGTGTGCCCCTGCCACATCTTGCCCAGGATGAATTCAGGAATACAGACATCGAGCACCTCGCCGTAGTGATTCACCACCGCACCGTAGAGGTGATAGGTATTGCAGAAATCAAAGGGACAGGCGGCCGTGGGAAACAGCGAGAGGTGACGATGGCCGTTCTCCAACGTCGAGAGTTCGGCATCGCTGATGCACTCGTCCTGGGCGATGTTGAGCGGCTGAATCCCCGTGTCATCCTGCTCGACCGTCAACTTGATGCCTGCATCGTCGAAGATCGAGCTCAACGTCACGGTCTGGCCATTGACCGTCTGGGAAGTGGGGAATGCCGTTCCTGTCATGCGGTCGAATTCCAAGGACACGCAGGAGACCAGCAAGCCTGCGAAAACCGGAATCGCCATCGAGACCAGGACACGAAGTGGCGGAGTGAGCATGACGGCCTCCTGACGAACAGAGACTGCCGTGGTTCGGAGGGCAGATAGAACGGTCTCTTAGGCTACGTATTTCAGATGATTCTGTCAATCCGTGCCGTCCGCTCCGGATCGAATGCCCCCACCGGCTCCTTCCATTGGCGGGATCTTTTCCTGTCCCTAGTACACGCCGTGCTGAACAGCACTACGTAGTGGTATCGGATGGGATACGGAGCAGTATCCGATACGATACCGTCCCCCCCCTCCTACAAATACCAGCACTATCAGCCGCTCTATCCAAGCGATTGTAATTACGCGAAGCGGCTTCGCCTGAGTTCGATGGCGCAGAGTTTGCCTTATCAGAAGCTGTAACCAAACCTCTTGCGGAGCGAGCCTGCTGGCCGCGCTTCCAGGATCGACAGCAGAAGACAAGGAGGGAACGATGCGCCGGATCACCCTGCTGATGCTGCTTCTCTACGGATGTGTCCCGCCTCCTCCACACCAGTTCGTGCCGGGAGGGCCGCTCGGCGAAGCCGGACAAACCGTGCAAGGACCACGGCAAGCGAGCGATGAAGAAGTGCGCACCATGTTGGCGGAATCGTCGCTGCACCAGCAGAATCCCCCAGAGCGAGTCGATTTGAACGGCTTGCTCACACAGATTACCCAAGCCACAAACTTTCGGCAGAAGCAGCGTTTGGTGGATCGATATCACCATGCGGCCCTGCTTCTGCCGGAAGCCGAGCGTGACCAGGCCTTTCAGCGGTTACGAGACGCGACTGGAAAGTGACTGTGAACGAAGCCCGACCTGGGCGAGAAAGGAACGGACCATGAAGCGGATACCACTCAGCACGTTGTTGCTCTGCACAACCGTCATCCTGGGCGGACTCTCATTGGCCTCTACACGCGCCGACGCCCACGATTGGCTCGGCGACTGTGTCGTGGACTTCGATAATACGTTCGCGCTGACTTATATTTACGGGCAGGCCAGAGGGAACTTCGGCTACCCTACCGGCATCGACAATTCAGGCGAGTTGCAGCCCTGTAATGCCACCCATCAGGCCTGCTGGACCTACCGCCATCGCTGCTTCGGCAATTACATCAACGTGGACGACATGACCTATGGCCACATCCACCTGGTCTTCGACAGCCCGAGTCTCCTCACCCCCTGCTTTGTCGATCCCGGCGACGGGCCCGGCGCAGGCTTTGGACGGAACGTCGGCGACGACTGCATCGCCGCCGACTGGATTCATGAACCGAGAACGCTCGGCACGCATGGAAAGGATCACTGGATCAAGATCTGGATGGAGGATCGAGTCACGCATCAGCCCAGGGTGTTCGACATGCCGATCGTCAGAGTCGCCGGCACCGAGCCGATTCAATTCTGGTTCAGGAAATCGAACGGCAGCTGGTGGTACTGGTCCAACTTCGCCCCCAATCCCTGGCTGGTCGGCGGGTGGGTGTTCGACGTGACGGAAGTCCGGATCAGAGGCGCGCAGGCGGCGAACGGGCCGTACTTCATCGGCGCCTTCTCAATCCTCGATTAGCAGGATGTTGAAAATGGCCGCCAGCTTTATTCTCGCCTCGTTCAGAGGCTCACCGTCCGGCACGAGTACGATTCGCCTCTTCGCTCGTTGCGGCCTTGCTGGACGGGCCTTCTGAACAGCCTGCATCGGAACATTCGGAAGAGAGGCCCCTACCGGCTGTCCGGAACCTGCAACTTGATGGAGAGCGCCTTACGGTCATCGGTAATCTGCGCCACGATCTTGTCGCCGGTCTTCAAGCGACCGCCCACCACGCCCTCGATTTTGGTCTCAGGCGTCACTTTCAGACGTTCTTCGTGACCGGAGAATTCCTTCACGACCAGTTCGCCCTCTTCCCAATACAAGACATCGGCCTTGATGACCAAGGCGGCGGTGGCCGGAGAATCCTCTAACGCTGATGCGGGAATGACTGCGGAAAAGATGAGGTAGAACGCGAGAAGAAGTGCCATCACAAACCCTCCCGTTTTTTTGAGAGTACCTATGATTCCGGGGAGCTGTCAACACGGAACTATGGCTGCCGTTGAAGATTACCCCAATAAGAAACTCACCCTCTGGGCCACAGTCCACCATCACCACTGGCCCGCAGCCAATGCGCTCAAAAAGTGTTCCCAGCTCCCTTCTTTTCCAGCGCCGCACGTGAGTAGATAGACCTCTGTCGGTGAGTGAATCTTGAACAGATGCAGCATACAAGTTAGTATCAACCGCTTGCTTCATGACGGACCGCGTCGGAAAGTTTAATACCCGCATGGCGGACAACCAAACCATCTCAGCAATCGTCACAGGTGGCATCCAGCTCCAACTGATCCCACCCCCCAAGCGTACTTGCTCTGTTTCAGCAATCGAGCCAAAGGGCGTCGTATACACTAAGAAATGGGTTGTTGAACTACTTCTTGATCTGAGCGGTTACTGCTCGGATAAAAATCTTGTGGATACACTAGCCATCGAACCGGCAGCTGGGGACGGCGCATTTCTTGGCCCCATGATCGAACGGTTGGTTGAGTCGTGCGGCAATCTCGGACGGTCGTTGTCAGAATGTGAGCATTCTCTCATCGCATATGAATTGGATGAAACTAGTGCAGCTCGGGCGCGTGCTGTCGCCCAAACCATCCTGACGAATCGCGGAGCAAAACACACTCTAGCCAAGCAACTGGCCGAAGCATGGGTAGTAAACCGAGACTATCTTCTAGCACCTAATAGCACACGGGCTGATTTTATTATCGGGAACCCTCCCTATATACGTCTTGAAGAAATCCCGGAAGAAACGGCCACGGTCTACCGCAATGCATACCCGACGATGCGTGGTCGGGCCGACCTCTACGTGGCCTTTTTCGAGGCCGCGCTCCGGCAGCTTAAACATGATGGCGTCTGTGCCTTTATCTGCGCAGATCGATGGATGCGAAACCAATATGGAACGGAGTTGCGGCGACTTATCAGTTCGGCTTACAGCGTCGAGATGCTCTTAAGCATGCACCACGCTAACGCCTTTGACGAGGAAGTCGATGCCTATCCTGCGATCACGATAATTCGACATGACAAGCAACAGTCGACCATTGTGGCCCGTGCCGATCAGGATGCTGAGAATATTCAGCCAAAACTATTGGCCACGATGCTCCAAACAAACAACCGCGACATTCTGCCCCAAGGTATCCATCGGGCAGTCGTGAACACATGGTTCAAAGGGGCTGCCCCTTGGCCATGCCATTCACCAGAACAATTGGCGCTCCTCCGGCAACTAGAAGATCAGTTTCCGCCCCTCGAGCTGAATGCCAGAGTTGGAATAGGTGTCGCCACCGGAAGCGACCGTGTCTTCATCACAACAGACGCAGAGCTTGTAGAGTCTTCCCGCCTACTCAAGCTTGCGCTCGCGAAAGACCTGTCGGATGGAACAGTGCGTTGGTCAGGACATTACCTTGTGAATCCCTGGAACCACGACGGGCTCGTTGATTTGAAAACTTATCCCAAATTACAAGCTTACTATGAGCAACATGCGGCAACGCTGAAGAAGCGCCACACGGCGGAAAAGAGCACCAACAAGTGGTACAAAACGATCGACCGAGTCAACCACACACTCACCGGTACACACAAACTCTATATCCCGGATATTAAGAACACGCTTGAGCCAGTGCTGGATCGGGGTGAGACATACCCGCACCACAACCTGTACTTCATTCACTCGGACAAGTGGGATCTCGAAGTGCTCGGCGGGTTGCTGATGTCAAAGGTCGGACAGTTTTTCATCGAATCCTATGGAATTCGCATGCGAGGCGGTTATTTGCGATTTCAAGCGCAGTATCTGCGGCGGATTCGAGTTCCTCTCCCTGCGACACTATCAGCCAGGCAGTCCGATGAACTGAGAGACGCCTTCCGTCGTCGTGATAAGCCCTGTGCAACCCAGGTAACTCTGGATGTCTATGGGATTGATCTTCCCACTCTTGAGGCAGCCCTTGAACATTGACAAGAGACTGCAAGCAGCTGTCCAAAGTTACTGGAACGCCCGAAGACGAAATAAAGAAAAACAGGTCAAGTCGGGGAAAATCGATGCCGGCACGAGGGGCGAGGTCACAGGAGGAACCCAGATGGGTGGCCTGGAGGTGTTAGTCTCGGACATCCTTTGCGAGGCCGGATTGAAAAAAGTCGATGTCCGCACAAGAACCGCACTTGAGTTACCAGGCTACTTCAGAGCCACAAAAAAATGGGATCTCATTGTCGTATCCGAAGGGGCACTTGTCTTGGCAATGGAGTTCAAGTCTCAAGCAGGGAAATCGATCGGCAACAATGTAAACAACCGTTCAGAGGAAGCGGTGGGTAGCGCCAAAGATATCTGGACCGCATTCCGAGAAGGCCGATTCGGCAAATCACCAGCTCCATTTCTAGGCTACTTGTTCTTGCTCGAGGATCGCGATAACGTCAAAATTCCTGTCGCCAATAAAGAACCGTACTTCTCGGTGGACCCCGAGTTTCGGGGCGAATCGCATCTCAAGGATACAGCAGCACATCGACGATATCGAGGCGTTTCCTATAGCAAGCGCTACGAACTGCTGTGTCGACGATTGGTACTAGAGCGGCTCTATACCTCAGCCTGTTTCATGATGGCCACAAACTCGCGGGTGACCAAACTCACGCAGCCAGCAGACGACCTTAACTTTCAGCGGTTCGTGGCTGCACTACGAGGCCACGTCGTCACCTTCCTCGGGAGCCGTAACACCTAGCTACACCGCCCGATGAGATTTAACCTGGTCGCAATTTTCTTGTAATAAACTTCTCAGCGCCCTCGACCGAAACCAAGTAAGAATTGTCTCCACTCCCACGGCTTCACCGCACCTACCCCCATGGACGGCCTGAGTGAGCCCCCACTGTGCGCCGTCCAACGAGGGCCTTCTCAGGCCGCGCGTGAAGATCTAATGCTCCCTTCGCTTACTTCCCCCCTCAAGGGGTGGCGTCACTCCGTTCCCAACTGCGCACGTCGAACGAGGCCCTTCTTAGGGCGCGCTGAAATCTAATGCTCCCTCCACTTTCTTGCTCTACTCCCCAAGGGGTGGCCTGACGGGTCTCCCAGTGCGCGTCGTCCAACGAGGGCTTTCTGAAGCCGCGCGTTGCGCGAGCACAGGAGACCCGTCAGGCCACCTCGCCTCTCTCTCAACATTTCGACCCATCCACCCGACACGCCTCCGCCCGATCGTTGAAGCCTGAATTGCGCAGGCTCTCGTACACATTCTGCTGCCGTTCCATTTCCCGGTCGTAGGGTGTCTTCACCGCGCCTTCAGCGACGTAACTCCCGCCGGAATTCCGCTTGGGCTTCCGCGCGTACAACACCTTGTTCACTTCGGTTTCGTAATAGCCGCGCGTCTGGGGATCGGAATCTTTCTGGTAACAGGTGGTGAGAAACTTGCGGCCCTCGGCATCATGCCCCAGCGCATAGTGGGCGAAGCCGACGTTGCAATAGGCGTTGGGTGTGGCGGGATCGAGCGCGAGCACCTGCTCCGAATCCGCGAGGGCATTCTGAAACTGTTCGTGACGGCTGTAGATCTGAGCGCGGAATGCATGGGCGCCGACATGTTTGGGATCGAGGCGAATGGCGGCGGTGAAATCCTCCAGGGCTTCGCGATCTTTTCCTTGGTATTCCCGGACGTACGTCAACCCGCGGCCATAGTGGGCTTCGGCGGTCGGCTGGAATTTGATGGCGGCGCTGTAGTCTTGCAGCGCCTGTGGAATCTGCCCGAGCATCTTGCCTGCCTTAGCGCGAATGAGATAGGCCTCGGCCTTATTCGGCAGCCGGCGAACGACCTCCGACGCATCTTGCACGGCTTGCGCATAGGCGCCGAGAAAATAGTGGCAGCGGGCACGCGCGAGATAGAGTCCGGGCTGATTGCGCTTTTGCTCGAGGACGTTGGTGAGGTGTTCGACGGTTTGCTGATTGCGGTGGTTGTTCGCTTCGCAATACGCGTCATTGAATGAATCGCCGCAAGCGGCGACCAACAGGACACTGACAAGTACCATGATTCCGCGTGCGATCCGGCCGGCCCGTCCCATGCCTGCCTCCTGGCGACGGGCGCATTATCTGCCTAGGGCCGAATGGCCGTCAAGAAGGCGGTGATCGCCCCCATTCGACGGGCAGATTCAATCCATCCTGGACGGCCTTTGACCAGGGCCCATCGGCCCCTGGCCGGTACGGACCGAGTCTCACGTCGGGCGCTCGAAAGACGAAAACAGTTTTCGATTTTCACCGGTCTGGCTTATAAGCATTTACAACGGGCCTGACCTCCGTTATCTTGCCGTTGCCGCGCACCTGCGGTCCGGCATCAGCCGAGACTCATGACCTCTGATTCACGGGATACAGACTCCACTCAGCAGACGACGCGCACATGAACGCATTCGACACCGCCGTCTTAGGTTTCTTCAACCAGTTTGCTCAACGGTCCTGGGCCGTGGACAGCCTGATCATGACGATCAGCGACAGCGATG
>CABVRO010000026.1 GCA_902500715.1 uncultured Nitrospira sp. | reverse complement strand
AGACGAATGGCTCTCACCCGAATACGATCATGCGCGTCATCGCAGGGCTTCATCGGGGCCGACGGTTGCTTGGTCCCAGAGGACAGGCGATTCGACCGACCTCCGACCGAGTGAAAGAGGCCCTCTTTTCGATCCTTGGCGAACGGACCACAGGAGCTCGTGTGCTCGACCTCTATGCCGGTACCGGCTCGATCGGAATTGAAGCGCTGAGCCGCGGTGCGGCTCATGTGACCTTTGTGGAAGCGGATCGGCAGGCCCTGCGCCTGGTCAACTCAAACCTTGGGCAATGCGGCCTGCAACTATCCGCCAATGTCTGCGCCTGCCAGGTCAGCCAGTTTTTCCGTCAGGCAACCCAGTGGTCAGGCCCCTACGACATTGTATTCTGCGACCCGCCCTACCAATTAACCCCAGAGCTCATCGCCATGGCGCAAGAATGGAATGCCGGGTGGCTGGCTGACGGCGCCGTGGTGATCATCGAGCACGGAAAGAAAACGGAGATCCCGCAGACCCTGGGCCTGCTCTTGCAGATCAAACGGTATGATTACGGCGACACTGCGCTCACACGATTTCACGTCACAGCGAAAGCAGCCCAACCGCGATGAAGATCGCCGTTTATCCCGGCACATTCGACCCGATCACGCACGGACACAGCGACATCATCCGGCGTGGGTTTCGAATGTTCGAAAAGGTGATTGTGGCGATCGCACCCAACCCCAGCAAACACCCGTTCTTCAGCGTGAAAGAACGACTGGAGATGGTGGGACTGGTGACTAAAGATCTGCCGAACCTGGAAGTCACTACCTTCGAAGGGCTGCTGGTAGATTTTGTGCGGGAATGCGGTGCTCATGCTATTCTGCGCGGCCTACGGGCGATTTCAGATTTCGAGCATGAGTTTCAGATGGCGCTCATCAATCGCAAACTGGCGGAAACGGTCGAAACGGTCTTCCTGATGCCCAGTGAGGAATATTCCTATTTGTCTTCCACCATCATTAAGGATGTCGCCAGCCACGGCGGATCGCTCCAGGACTTTGTGCATCCCGAAGTGGCTCGGAGGCTCCAAGAACGAATTCGGAGTTTCAAAGGATGAAACTTGCAGCCCGTGTCGGACGAATTGTCCCCTCCCCGACCCTCAGCATTACCGCCACCGCCAAGTCGATGGCGGCACAAGGGATCGATGTCATCGATTTCGCATCCGGAGAACCGGACTTCGATACGCCCGAACCGGTGAAGGCGGCGGCCGAGGCGGCGATTCGCGCCGGCTTCACGAAGTATACGCCGTCGTCGGGCATCGACGAATTGCGCGGGGCGATTGCGGATAAATTGAAGGTGGAGCAAGGCCTCCAGTACGACAAGTCCCAGATCCTCGTCTCCTGCGGCGCCAAACATTCGCTCTACAACCTCGCGGAGGCCCTTCTTGAAGCGGGCGATGAACTGATTATCCCCGTTCCCTTCTGGGTCTCCTATCAGGACCAGACCCTGCTCAACGACGCCACGCCCGTCCTGCTCCAAACGCGGGAAGAGGATGGGTATACGATCAGCCAGGACGCGCTGGAAGCCGTCATCACGCCTCGGACCAAAGCCATCATCGTCAACAGTCCCTGTAACCCGACCGGCGCCACCTACGACAGGAAAACCCTCGAGGGTATTGCGGCCACAGCGCTTCGCCACGACCTGATAATCATCTCGGACGAGATCTACGAGAAAGTGCTCTACGATGGCACGCAGCACATCAGCATCGCGACCTTGGGCCCGGAAGTGGCGGCTCGAACCGTCGTCATCAACGGGGTCTCGAAAGCCTACGCCATGACCGGCTGGCGCATCGGGTATGCCGCGGGACCAAAGCCGCTGCTGACGGCCATGGCCAATATTCAGAGCCAGAGCACCTCGAACCCCTGTTCCATCTCACAGAAAGCGGCAGTGGCCGCGCTTCGCCTCGGAACCCCCTTTACCAAAGTCATGGTGGCGGAATTCGACCGCCGCCGACGCGTCATGGTCGAGCGTCTCAACAAAATACCCGGCGTGACCTGCCGCATGCCCACAGGGGCGTTCTATGCGTTCCCCAATGTGAGCGGCCTGATGGGCAAGCGCTGGAAGGATCAGCCCATCGGTTCAGCGGCGAACCTGGCGACCTATCTACTCAACGAGGCCCAGGTGGCGGTGGTGCCCGGAGAACCGTTCGGTAGCGACATCCACATTCGTCTGTCTTATGCGACCGCTATGGAAGCGATCGAGCGAGGACTGACCCGGATCGATGCGGCGCTTCGCCGATTGTCCTAAGATCAGAGGACTTGAACACCTCGTAGTAGCTGATTTTCGCGACATCGAAGCTTACGACACAATGACGCCGCGGATCAGGACACATCGAGCATCAGGACAGCGCTCGGCGCTATGCGTTTAGAGGAGGAATGACTCGTGCCAATATATGAATATCAGTGTACGAGCTGTGCCCACCGCTTCGAGGTGAAGCAAAGCATTAAGGACGAGCCCATCAAGGAATGTGCGCGGTGCGGAAAAGAAGTGACGAAGCTGATCTCGTCCCCTGCCATCATGTTCAAAGGGAGCGGGTGGTATATCACCGACTATTCGGACAAAATGAAACCTGGCTCGGGAAGCGATACCTCCGAGAAACCAGCGGCCTCCACCACGGATAAGACCAAAGCATCCGCTGCCTCTGAAGGCGGAGGCACGAGCTCCACGACTGTTCCGGCCACCGCGGCTGCTCCAAGCTCGACGACATCGACGAGTGCTAGTCCCTCCACATCCGGCACGAGCACCTCGGGCTCAAGCTCCTCATCGGCCTCAAATACGTGACAGGTACTTGCCGGAGGATTGCCCCTCCTGTGCGCTTCAGCGCCGGCAATTACGTATTTCCTGCACATGATCATCAGGCTGTTGACACTCGCTACCCTGTGGAGCCGCTGCGAAACCTGCGGCGCGACGGCTGTGGATCGCCGGGTCTCCGGACGCCGGCGAGGCGATACACTGGCAATGTGGTAGGCCCGATGGTCTCCCTGCGGTCCGCAGAGACAATAGATCCTACGGGAACGCCGTTGGCTGATTTTTTCAACGGTATACCGGCGCGCAGAAGGGACGGACACCACCGGCAACAGGAGCGACGGCGTGTTTACCTCACCGGAGCAGGTTTTGTTTTCTGGGTGCCGTGGGACCTGACTGAGGACTTCTCGGCGGGCTTGTGCGTCGGCTTGACGGACTTCTTCACGGCTGGTTTTGCAGCCGGCTTGACCCCACTGCTCTTCGTGGCTTTCGCGGCGCGTTCTCTTGCGGCTGCGATCGTGTGTTCCAGGTTTGCGATCATCGCGGACTTTTCTTTATTCACCCGCGTCAAATCTTCCACCCGAATCTGCAGTTCCTCTTTCGCCTTGTTCGCGGCGTTGAGCTGATTCTGCAGCAGCGCCTTATCTGCGGCCGCCTGTTGGGCTTCCGAGTGCAACTGTTCGATCTGAGCCTGGAGAGCCGGCGGCCAGAAATCGCACCCCGACAGCAGAAGCATCGCACCGACCCCGAGCGTAGACAGTCCCATCACCGCGCGACGTGAACGAATGAGCATAAGTGATCCTCCCATGAGGGTGAATTATACCGACAACCGAGCATCAAATCATGATGAAAGTTCGTATCCTTGCCGCCTAAGCGACACGCGAATCAGGTCCGTGGGGAAGGCCCCGGCTCGAAGCAGGTGAGGGCGGTCGCGTGCATCCACCATGGTAGAAGGGAGCCCTCCCGGCGTGTGCCCTCCATCCAAAATAAGATCCACCCCTGCCCCCAACGCGCGCTGCACTGCCTCGGCGTTGTCGATCGGGGGTTCTGAAGAACGATTGGCACTGGTCCCGGTCAGGGGGCCGGTGTGCCGCAACAAATGCTGAAGTTGAAGCAAGGGAGACTGCCGCACCCCGATCGTTCCGGTCCCCGCCGTCAACAGCGCCGGCAAGTCAGGCGCCGCCGGAAACACGATGGTCAAGGGTCCAGGCCAGAACAGTTCCATGAGAAGGGCGGCGGCAGGAGAAATGGAGCGCACCAACTGAGGCAATTGGCCCGGACTTCCGATGAGCACCAGGATCGGCTTATCGGTAGGCCGACCTTTTAATTCCATCAGATTCTGCAGAGCCGCTGTGTCCGTCGGGCGGACCGCCAAACCGTAATACGTTTCGGTGGGCAGTGCGACGACGCCGTGCGCATCCAACACCCGTCGAACCTCAGGCAGAACGCGATCGCAGGTGGTGTCGGTAAAGGGAAGGAGTAGCGCCATGGAATAAGAGGACCGGAAACTGCCCGGATCAGATCTTGTGTGGCAAGGCCCGATGCGCGATATCGGTTCGATAATGGCGGCCTTCAAACAAAATCGAAGGCACCGCTTGATACACTTGCGCCCGTGCATCGAGCAACGACGACCCCCAGGCGGTGACCGCTAGAACTCGTCCGCCCGCAGTCACTATGCGCCCCGACTCCCGTTTGGTGCCGGCGTGGAAGACCGCGACGCGCGATTCGCCGGATGTAACAGGCAGCCCCTGAATGGGAAGGCCGGTCGGATAGGAACCGGGATAACCCGGCGACGTCATCACGACGCACACGGCCGTATCCGGATACCATTCCACCGTCAATGCATCCAGGCGGTGCTCGACCACCGCCTCCATCACCTCGACCAGATCGGTTTTTAAGAGCGGCAGCACCACCTCAGTTTCAGGATCCCCCATGCGCGCATTGAACTCCAACACATAGGGCGTGCCCTTGACGACCATGAGGCCGGCATAGAGCACACCTTGGAAAGGGCAACCCAGGCGGGCCAGCGCATCGACCGTCGGCTGCAGCACCTGACGCGCCACCTGCTCACGAAGCGTGGCCGTGGCGATCGGCGCCGGAGCATAGGCGCCCATGCCGCCGGTATTGGGTCCGCTGTCGCCGTCTCCCACTCGTTTGTGGTCCTGAGCCGGCACCATAGGGACCACGGTCTTCCCGTCGGTGAAGGCCATGAGCGTCAGCTCTTCGCCGTCCAGAAACTCTTCGATCAGCACGCGATGTCCGGCCTGGCCGAACAGGGATTTTTCCATGGCATCGCGGACGGCCTGCTTGGCTTCCTCGCGTGTCGTAGCCACGACCACCCCTTTGCCCTGCGCGAGACCGTCGGCCTTGACCACAATCGGAACCGGCTGCTCGTCCAGATAGGCCAGCGCCTGGTCCATCCGCTCGAAACTGCGCGCAGCCGCTGTCGGGATTCGATTGGCGGCCATGATGTCTTTGGAGAAACTCTTGCTGGATTCCAGGCGAGCGGCAGCCCTGGTCGGACCGAAGATTTTCAGTCGCGCCTTGCGAAACTCATCCGCAATGCCCAGCGCCAACGGCGCTTCCGGGCCGACTACGGTGAGATCGATCTGCTCCTTGAGTGCAAACGCCTTGAGCCCCTCGATATCGTCGGCCTTGATCGGGACACAGGTGGCGAGACCTTCGATACCGGCATTCCCCGGCGCACAAAAAATTTGCGGCTTCCGCGGACTTTGGGCGATCTTCCACACCATGGCATGTTCCCGTCCGCCGCCACCGACCACAAGAATCTTCACAGCTCAACCTTTACTTTATGGATGTTCGAACCGGTCTGCGACTCACAGACCCGATGGAACTACCGAGACGCTTTGCTGCTCGCCCAGATCAGTCTGAACCATCCAGGTCCCTGAGGGCGTTCAAACGGACCTAACGGCAAGGCCGCAGGCGAGAAAAAACCGGAGGCGTAGCCTCAGGGCTACGTTGAGGATTTTTTCGAGTCGAGAACGACGTCGGGGCCCGTTTCAACGTCCCTCAATGGCGGAAGTGGCGCATGCCCGTCAGAATCATCGCCATCCCATGCTCGTCCACGGCCTTCGTCACTTCAGGATCGCGGATCGAACCACCAGGCTGAATGACACAGGTAATGCCGGCTTCCGCCGCCGCATCGATGCCGTCACGGAATGGGAAAAAGGCATCTGACGCCATCACGCAGCCTTTCACGGGCGACTGGGCTTTCATGACGGCCAGTTTCACCGAGTCCACGCGACTCATCTGTCCGGCTCCGATTCCCACGATTTCACCAGGACGCCCATAGATGATGGCGTTCGACTTCACATGTTTACAAACCACCCAGGCAAACGCGCAGGCGGCATATTCTTCCTCGGTCGGCTTGCGCGAGGTCGGAACCGCCAATGACTTGATGTCCTTGATCGTGCCTAGATCGCGATCCTGCACGATCAAGCCGCCGACCAGCTTCTTGAGATCGTATCCCTCCGCAGTCGCCTTGCTCAGCGGTCCCACGTCCAGGAGACGAATGTCCTTCTTGCGCTTGAGTTCAGCCAGCGCATCCTCGGCGAAGCCCGGCGCGATGACGACCTCGACGAAAGTCGAGGTGATTTCCTTTGCCGCAGCCAAATCCACCGGACGATTGAAGGCAATGACGCCGCCGAACGCCGACACGGGGTCGGTCGCGCGCGCCCTCACATAAGCGTCCACCGGTGTCGTACCGAGTGCGCAGCCGCAAGGGTTATTGTGCTTGATGATGGCCACCGCGGTCTGCTCGAACTCCTTCACAAGTTCGAGCGCCGAATTGGAGTCGAGGAAATTATTATAGGACATGGCCTTGCCGTGCAGAATTTTCCCGCGCGACACGGCCGGTTCCTTGGCATTCATTTCTCGATAGAACGCCCCCTGCTGATGCGGATTTTCTCCATACCGCAAGGTCTCCACACGCTCGAACTGCAGCGAGAGGATGGCGGGGAATTTCACCTCGCCCCCCTGCACCTGCCTTTCGAGATACCCGGCGATCAGACTGTCGTACCGGGCCGTATGCTGAAACACCTTCATCGCCAACTCGCGGCGCAACGCGGGCGTCACCGAACCGGACTTCAGCGCCTCCAGCACCCGGCCGTAGTCGGCGGGATCGACCAGGACCAGCACGTCTTCATGATTCTTCGCGGCGGATCGCAACATCGACGGGCCACCGATGTCGATATTTTCGATGGCCTCTTCGAACGGACAATTGGGCTTCGCGATCGTCGATTCGAAGGGATACAGATTGACCACCACCACATCGATGCTGCCGATGCCATGTTGCCGCATCTGCGCCACATGATCGGGCACGCGACGGCGGCCGAGCAGTCCCCCATGAATTTTCGGGTGCAACGTTTTCACGCGCCCGTCCAGGATCTCCGGCGATCCCGTGTACGCGGCCACGTCGGTAACAGCCACGCCTGCCTCGCGCAAGGCTTTCGCGGTTCCACCGGTGGACAATACTTCGGCGCCCAGGGCCGCCAACCCCTTCGCCATCTCGACGACTCCGGTCTTATCAGAAACACTGATCAGTGCCCGCGCAATGCTGGCCATGATGAACTCCTTCAACTATTGATATCGTGTGGGTGGGAAACCATGAGCTAGACGAAAAGCGCCGTGACAATACCAGATGGCTCACGGCGACTGCAAGCCGAACACAGCTGAGCTGGACCCCGAACGCAGGCTGCGCGACGCGAAATCACCGGATAGACGCCGGCCTCTACTGAAGAATCCAGGCTAGCATGAGTGGCGGCGATGTGATACCCTTCCGCCGATAGAGATGCGCCAACATGAGGCGACGCATCACCTTAATCAAGTAACACTCGAACTCTTGAAACGACACCAGCCCACGGCGGCTCGATGCCGTACCGGGGCCTCTTGCCTGAGACGTTAAAGGCTTGCGCATGTCGCGCGGAATTATTTTCGGCGTAGGACTCTTCGCCCTCACATTACTGGCCTTCCTCTGCATCCCTCGACACCTGCCGGTGACGTCGTCGGCGACCGGTCACCTTGCGTTCAGTGCCCATATTGAAAACGGCCAGCTGACCCTGTCCGGTGCGGTGTCCAGCGAGGACGCCAAAGTCGCCGCGGTGGCGCGTGCACAGGAGCTCGCCAAGAGCCTCAGGCTGCGAGTCACCGACAATCTGACCATCATCGAAGACGGTCAGGCCGCTGGATGGGAAACCGCCCTCCCCGCGCTCCTCACTCAGGCGGTCACACTTCAACACCGTCAGGCCACGCTCTCGCTTTCCGGCCAGGCGGTGACGGTAAAAGGCACAGTACCCAGCGCGGACGCAAAAACAACACTGCTTCATGAAGTGGCTTCACTGCTCGGAACATCCATACACGTGCAGGACCAGGTGACCATCGCATCGTCAGGCTCCGCGAGTCAGGCCAACCTTGCACCCGCCGGCCAGCCGTCCGCCACACTGCATGCATCACGTGCTCAGGTGCAAGCCGGACTGGACGAGGTATTGCGCAGCGAGCATATTGCTTTCGAAAGTAACAGCGCGGTCCTCACCTCGAAGGGGCGAGCCGTGGTCGACAAACTCGTGCCGGCCCTCAAGCGGGCACCCGAGGCAGTCATCGAAATCGGCGGCCACACCGACTCCTACGGCGATCCCGACTACAACCTCCAACTGAGCCGCACCAGAGCAGAAGCGGTCCGGCAATACCTCATGGAACATCAGGTACCGAATCGGCTGACCGCCGTCGGTTATGGATCGACGCGCCCCCTGAGCCAGGACCGGACGCGCGCCGCGTCGAAGAAAAACCGGCGCATCGAATTTCGTGTGAAAGAGGAACGGTGAACCTATGGGAGCCATGATTCTGCAAATGGTGGGGTGCTTGCTGGTGGCAGCGACCATCGGACTGATGATGGGCTGGCTGCTCCGCAGCTTTGCCACCTCTGAAAAACGTCAGCAGCTGTCCGAAATCGCCACCCGACTCCGCGGGCGCGAACATGAACTGGATACCCTCAACCATGAGTTGAAGGTGCGCACCTCGGCTGTCCAGATGCTGGAAGGCAAGATGATCACCTCGGAAGCGGCGCTTAAAGACCTGACCGCCGATCTTGCCGTCAAGGTCGAACAACTCACGGCCTTGCAGACGGAAGTCCGGGAAAAGAGTATGCACCTGCATGCAGCCGAACGGGAACGGGATACCCTCCGACGCGAGGTCGAAGAAGCCGAAGCCATGATCAAGACACAATCGACGGGATTCGCCGAAATGCAGGCGCAGATGGAGAATGCGGAAGACGTGCTGATCGCCCGCGACCAGGAGATTGCTACCCTAAAAACCTGGGTGGAGCAACTGGCGCCGAAAGATGCCGAGATCGCCCGGCTGCGCGCCCGTACGGAAGAGTTAGAACCGTTCCTGGAAAAGAGTCGCCGATTGGAGCGCGAACAGGAACAGGATCGCGCCCGCGCGTCGTCCACCCTGCAAGCCAAAGAACAGGAACTCGCACAGACCCAGGCACGCCTCAATGCAATCGAACTGGACCTCGCCAACCTGCGAACGCAGAGCCAGGAAGACCTCGCGCGCTTTGGAGAAACATTGCAGGAACGGGACGCGGAGATTCAGCGCTTGCGGGCGACCGTCGAAGAGCTGGAGATGTTCCGGGGCGAGGTGGAGAAAAAAGACATCGCGCTCCGTGAAGCCGAAGAGCGTCGTGTGATGGATGTGACCGAGCGTGAAGAAGAGATCGGAGCGCTCCGCAAACGACTCGTCGAGTATCGCGTGGCCCAGCGGTTCAGCGCGCAAGGCAAGACTACAGGAACGACCGAACCCGGTTCACCCGCCATCGCCTCGACCAAAAAAGGCGCAGGCAAAGGCCACCCGGCCCAGAAAGACGATCTCAAACAGATCCACGGGATCGGCCCGGTGATGGAGCGCGTCCTCAATCGCATGGGCATGTTCACATTTCGCCAAATCGCCGAATGGAAGGAACAAGACGTCGAACACATGGCATCGGAACTCAACACCTTCCCCGATCGCATCCGCCACGACAACTGGATTGCCGGCGCCAAGGAGCAGCACTTCCTGAAGTACGGCGAGGAACTCTAACCGGCAGCACATCGCTCCATCCTGAGTCTCGACCACCTACACCGCTTCAACCAACTCAACACGTCACTGATCGGCAGGCCCTCTTCCCCTCACTCATCCAGGCTCGGGCGAATAAGATACGGCCCATAGACCACAGCAAACAGCAGATAGGCGCCGCTCCACGCAGCCCCGGCGAAGCCCAACACCAGATTCGTCGGAACGCCGGTGGTTGGCCCGAAGACCCGTAACGCGGCGCCGAGGATCACCAACACATAGACGCAGACCGTCGCGGGATCAGCCTGTTTGGGACGTCCCGTATGGCCGAGACTCGCACGCGTCATCACCGCCAAGGTCATCGCACCGACGGCACCGGTGGTCAAGGCATGCACCGCATCTTCTTTCGCGAGCCCGATTCCCAGCCGCGCGCAGCCGAGAAGCAGCATCGACAAGACGAGCCATCCGTACCCCACATGCAGGCTCAGCACGAGCGGTTCACGCCACGTGAGCCAGCCGTACCAGCGCACGAGCCGACCGAGATTCACGGCCCCGGCAGCGAGGAAGGTCCAGCCCGTTGCCGAGGCCGACGGCAGCGCCGTCCAAGCCAGTGCTGCCACGAGGACTAGAGCGATTGAGAGTCCGTCGAAACTGGAAAACGGCGCAGGGCGTTCGCGCTTTCCCTGACCAACCAGAAATTCTCGTGTGAAGTTCGGCGTGAGCCGCCCGCCGATGAAGGTCAGTAGGAAGAGGTCCAGGGCGAGCGCGAGCCGGAGCGCAAGGTCGGGCTCCGCGCCGTTCACGGAAAAGACATGGAAGGTCACATTCGCGGCGGCGTACAGACTGATCGCCACGGCCACCGGCGCATGGTTCCAGCTGTTCCCAGCGGCAAGTTCCCGCCATACTAGACCTACCAACGCGACGAGAAACGCCCCGTCCACGAGAGCGGTGAACATCGGTGACAGCAGAGGAATCGCCATGGCCATACGTCCGGCCAGCCATAGGATGAAGAGGATCATCAGCTCCCTGCCTTGAATCGCCGGACGATCCGTCCAGTTAGGCACCGCCGTGAGGAGGAAGCCGGCGATCACCGCAGGGAGAAATCCGAAGAGCATCTCATGCACATGCCAGTCGCGACCGGCGGAGAGCAGGACCGGATTCCCGGTTCCGGCCAGGATCAGAATCCAGACGGGAATCGCCACACCGGCGAACAGCGAAGCCCCCAGGAAAAACGGCCGGAATCCGTATGAAAAAAACGTCGTCAACGAGGCGGCTCCGATTCGCTCCATCCCACCACCCATCACCCTTCACGCCCTCCCACACATACGACCGGCCAGAGGTGTATCGCCACGACCGTCATAGTCATACCACAGAGCCGGAGAGTCGGCCATGCTGAGGAAGAGAACTCACCATGCCATTGCACAGGCAGGTCGAATGAGGGAGTCAATGCCCTACTCGACGTCGTACCCGCGAGCCGGCAGGTACGGACCCGGCGCGTGCAGCAATTGGAAGGCTTCGCGCGCATCGACCCGCGCCGTTTCCGCGAAATGTGCGGCAACCGGAGCAGTCCCGATCTCCACCGGCTCCCGTCGAATCTCCTGACCGGTTCGACTGCGATACAGCAGCTCGTCGGTCTCCAGATCGTATTCAGGAAAATCGGCATTCTCCCAACGCTGCAAGAAGTATTGCGCGTAGAAGGTATACAGCCCCTGTTCCTTGCGACTGCGCCGCAGGACATATTCCGGCATGTGCTGCACAGCCGGATCGGCGGGGCCATGCTGCAGCCAGAGATACTCGCCGAGGATCACCAGCTTGACCAGCGGAGGATCGGAGTACAGCTTCAACTTCACGACCTTCCCCATCGCCTTTAACCGCTTCAGCACGGCAATACTCTGCCGGACCTCCTCGCGAAACGCCGGAAACGCATCGGCGGGACGACCAAAGGCCTCCATCCTGGTCTGCGTATCCTGAGCAAAAGGATTCACGAGGAAAATTTTCGCCTCCAGGCAACCGTCGAGCACCGACGACAGATCTCCCACCTGATCCATCAGGGACCCGGATCCACTGGAGCCGATGACCATGACCGTGCGGCCGGCCCCCTGCTCTTCCTTCACGCGCATGATACGTCGCTGGGCCTCCGGCGCGGGACGAGGAAAAAACGAGACGAGCCCGGCACCCCGCGCAGCATCGGCGAGCGCCCGATCGCGGAAACTACGATGGACGAAGTTGATGCCGGTCATCAACAGCACGACGGCAGTCATCTCCACCGCGATGAGCGACACCTTGTCCTGTTCGACATGCGACCAGAACGACAAGAACCGGGCGGCTCCGACCGGCAACAGCAGCGCAATCCCTGCGCACATTGCTACGATGACCATGTGATACAGGCTGCCTGCAGATTGGCGAAAGAAGGCCCGGAGAATGGAACTGAATTCGTGAAACAACGACACACCTCTAGAACGGGTAAAAGAATTCCCACGGCTGTGACGGGCTGGCGATGCGAACGACGGAGGAAAGAACCTTCGGCGGTATGCTCAGCGGAAACGGCGCGGCTGCGGGCACCAACAACAATCGCGTAAGACTTCAGAGATTCAAGGGCTGCTGCCCCCGGCTACAGAAGGTCTTACGCGAACGACTGAAGTGTATCAGGTCCATAGACACGAAACAAGGAGGCGGCGAACGGGTCCGGTCGGCCATTGCCGCGCATGAGGATTCGCAGGCTGCGTGAAAGCGGGTTGGGCGGAGACGGCCTCACATAGTCGATCTGCCCATGGCCAGGCGCCTCACCAGAGCGTGGCCAGATACTCCAGCAAGAACACCAGACCGGTGCCGCCCGTCGGCAACGCAATCGCACCGAACAAGGGATGGCGGGTAAACGGCAGAAAGGCTCCTTCCTGCGTCTGTTCGATCAACTCGACCATGCGTTCGACCTCGTGGCGCTTCTTGCGCCTGAAGACCGGCTCGTCGGTCAGATCCTTGAGTCGGCGCTTCAACTGCCTCACCGCCTCCCGTTTTGCGCGCTCGGCGGAGCGACGCAGAAAGACACCGTTGCCGAACGCGTATAGCGCATTGAGCGCAAAGATCGTCACCAAGCCCGCGGGAAAGTCCCATCGGTCGAAGTAACTGTGCCGCGCCACCGCCATCGGAAACACAATCACGAACGGATAATAGATCATGGCGCTGATGACCGCCGTCCGCTTCGCAATAAACTGAATCCCCAGCCATTCGTGCACAAAGGCGTGATCCACCTCGCGCCTGGCGGCTTCCCGCACGAGCAGCCGCTGCGGCCACTCGATCCTGGTATCGATCATAATCATGATCAGCCGGCGACACAGGCGCGTCGCATCGACGACATAAAACATCAGCAGCGTCATCGAGACGACGCTCACCCCCAGAATGATGTAATTGAGCGTAAAACAGGCATTGCCCCGACAAGGCATGACGGGAAAACCGAACAGCCACATCAACGCAATACCGAGGAACATATACACGACTGCCTGCGGCACGACACGCCATGCCCGCTCCTGCCATTCGCCGAGCCGGCGATACTCGCGCCAGAGCTGTCGCGCCTCCACAGAACCGGACGGGTTCGGAAGCCACTTGTGGATGCCGATCCAGGAACGTGACGGGTGCGGAACAGCAGTCTTGGGGGGTAGAAATCGAAATCTCCTGATCTGTGCCGCACCGTTCTCCTGTAATCGCCACCAGGAGTGAGCGAAGAAGATCACGCAGAGCACGAAAGCGAGCAGGCGCATGCTCGCCGTCGGCCAGACGCTGATGCCGTCGGTCAATGAAAACGGTTCGCCGCCCGTGCCGTCCAGCATGGCACTGCCGACTAGTCCGACCGCCAACAAACCCAACAGGAAAGTGCCGGCGAGCAACCCCGTTCCCGTGCGCCGCCGGCACAGTGCCCAAAGTTCGCTGTTGATCAAGATGGTGCAGAAGAACATCAAACCGGCGGCCACCAGGAGCAGTCCGATCGTACGAGGCGACGGGAAGCGCAGCGCGCCGCTGGCCGGATCGACATCGGGACGCGGCAGATGGATACTTGAAGGCGCATTCGTTTGATGGATCGGGTCCGGACTGAGATCGACCGCACCGCGCCGACCGACTTCGTAGACGCGCGGCAGGACCTCCGTCGCATATGGCCTGCCGTCCGGCAATTCCATATGGGTGTTCTGAGACGACACCTCAAGGTATCCCACCGCGCGAAGCACCGAATAAAAGAGCGCGGTTTGATAACTGTCGCGGAAGGGCGGAATGGGCGCCTGGATCCCGGGTTCCAGTTCGAGTCCGAAATGAGAGGCCACCACGAGATTCCGCGTCCACGGCAGTTGACTGGAATGGGTCAATCGGGAGTCGAGATCGGTCGTGAAAAACAGGGCGTGGGGAAAGTCCTTGCGCAACGCCTGCAGGATCATGAGCTTGTCATAGACATCGCTCCCCAGGACACCGATGGCCTTGAATTCCACCTCGGAGACCGTTTCCTCCTGCTTCAACTGCTCCACCAAACGACGCAGATAATCGAGTTGGCTTCGCCCGACGGGCACATCCTCGACCACCGGTTCGCCTCCCAGCCACTTGTCGCTTGGTTTGCCCTTGCCGCCGCCTGCATCCTTCGCGTTGTCCTTTGGCGGCAATTCGCCGTCGAGCCCGGCCAAATACGAATACCGATGCACCCAGTCCGGATACTGTTCCGTGCGAAGTTCGTCGAGATAGTAGGCCAACGGCTGTTCGCGCTTTTTGGCAAGCCTGTTGGCGACCGCCACAAATGTCCGCGGCAAGGATCGGCCATAGAGCGTGTCCCATTCCGCAATCAACGCGATATGAGGAATCTCCGAGGGCGCAGTCAGGTCGATCTTCCGGCGCGCCAACTCCAGCACCAATTCACTCGCCAGCGCGTCGTCGGATCCGATCGTGCGGATCAACTTCAGGCAGGCGGATGCGAATCGATTCTCGACCGGCCTCTCCGTTTGCCGGCCGGAAGCCTCGTCCAGGAGTACCGGATCGGCAGCCGTGGCCCAGGAGGAATAAAACTCGGCGTCCTTCAACACCGCTGAAACGACCGGTTGAATGACTGCACCACAGTCCGCCTTCGGGGCTCCCGACGGAGAAAGCCGCGTGAGTTCCTCCAACATGGCACTCAGTGAACCGGAGGTACGAGGCCCCAACACTCGATAGGCCGAGGGGGTCGTATTCATTTCCTTCTTGAGATAGCTCGCCAAGTTCGTCAGTTCGTGCAAGGGCTTCGCACCAAGGTCCTGCTCTTTCAGCCACAGCACAAGAATCGCCTGGGCTTCGTGCAACCTCGGCTCCTCCGGCGCAACCCCACGGTCCGATTTTGGGAGCCTGGGCCCTGGCACGAACCATTCGGCCGGGACGACTGTCGTCACGCCCGCGGTCGACTTCCATTCAAAGTACCGGATGGATTCTCCGGACTCCGGCAAATACCCGGCAGCGCCCAACGCCGAAACCAACGCATAACGATCGCGCAATCTCGACTCCACGCCGCTGGCATAGGGACTCCCGTCGACAAACACCGGCATCAGGCGAAAACGGAACGCCCCCTTGGACGCATTAGCCCCATCCACGAGACCCGGCGAGGTATGGTGCGCATGCTCCCTGTCTCCAGCGGCCTTCTCTTTCTGGAGATGGGTCGCCACCGCCTCGAACGGATCCTGCCAGAGCCTCGACTGAACGCGAGCACGGACGACCGAGGCAGATTTCTCCGCCTCCTTATCGATGGGGCGCGAGGTCTTGATGGGCACCTGATAAATGATCAAGCTGCTCACCGCCGCCAGCAGCAAGGCCAGCAACGCAGCCAGCGGCAATTTCGGTTTGTCGTCTTTTTGCTCCGTCATGAGAACGACCTGTTTACCAACCGGATTGTCTCGAGACTCCGGTCTATAAGAGCGAAACGCGACAATCGTTACCTACGCAAAATCAGTGACAGGCTAGTCTTGAGAACGAAAACTGTCAATGGAGAGAACGCGGGAACGGTGGAGGGTGGCCGAAGGAAGCCTTCAACTGCGTGCGACCTTCGTACCCGCCCAACCCACTGGCGCGCCGAGACGCGCCATTTACCCAGGCGAGGGCCTCCTGAGGCCGCCATTCTCTCTCCAGGGAGGGCGGTCGGGGAAGACACCAACTGCGCGCCACCTTCTTACCCGCCCGACCCACTGGCACGCCGAGACGCGCCATTTACCCAGGCGAGGGGTTTCCGAGGCCGCGCGTTGCGCGAGGTGCGCGACGCGAAAAATAATGAGCGTCATGCTCGCGCACGCCGGCGAGGCAGTGAGCCGGCCCCGCCTTCGAGGCTTCCGTGGCCATCCGCCTCTCCCTCTCCCTCTGTTTGACTTCAACTTTCCCTCTCACTACAATTCGCCCGTGGCATCACAATTCGTTCATCTGCATCTCCATACCCAATACAGCCTCCTCGACGGCGCCAATCAGATCGATCCCCTGATGCAACAGGTGAAGTCGTTCGGGCAACCGGCCGTCGCGATGACCGATCATGGCAACATGTTCGGGGCGGTGGAGTTCTACCGGAAGGCGAAGGAAGCGGGGGTCAAACCCATCATCGGGTGCGAAGCCTACATGGCACCGGGTAGCCGGCTCGAGAAGAACTCCCACCTCGCGCACAACGACTACTACCATCTGATCCTGCTCGCGACAAACCTCAAAGGATACCAGAACCTCATCAAACTGGTAAGCAAAGCCTACCTTGAAGGTTTCTACTATAAGCCCAGGATGGATAAGAAAATTCTCCAACAACACCACGAGGGATTGATCGGTCTCTCCGGTTGTCTCAGCGGCGAGGTTGCCTACCTCATCGGGCAGAAAGACCTGGCGGGCGCCACCAAGGCGGCCGGTGAGTACAGGGAGATTTTCGGCAAGGACAATTATTACCTCGAACTCCAAGCCAACGGGCTGGAGCACCAACGCATCGCCAACGACGGACTGCTCGACATCCACAAGAAGTTGGGCATCCCGCTCGCCGGCACGAACGATTGTCATTATCTGAAAGCAGAAGATTCGCGTCCCCATGACCTGATGTTGTGCTTGCAGACCGGCAAAACGATCAACGACCCCAACCGCATGAAGTTCGACACGGACCAGCTCTACGTGAAGTCCACCGAACAGGCGCTGGTCGAATTCAAGGAAATGCCGACGGCCGTCTCCAACACCGTCAAGATCGCCGAAGCCTGCACCCTCGAACTGGCGCTGAACAAAACCTATCTGCCCCAGTTCACAGTGCCGGAAGGCTACACTCGCGAATCCTATGTGGAGCAACTGGCCCTTGAAGGGTTGGCGGCGCGCCTCAAGGAACGGCCGAGCTCCATTCCCGAGATCGCCTATCAGGTCCGGTTGAAAGAAGAAGTCGCGGTGATCTGCTCGATGGGATTCGCCGGCTACTTCCTCATCGTCTGGGACATCATCAAGTTTGCCCGCTCACGCGGCATCCCCGTGGGGCCTGGGCGCGGCTCCGCCGCCGGCAGCCTCGTCGCCTATGCGCTACGCATCACCGATCTCGATCCGCTGGTCTACTCGCTGCTGTTCGAACGATTCTTGAACCCCGAGCGTGTGTCCCTCCCCGACATCGACATGGACTTCTGCATGGACCGCCGGGATGAGGTCATCAACTACGTCATCCATAAATACGGCGAAGACCACGTGGCGCAGATCATCACGTTCGGAACGATGAAGGCCAAGGCCGCCATTCGAGACGTGGGCCGCGTGCTCGAAATGCCGTATGCCGAAGTCGACCGGATCGCCAAACTCGTCCCCGACGATTTGAAGATGACGCTCGACAAGGCGCTCGAACAGGAGCCGCGCCTGAAGGAGCTGGTCGATAAAGATGTGAAGGTGAAGGAACTCATGTCCGTGGCGCAGTCGCTTGAAGGCCTCGCCCGGCATGCGTCCACCCATGCGGCCGGTATCGTGATCTCCGATCAGCCGCTTACCGAACATGTCCCGCTCTATAAAGGCCCCAAGGACGAAATCGTCACCCAGTATTCCATGGGTGATGTCGAAAAAATCGGCTTGGTCAAATTCGACTTCCTCGGGCTGAAGACGTTGACGATGATTCAGCGGGCGGAGACGCTGGTCAATGAGGTGCGCCCTGATCGTCCGCCTCTGCGCGTCGAGCAACTTCCGTTCGACGATCCCGACACGTTCGCGCTGCTGTCGTCCGGAAAAACTACCGGCATCTTCCAGCTCGAAAGTTCCGGCATGCGCGATCTCTTAATGGGCTTGAAGCCCGACCGGTTCGAAGACATCATCGCGATCATCGCGCTCTACCGCCCCGGCCCCATGGACCTGATTCCGGACTTCATCAAGCGCAAACAGGGCAAAATTCCGATCGCCTATGAGATGCCCGAGCTCGAGCCGATCCTGAAGGACACGTATGGCGTCATCGTCTACCAGGAACAGGTCATGGCCATCGCCAACAAGGTGGCCGGCTTCTCGCTGGGACAAGCGGACATTCTCCGCCGCGCCATGGGCAAGAAGAAACCGGAGGAAATGGAAAAGCTCCGGGTCCAATTCCTGGAGGGCGCGAAGCAGAAGAAAATCGCGGAGAAAAAAGCCGACAAACTCTACGAGTTGATCCAGAAATTCGCCGGATACGGCTTCAACAAATCCCACGCGGCGGCCTACGCGGTGGTCTGTTATCAAACGGCCTACCTCAAGGCCCATTATCCGACCGAGTTCATGGCGGCATTGATGACCACCGACATGGGCAACGCCGACAAGATCGTCGGCTACTTCACCGAATGTCGCGGGCTCGGCATTCCGGTGCTGCCGCCGGACGTGAACCAGAGCCAGAAGAATTTCGCCGTCGTCGATCAGAGCATCCGCTTCGGCCTGGCGGCCATCAAAAATGTCGGCGAGGGAGCCGTCGAGGCCATCATCGAAGTCCGCAACGAGACCGGCCCGTTCCGCTCCTTCTTCGATCTCTTCCGCCGGGTCGATCTGCGCAAGTTGAACAAACGGATGATGGAAGGCTTGATCAAAGCCGGGGCATTCGATTCCATGGGTGGACGGCGCTCGCAATACCTGGCCGTGCTCGACCAGGCCATGGACGAAGGAATGAGCATCCAGAAAGAACGCGCGCTCGGCCAGACCAGTATCTTCGGCGACGACACCATCGGCATGCCGCAGAAACTGGATGAGCCGGCCTTGCCCGACGTGCCCGAGTGGAGCCAGGGCGAGTTGTTGAAATACGAGCGTGAGTTGACCGGCTTCTACATCAGCGCCCATCCGCTGGCGCGGTATGAAGCAGCCATCCAACTCTTCGCCAACACCACGACCATGCAAATCCCCGATGTACCGGACGGACGCGAGGTCAAGCTCTGCGGGATCATCACCGCGGTGAAATCCATGCTCACCAAAAAAGGCGACCGCATGGCCTACCTCACGCTGGAGGATTTACATGGGCTGATAGAAGTGATAGCCTTCCCCGACCTGTATCGAGACCATGCCGAGATGATCGTGCCGGAACGGGTCGTGCGATTGACGGGGACCGTGGATCGCGGAGACAAGGGCACCAAGTTGCGCGGGACCAAGATCGAACCGCTGGCTGATTTGCAGAACACAGGGATTTCGCGGGTGATGATTCGCCTGCACGACGGACCGACGGCCTCCACCAGACTGCCGATGCTCCGACAGGTGTTCCAGAAATATCCCGGTGCTTCGAGCGTCTCTCTGGTCATGGCCCTCGGCGGTACGATGGAAGCGCGAACCTCTCCCCTCCCCAACGTCAAGATCACTCCCAGCGAGCATTTTGTCGCCGATATTGAGGAAGTGCTAGGCAAGGGCGCCATCACTTTGGTAACCTAGGCGAACCTAGGCAACACCCTTAAGGGGGTTCAGCAGTATGAGAGACTACCTCGACTTTGAAAAACCGATCCGCGAACTCGAAGAGAAAATCGAGAAGCTGGCCTCCGCCGAGTCTCCCAAGTCCGGTACTCAGGACGAAATCCGCAAGCTCCGGACAAAACTCGCCCAGGTCGAGCACCAGCTCTATACGACCCTGACGCCCTGGCAACGCACCCAACTGGCCCGCCATCCTCAGCGGCCCACGACCCTCGACTATATCAACGAACTCTCACGTGAATTCCTCGAACTGCACGGCGACCGCAACTTCGGCGACGACCGCGCAATCGTAGGAGGGTTTGCCCGCTTTAACGACCGGTCGGTGATGATCATCGGCCATCAGAAGGGAAAAACCCTGAAAGAGCGTATGCAGCGGAACTTCGGCATGCCTAATCCGGAAGGCTACCGGAAAGCGTTGAGGCTCATGCGTCTGGCGGAAAAGTTCGGCCGTCCGATCATTACGCTGATCGACACCCCCGGTGCCTATCCCGGTATCGGCGCGGAAGAACGAGGACAGTCTGAAGCGATCGCCAGAAACCTATTCGTCATGTCCCGGCTGACCGTGCCCATCATGTCCGTCGTCATCGGCGAAGGCGGCAGCGGCGGAGCCCTGGCGTTGGGCGTGAGCGACCGCATCCTCATGCTGGAACATTCCGTCTATTCCGTCATTTCTCCCGAGGGGTGCGCGGCGATTCTGTACGATGATCCGTCAAAGGTCCCGGATGCCGCAGCATCACTGAAAATGACCGCGCAGGATCTGGTCGGACTCGGCATCGTCGATGAAGTGATTCCGGAACCGTTGGGCGGCGCACATCGTGACCCCAGAGCCATGTGCGATCGGGTTGCCAAGGCCCTCGCCAATCAGCTCTATGCCCTGGCGGAATTGCCGACTGATCAACTGCTTGAGCAACGCGATCAGAAGTTCCGCAAGATCGGCGTCGTCGGCGGGCTCGTAACGGTCGCAAGCTAACCTCCGCCACGACTCGCTTCCGGCTTCTCCCTCAGTGATCTCCCGTCGAGAGACGGATTTCTCTCACCCCCATACTAGACAACACCTGGACAGCCTACAGAGTTTTCCCTATTTTCTGCCGTCCCGTGACTTGGTAGACTGCCGCCCGCGGTGACGTCGGGCACGTATCGCCCGACTGTTCAGCCTCAATCGTCCGTCGCCGGGAGACACTCACCCGACACCCGGCTCCCCCAGCAATGGGCAATGCAGCTTTTCACAGGAGGTAGGTAGCGGTATGTCGAAGAAGCATGTGAACCGGTTTATGATGGCAGTCATCCTCGCAGTCGGCGGCGGCACCGGCGCCGCACACGCACAGTCGTTGCCCACCGGGTTGTCGCTGGGCGACATGTCCACCCCCGCCATCTCCGCACAAACGTCCGGCACAGCAGGAAGTCCGGCCACCGAGCCGTTGTGGACCGACTCCCTCTGGCATGCGGACGAGAAAGGCATCCGTCGCTTCCTGCCGCAGGATGGTTTCCTCCGCGTCCGGGGTTGGGTCGATGGAGGCTACACCTACAACGCCAGCAGCCCGAGCAGCAATTTCAACGGGCCCTACAACGCGATCGACCGTGATATTCCGGTCCTCAACCAGTTGTACATGATCGTCGAAAAGCCGCTGACCGCCACGGGCAGCAATTGGGGCATCGGCGGACGCCTCGACTTTATGTACGGCTACGATTACTTCCTCACGCAGAGCAACGGAGTCGAGCGGCGGGAAAACGGCGGACAACGCTGGAACGCCCAAGGGCAACATTACGGCCTGGCGATGCCGCAGGCCTATGCGGAAGTCGGCAACCAGACCTTCTCCGTGAAGGTCGGACACTTCTACACGATCATCGGGTATGAAGGCGTGCCGTCCATCAACAACTTCTTCTATTCCAAGTCCTACGCCTATCAATTCGCCGGACCCTTCACCCATTGGGGTGGACTGGCAACCTGGCATGTCAACGACCGCGTCACGCTGCAGGGCGGACTGGTCAACGGCTGGGATTCGCTGGATCGGGACAAGGACAGCACGACAGGGCTCGCGAGCATCAAGTACAGCGCACCCAACGATTTCTGGTCTCTGTCGTTCGCGATGGTGACGGGCAACGAACCGAGCGCCGTGGCGACGCGATTCGAAACCCGCACCCGCTATAGCGCCATCTTCACGCTGCATCCGGCGGAGCGGTGGGAATATGTCTTCCACCACCACTATGCCTATCAAAATCAGGGCAGGCTCGACGGCGGGACCGCGCGCTGGTACGGCATCGACAACTACCTCTATTACACCCTCACCGATGAGCTGCGGGCGGGACTCCGGTTCGAATGGATGCGCGACGAGGCCGGCACCCGCGTCGGAGGCAACCCAGTACGCGACAACCCGAACCTCGGGCCCTTTGCCGGGTCCTTCTATTCCGTCAGCGTCGGCCTCAACTACCGGCCGCATCCCAATGTGTTGATCCGTCCGGAAGTGCGCGCCGATTGGTTCGACGGGCAACGACAGCCCTTCAACGACGGCCTGAACAAGAATCAGGTCCTGGCCGCCATCAACGGCACGCTGCAGTTTTAGCGCGAGGTGGAACGGAGCAGGCGGGTCGGAGATTACCGGCCTGCCTGCCCGGCAGGCAGCAAGCCCAATGCAATGAATCGCTCCTGGATGACCGACAGGATGTGGTGCCGAAGTTCTGCCCGATACGGCGTGAGGGAGGGATCACCGAGATACCGGTCCACCGTGCGAGGCAGTTTCTTCCACCAGGTACGGGCCGCCTCCCTCGCCTGGTGAGCTCCGCTCTCCCCGCCCGCCAGAATCGCCCTCAGTTCCTTCTCGAAGAATCCGACATGCACCTGTTCGTCTTCGAGGATGTCTGCCAGGTCCGGCCTTACTGTTGCGAGGAGCGTCGCGAATTCCAGTCCCAGCGCCTCATACCCGAATAACAACACCGCCAGCATTTCCCACTGCGAGGGCACGGTCGGCAGGGTCGGCGCCCGCAGCGACGTGGTGCCCAGCATCCCTTCGAACTGCCGCAGGTGATCCTGCTCGTCGGTCTCGTGGCGCTGGAGAAACGTCTGCACGTGGCGGGGAAGATTCTGAGTCTGAGCGGCCCGCACCGCCCAGAGCGCCATGGCTTCGGCGCGCAAAAACCGTTCGAGCAAGGCCCTTTCACAGGTCTGAGGCAGAACCATCATCGCACTATCAATCCTCACTCGGCGGGACGATCGGACCGGCCCACTCGCCCTTCGTCAGTCCGACTTCCTGCGAGGCCCCATCGGGCCATTGGAAATACCCCACCTCATCGACATAGAGAATCAGCGGATCCATGTCCTCTCCCAGCCCGCGCCACCAATACCACCCGGCCTTGGCCGGTTTGTCGCTCGTCCACACTAGCCGGTTCATAACCCCCCTGTGAAGCGTATCCTCGTCAAGGATAAGAGCTTATGGCATTTGGCTTATAGCCTATGGCCGGACGAAACATACCCTCATTACTCCGGCGATAGGCGATTCGCCCCGGCCCCTATCCCATTCGCTATAGGCCATGTGCTATAGGCTATAGCCTCTTCAGGAGACGCACCCTACCATGGTCGGATTACCAATAGAAGAGGCGATCCCGGCTCTGCGCCGGACCTTGGAAAACGGACGCGCGGCCTTGCTGACGGCGCAACCGGGTGCGGGAAAGACGACGCGTGTCCCGTTGGCCCTGCTGCATGAACCCTGGCTGGCCGGACAGAAACTGGTGCTGCTCGAACCCCGGCGATTGGCCGCCCGCGCGGCCGCAACATACATGGCTGCCATGCTGGGTGAGCCCGTCGGCAAGACGGTCGGGTACCGCATCCGCCACGATACCAGGGTCGGGAAGGACACGCGGATCGAAGTCGTCACCGAAGGCATTCTCACAAGGCTGCTGCAGCACGACCCGTCACTCGCCGGATACGGCCTCGTCATCTTCGACGAATTTCACGAACGCAGCCTGCAGGCGGATCTTGGCTTGGCCTTCGCCAGGGAATCGCAACGCCTCTTCAGACCGGACCTTCGCCTGCTTGTGATGTCGGCGACCCTCGACTGCGCGGCGGTCACCCGCCTGCTGCAGGATGCGGACACCATCTCCTGCGAAGGCCGCCTGTTCCCCGTCACCACGCAATATCTCGACCGGCCGATCGAATGGCATCTGGAACCGGCAGTGGTCCGGAGCATTCGTCAGGCCCTGGCTCGTGACGAGGGCAGTCTGTTGGTGTTTCTTCCCGGCATGGCGGAGATCCGGCGCGTCGAGCGACAACTTGTCGAGGCCTCCCTCGGCCCGGATATGCTCATCGCTCCGCTCCATGGAGAACTCCCGCAACACGAACAGGAACAGGCGATTCTCCCCGCACCGGTAGGGCGGCGAAAGATCGTACTCGCGACCTCAATCGCGGAAACCAGTTTGACCATCGAGGGTGTGCGGGTCGTCATCGATGCAGGACTGATGCGGGTTCCGCGCTTCGATCCCCGCTCAGGGCTGACGCGGCTGGATACCATTCGTGTTACCCAGGACGCAGCCGATCAACGACGCGGTCGCGCAGGCCGACTGGAGCCGGGCACCTGTTATCGCCTCTGGACAACCGCCGAGCAGCAGGCGCTCTTGCCGCGCCGGCCCCCTGAAATCCTGGAGGCGGACCTTGCACCGCTGGCGCTGGATCTCGCGGAGTGGGGTGTGATTGAAGCAAACGAACTTTCCTGGCTCGACCCACCGCCGGCAGGCGCGATGGCCCAGGCCCGTGATCTATTGCGACAGCTCGGAGCGCTCAACGAGCAGGGCGCGCTCACCGCCCATGGACGCAGGCTCGCCCACGTCACTGTTCATCCACGACTGGCCCACATGATGGTCACCGCTGTGCCGATCGGCCTGGGAGCACCGGCCTGCGACCTGGCGGCGCTGCTGAGCGAACGGGACATTCTGCAGGGAGGGCCGGGCTGGAGAAATGCCGATCTCCGTATCAGGGTTGCAGCCTTGCGTGACGGCAGAGAACATCTTGCCGGTGCAACGATCAATCGTGCCGGTTGTGAACGGGTACGACGGGCATCGGAGCAGTGGCGGCAACAACTCCAACTTGGCGCACCATCCGGCGACAGCACCGAGCACACCGGCACACTGCTCGCATTCGCCTACCCGGACCGCATTGCGCAACGGATCGCAGGCAGCGAGGGTCGCTATCGTTTGGCCAACGGACGAGGCGCGACATTTCAAACCGTACAAGGTCTCTCTCAAGAAGACTATCTGGTGGTGGCACAACTCGACGGCACCGGCGACTGGGCGCGTATTCTTCTGGCCGCGCCGGTTGGATTGGCGGATCTGCAACACCGTTGCGCCGGGCAGATCCAAACCCTCGATGTGCTGGAGTGGGATGACCGGTCGGAATCCGTCCGCGCAAGACGGCAGCGCCGGTTGGGGCAACTCATCCTCGACGATCGGGCCACTCACGACCCGGACCAGACTCAAGTCGCCGCCGCCTTACTGTTCGGCATCCGTCGGGCGGGGATCACCTGTCTACCCTGGACCAAAGAGCTGCAACAGTGGCGCGCGCGTGTCGGGTTTCTCCATCGCATCGACTCCACCTGGCCGGACCTGTCGGACGACGCGCTCACAAATAGTCTCGACGCGTGGTTGGGGCCGTTCGTCAGCGGCCTCACGAACCTGGCGCAGGTCCGCCGCATCGATCTTCAACCGCCGCTTGAGAGTCTGCTGACGTGGCAGCAGCGGCAAGAACTTCCCAGGCTCGTGCCCACACACCTCACCGTGCCCAGCGGTTCCCATGTGAGGCTGGATTACGACCAGCACGAGACACCGGTGATGGCCGTGCGCTTACAGGAAATGTTCGGCTGTCAGGAGACACCGCGCATCGCGGGTGGCAGGGTGTCGGTGATGGTGCATCTGCTCTCGCCGGCTGGACGGCCTGTGCAGGTCACGAAAGACCTCGCCAGCTTCTGGCGCTCGGCCTATCAAGAGGTGAAGAAGGAACTGCGAGGCCGCTACCCGCGCCACCAATGGCCCGATGACCCGCTCACCGCTCCACCGACGAACCGCACAAAACGCCGCACGTAGGACTTGCCCAACCAGGTATGTCCGACCGCTGCTTGCTAATCTTCGACAATTGCAGCATCCTACAAGAAGCCTGCACCCTGTTTGCGACCGACGAAAGGCCGATGGACCATTTCGCGATCATCACCGCCTTCGGACAAGACCGGCCCGGTATCGTCGCCCTGATGGCCGATAGTCTCTACCGGCTCGGCTGCAACATCGAAGACACCTGCATGACCCGGCTCCGCGGCGAGTTCACCATGATGGTCATGGTGCGCCTGCCGGAGGGAATCGCCGCCGAGGATCTTGGCCGACGTCTCATCCCGTTTACCACTCCGCTGGACCTTGCCGTCTTATGCAGAGCGATGCCGGACCAGGCAGCCACTAGACAGACGGGCCTGGAAACCCCGACGTTCATGTTATCGGTCTACGGGGCCGACCACCCCGGTATTGTGGCGCAGGTCGCGCGCACCGTGGCGGACTTCGGCGGCAACATCACCGACATGAATACCCGCGTCATTGGATCGAGCGAGGTCCCCGTCTACGTCATGGTGCTGGAAATCCAACTACCCCAGGACCGGCAGGCCGATCCGCTCAAGCAAGCCCTGGAAAGGCTCAAGCCTCTGTTGGGTGTGGATCTCACGTTCCGCCCGCTCGACAGCGTGACATTCTGATCGTGGCGATCCGGCCGATCCTCCACTATCCTCACCCGACACTAAAAACTGAAAGCGCGCTCGTTGTGCCTTCCGATCCGGCGACACAGGCCGTGGTGCAAGACCTGCTCGATACCCTCGCCGCTTCCCCCGGAGTCGCCCTTGCCGCGCCGCAGATTGGGTATGCCCTGCGCGTGATCGTCGTGGATGTGTCGCGCAAAAAAGGCGAGCGGGGCCATGGATTGGTCGCGCTGTTGAACCCGATCATTCTCTCGCTGGAAGGAAAAAAGACCGTGCGGGAAGGCTGCCTGAGCGTGCCGCACTATACGGGGAATGTGCTGCGCTACGAAGAGACGCTGATGGAGGGGCTGACGCCTGGCGGACAGGTCATCACGGTCAGTGCATCAGGATTCGAAGCACTCGCCTTTCAGCATGAAGTGGACCATCTGAACGGCCTGCTCTTCCTCGACCGCATCCAATCCCTCAGCACCGATCTCTTCCGACGGAAAAAATAAGGCGCGATGCTGACTCATTTTCTCGGCCGCCAGCCCTTAAGACGTGCGGCGATGGCCTCACGCTGATCCGGCGTGAGCATCGCAGCCAACGCGTCGCGGCGGAGTCTGGCCCTGCCACTGTCCTGACGACTGGCGAGCGAATACCAAAAGAAGGCTTCCAGCGTATCCTGCGTGACGCCCTGCCCCTGCTCGTACAACAGACCCAGGTCACGTTGCGCCAAGGCATGTCCCTGGTCTGCCGCAAGCTGGAACCAGCGCACGGCTTCGCCCTCGTCGGTCGTGCCCAGGCTGCCGGTCAGCAACGCTTGGCCCAACATCCACTGCGCGTTCGCGTCACCTTCGCCGGCGAGGGCCTGGAGCTGATATTCGGACGCGGGATCGGCGAGGACACCGGGCGTCCAGCCACAGAGCAACATCGTCACCGCCGCCACCATCATGCTCCACCGTCTCGTCTTCGTCATGCGGGCTCCTTGTCACAAGGCGTTGACGTCGGCGAGGATCGCCTCGGCAGCCTCACGTCCGGAGCGCAACGCCCCATCCAGCGTCCCGGAGGCGCAATAGTCGCCGCAGTGATAGAGACCAGGGCGGATGCGAGGCCGGCCCTCTCCGTTCTCAGCCGAGAGGAGCGAGAGCGGGGGCAAGGCCCGGTCGATGCAATCGGTCCGCAGATGCCGCCAGTCCTCCACCTGTCGGCCGAACCACTCGCGTAACTGTCGACACACGGCAGCCAACAACTCGCCACTGTCAAGCACCGCCTGATCGGTCAGGTTCACGGCGACCAACGCTCGTCCCGCCGGCGCGTAGGTCGATGCCACTTCGCTCAAGACAGACGCCGTGCCGATCGGTCCCTGCCCGTCGCCGTTGACCATCAACCAAGGGCCCCGCACCGGCGGCGCCGGCGCATCGAAATAGAGCGACATCGACCGGCGCCCGGGATCGGTCGGCACCGGCTCACCACGCAACGCCGCCGCCGTCGCGTAGTCGGTCGCCAGCACAACGGCGTCGGAATCCAGTCGTTCACCGGACGCGAGCACGACACGGCATCCATCGAGACGGGCCACTGGAGCGCGTAGCCGGATGGTCGCCTTGGGAATCCCCTCAGCCAATTGCCGGGCAATGGCGCCCATCCCTTCCTGTGGCAACGCAATGGCTCCGCGAGAAAACGCCGCCCAAACCTGTTCGAAGACTCCGCACGGCGTCGACAACGACTGATCGAGAAAGACCCCGCCGAGAAACGGGCGGAAAAACCGCTCCTGCATGGCCGATGAGAATCCATAGGCCCGCAGGGCATCCAACGTCGTATGCGATGCTCCACCCGCGCGCACGGAAAGCTTTCGGTGCAACGCGTCCTGCCGCAGTTTGAGCACAGTCAGTTTGTCGCGCAGCGAGCCGATTGAACTCATCGCCGTAGCAAGGGCATCCTGGGGCCGACGGAAGGGATCACTCACGCGATGGAAGCGACCGGCGTAACGAACCAAGGCGCCGGGATGAAAGGCCTGCAATCGGAGAGCGGAATAGTCCAACACGGCTGTGGCTTCCGGATAGCCGCTGAGAAACACCTGAAAGCCGCGATCGAGCAGAAATCCGTCGACACGATCGCTACGGACCCTGCCGCCGATCTCGTCGGAAGCGTCGAGGATGGTGCACGAGAAGCCGTGCCCGAACAATGCACGGGCACAGGCCAACCCGGCAAGACCGGCACCGATGATGATGACGCGCGGCGCGACAGACATGGTGGGCGATAGGCTAATCGGAGGCAGGGCCGGACTCCAGGGCCGGAATGTACTCCCCTCGCACGCCGTTATCCTTTCTTGCAGGCAATCTTGGACTCCGCTTCACCATCACTCCCCGGTGTGACCCGTGACCATTCCCGCGTCGCCTTTCCCGCTTGCATCGGACGGCCCTTCGCCATCTGTCCGGCATAATACTTCGTCTGCAGCGGCCGGCTCTTCCGGGTTTCGCAGTCGATTTGCTTCTTGACCTTCACCGACCGATAGGTCCCCTGCGGAATCTGCCGGTCGACTTTGAAGTCCTTCAACGTCCAGAACGTGACGGTCTTGCCGCTCGGCCCGATCGTGGCCATATCGACATAACCGTCATACTTATGGGTGCCGCCGACCAGCACCCATTCCGCCGAAGCGGTCCCACCGACCAACAGCGTCGCCCCCAGGATCATCACCAGATATTTCAGCATCGCCCGTCCTTTGATTCCGCATCGAAGACCGAACCCGCACCATCGGCATCATACCATCGGTGCGCATGACATGCAGCCGTCCTCCCCACTCCCCTGCTGCTTTTTCCTCCGCCGTCCGTGTAGAGTTACCCCATGCCACGGCCGCCGGACAGAACGCCTCCGCCGCCACGACGGACCGGAACGCCCAGATCATCGTCGACCGGCCCGGCAGCAGCTGCTTCCACAGGCGAGGCCAAACGCGTCACGCTGGATCGTCTCCTGTCGAAACTCGGCATCGCCAGCCGAACACGAGCGCAGGAATGGATCAGGGCCGGGCGCGTCCGCATCAATCAGCGGCTGGTTCGCTCGCCGGACACCTGGGTCGATTGGCCCGATGATACGGTCACCCTCGATGAACAGCCGCTCCAACAAAGTCCGCCGCGTTTCATTCTGTTTCACAAGCCGAAGGGCTGCGTCACCACGCATCGCGACGAACAGGGACGGCGCACGATCTTCGACGTCCTGCCCCCGGAGTTCGCAGGCCTGCATGCTGTGGGACGGCTCGACCAAGCCACCAGCGGCCTGCTCCTCCTCACCAACGATTCCGCCCTTTCCAGCTTTCTCACCGACCCGAAGCACAAGATCCCGCGCGAGTATCTCGTCACCGTGCGCGGCGACATGACCGACCAGGTGCGACAAGCGGCGATCGACGGACTGGAAGATGACAGCGAGTACCTGCACTGCGCCGAGGTGACGATTCGGAAACGTTCCGGTCGCGAATCGCACCTGGCGGTCACGTTGACCGAAGGCAAGAACCGCGAAATCCGGCGCCTCTTCAACTCCCTCGGCCATGAAGTCACCAGGCTGCGCCGCATTCGATATGGCGCCTTCGCGTTGGGCGATCTTCAACCGGGCGCCTGGCGTGAACTCCCGATCGAAGACGCCAAATCCCTGCTTTACAAGGGTTGACCTAAAGACGACGCGTCGCCGCTTTCCCTTTCACGACAAGGGCTTCCACTCGCCTCAGTTTTTCGTACCGCGCAGACCTGCTTGGCCGGTGAAAGAACTTGCCAACCGACGATGCTGTGCTAAGTTGAATACAGCAGGCGAAGCGTTCGGGAACACACAGTCGGCATCGTACTGAACAACCCACTCCGCTCTCGTCCTCCACAACATTTCACCACCGTCGCTCTCGACCAGGGAAGGGCCGGTTGAGCCAGCCGGTCTGCATACAGGAGATCAAGACCATGAAGGAGATCGTGAAGCGATTCGCCACCGGACTTACCGCCTTGGCCTTTACCGCCGCCTTGGCTGCGCCGGCGCTGACCTATGCCGCAGGCTCAGACAAGGGTCCGCCGGAGATCAAGGTCCGCGTGAGTGAAAAGGGATTCCTGGATGAGAAGGGCAAACCCTATGGCGGAAAGCGGATGTTGCAGATCCCTAAAGATACGATGGTGAAGATCACCTTCGTCTTCGGCGAAGACCTGACCAGCCTGGCCGCGGGAGACACCCACCAGATCGCCCTGCGAGCCGAGGACGGCTGGAAGCAAGAAACCAGCCCGTTGTGGATGATGAACCGGGAATCGACCGTGAGCTTTCTCGCGGGCGAGAAGGGGCGTACGCAGTATCGCGCCTACTGCATCCTCGACTGCATCGGCATGGAACACTTGACCAACCTGATCATCCAGGTTGTCTAACCTCCGCAGCCGACTCCCTAAACAGAAAGAGGCTCGACGTGCCGTACGACATGTCGAGCCTCCTCGCTCGCCTAGCCCAGCAGGATTCACAGGGCCATACCCATTAGTAACCCCGTCCCGTGCTGCCTCCGCCACCACCCATTCGACCCAACGGCAAGGCATCATACCGCGTCTTGAGATCCGGATGCGCCGCCAGGTAACCGTTCACCGCCGCCTCATCGGCAAACACGTCCTTGCTGCGTGCCCGATATTCCTCTACCGTCAGCCCACGTTTCGACAAGAGCGCGCTGAGCTTCGCGTTGATGTCGTCGCCCATCTCCTTCATTTTCTCCGGCGACGGCCGCTGGCCCGATCCATACGACTCCCCGCCCTTAAAATAATTCGTCATCATTTCGCCGATCTCGATGCGGGCGTTCACAAACTTTTCCACATCGGCCGGTTCTGCCGCCATGCCATTCCCTGCGAACAGCACGACGCCCAATGAAGCCGTAATGAAAAGACGCGTCGAAAGAGTAGCCATGATGTCCTCTCAGATGGTGAATGAAGATCTAGTCGAGCGATTATCGTCATCATACCATTCTCGCCGAACATTTCGAACGGAGGATTCAGTGTACAGGTCGAGCAGGCAAACGGAGCGGGCCAGGAAGCGGGCTCGCACAGACGGAACTTCGGCCGGTCGGTTGACTTCAGAGAAACGTGCGCGGTCTTACCGCGGCAGGCCTTTTAGAAAATTTCCCAGCACGGTGCGAAACTGGTCAGGATCTTCCGCCATCATAAAATGGCCGGTATTGAATTCGACTAACTGCGCCCCGGGGATCTGCGCCTGAATTCCCTTGGCGATGGTGGGCGTGGCGACACCATCCTTGGCGCCGACCATGATCAGGGTCGGCACAGAAATGCGGCTGAGCTGGCCATGCACGTTGAACTGCAACATGGATGTCAACGCCTCCCGGATCACCGTGGCATTCCAGGTGGGAATGCGTTCCAGCAGCGGGCGAAAGGTGGGCAGCGGCGTATCGGGCGGAAAACTTTCGACGATCATCTGTTTCGACACCTCCCGGTAGTCACGCGGCACGCCGATCGTGGGAATGTCGTGGTCGAGAATCATCGGCCCGTCGGTCGTCGAGACCAGCACGAGCGCCCGCACCCGCTCAGGATGTTCCAGCGCGAGAAGCTGCAGAATCATCCCACCCATGGACACACCCACCCATACCGCGCGATCGATCTTCAGCACATCGGCCAGTCTGATCAGGTCCTTGGAAAACTGGTCGATGGTGAACCCGGTCGGCGGTTTCTCCGAATCCCCGTAGCCGCGCAAATCCACGGCGATGCCCCGAAAGTCCGGCGAAAAGGCGCTCACATATTGGGGAAAGATATTGCTGGTCGTCACCACGCCGTGGACAAAGATAATCGGATCGCCGCTGCCCGCCTCCAGCACGCTGAGGGTCAAGCCGTTGAGATCGATCATATGGCGCTGGAACAGATGGCCCGGAGGCATAGACTCGGCTAAGGCCTGCTGGGTGCGGTTGTTACGAACGGGCTGAGTGAATTCCGCACAGCCGGACGCGCCGACAATACTCACGATGAGCAGGATCGTCATCGCCCGCATGCCACTCCCCCTTCTACTGAGTGTCACTGGATCTCCATGCAGCCTAAGCCGTCAGGCGAACAGATGCAATGCTGAGCTGCCACCGGGCATTCTCCCGCCCACACCATTCCTTCGACTCCTCGAAGCAATCGCTTCCGGCACTGAGCAACTGGCCAGCGCACAGAAACGCAAGAATGCCGCCTCGGCACATTCTCAGGCACCTCGCATGAATGGGCCGAGATCGCCACACTCGTGGGTCAAGCGGACAAGATACCGGCCGCGCAACCATCCGAACTTACTTGATCCGCGAGACAACCGCCCGGACCGGCAGCCATTCGATCTGCGGCTGCATAGTGAACAGAACGTGCGCAAGCCCCCGATACGCCGCCTCCAATTCACGACAGCGCTCGACGAATCGACCGGAGGCCAGCCGCGGAAAGTAGTCGCAGTGACGCTCGTAGAAGAGGGCCCGCCGTCTCCAGCGATCGGCATTGACACTCAACAACCGGACGGCCACCCGCGAGGGACCGGTGAGTGCCAACCAGTGCCGGTTCCGTCTGAGAGAATGTCCAGCCATTGAGGTCGATATGCTCACCGCTTTCATCGTTTCCCCTCCTTGTCATGTGTGCGTATGCCATCGATTCAAACGTCGTGGCAGAGGCGCGTTCTGATGCCAATCTCGGTTTGCCCTGCGCCTACTGTAGTCCTGCCACATGAGGAGACGATTAGTGCAGCATGAGAAAGATTTCATATAGGAAAAGGAATGCAAGCGACGGGAGCAGGGTCACACTGAAACAGGAATCTGCACAGGGAGGGAAGATGCCTGAAGATCAGATCGGTGACTTAAAGGCCTGCTTAGCTCTAGGGCAGCGGCCAGAATAACTAGACCATAGGAGGGACGTCCGCCGATCAGGAACAGAGACCGGCTCCGGCAACCAAGCCTATTCTCATCCAGATGTATTGGCCCGATGGCCTGATCCGCAGGTCATCGAACCCAGGGCGGCGTAATCGTCGACGGAGGCGGAGGCCCCGCATCCAATTCCGGCGCCCGCTTAGGAGGTTCCGGAGGGAGGGCCTGACCTTCCCTTTCGAACGTGCGCTTGAGCCGGACCACCAGGGCACCCATCACATCCCATTGCTGAAAGTTTTTGCGCACAGCACGGGGATGCTGGTTGTGGCAATCGACATAAGACCGCACAAGCGCCAAATCCGCTGACACTGCTTTGCATTCATCGCCGTCGACGAAACCGATGATGCCGCGTTGTCGATCTTTCTCCAACTGAACTAACGCCGTCATCTCCGCGTCCGTACGCGGGCGGTTCGTCGGATTCAGCGGCGTCAAACTGATCAAACCGATCTCCAATCCCTCTACCTGTTCCGCCGCTTCCTTGACGAACTGGGCGGGAAGCGGAAGGAAATGAGCACCTGTTTTCCAATCCTCACGTGGCGACAGTCCCGCGTCTCGCACGTGTTCCACGACATGGAGCACATAGGCAGTACGAAACGCTCTGACAATGTTGAGGATGTACCCGGCCGTCTGATCAAAGGAAGGTTCGGCACTGATCGCGTCCCGCCCGGGTATAGTCAGGCAACCGACCAGGCTGAAGGCAATGACGACTTGACACCTGCGTATAACACCTCGCAACGGATCGTTTGGGGAGCGGCAGACAGGCAACTGGAACGCAAGTAGCCTAGCCGATTGAAACTCCACCGGTCAACAAACGGGTGCTCTCGGCCGCTTACCTGCCTCAATGTGTCGGGCAGCGCCCAACAGTCATGCGATTCCGTGCCGGGCTTTCCAGGAGACGGGCCACCTCGTCATGAGATTTCCATTGAAAGACCTCCAGCAACTCACGCGCCTCCACCGCAATCGCCGCCGCAGGCTCCTTGGGCTTGTGAAATTGTTCCCAATCGCGCTTCCGTCTAAATTTCGGCACCGCGGCCAGCACCTCGCCGTGTAGCATCGGGGTTCACTCCCTCGAATCAGGCTCGAAAACCTGATACGAAAAGTAGGCTGCTCGTGAGGTTCAGAATACATCGGAACGAAGGCACGGGGATCACTCGTGGAACGGACGTTACGGCTGGGTTGGTGCGGGAGGCGGGACTTGAACCCGCACACCTTTTACAGTACAGGATTTTAAGTCCTGGGCGTCTGCCGATTCCGCCACTCCCGCAGGAAAAACTGCCGGGGCGAAATCTAACATCGGGCTCCCGGAGGGTCAAGCCGTCCGGTTGATCATCGGCTCATGCGACAACGGCCTGTCCCTCGCGAGACAGGCCGTCGCAGTAGGTGCCTTCTATCAGAACCGGACCGGCAAAGCACGGGCTCAGGCGGCCTCTTTATGATCGTCTCTCTTCACCAATGCCTTGCTGCGTTCCACCATGGTGGAAACGCCGCTCTTCACGGAACGACTGAAACGGGTGGCCTGGACCTGCGCCCGCTTGGCATATCGCGCAACATCCCGCCTCGTTTCCGCCCCGGTCTTCGGAGCCAGGAGTAATCCCAGCGCCGCCCCCACAACTGCGCCCCCTCCGATGATGGCTGCAATCTTCGCTGCTTCACGCCCCTTGGTAGACATCGTGACATCCTCCCTTTAGTACCACAAGGTTTACTGTCCACTGACTTCCGGCGAGAGCTACCGGTGAATACAGCATCAACCGTGCCACAGCCGCGCGATACGGATTCGTTGGGATTTCTGCGTTGCGGCGACACCCGGTTAGCGACTTCTCATAAAGGGTGCTGTTTTGTGAACAACAGAAGGAGACAACCGTTTCAGAAAAGCGACAGGTGTGCGGAGGAAAACATCTGAACCTGCGGCAGGCCTTGGCCAGCGCGGCTTCGCACCTTGCCTTGCATTGCAGAACAGGCTCACATAAGATCGCGAAACTATGTGGAGTCCTACTATGCTGTCCTGGTTACACGCCATCCCCTATCCCGACATCGACCCGGTCTTCCTGCGCGTAGGGCCGCTTCAGTTCCGGTGGTACGGCCTGATGTATCTCATCGGCCTCACGCTGGCCTACTTCATCATCGCGGCTCGGGCCAGGGCACAGAAGCTACCGCTGAGCAGCGATCAGGTCTACGACATGATCGTCTACGCAGCAGTCGGCGTGTTTGCCGGCGGCCGGTTGGGATATGTCCTGTTTTATAACCTGTCTTACTACCTGGAGAATCCACTCAAGATTTTTGCCGTCTGGGAAGGCGGCATGTCGTTTCATGGCGGACTCATCGGCACCATTGTGGCGTTGATCCTATTTGCCAGGCGGCAGGGCATGACGGTGCTGACCGTTGCCGACCTTGCCGCCGGTGTGACCCCGGTGGGTCTCGGACTGGGGCGAATCGGCAACTTTATCAACGGCGAACTATACGGCCGTCCCACGGATGTGGACTGGTGCATGGTGTTCCCGGCCGGCGGCCTGGTCTGCCGCCATCCGTCGCAGCTCTATGAAGCGTTCCTGGAAGGGCTCCTGCTCTTTACCGTACTCTGGCTGA
>CABVRO010000025.1 GCA_902500715.1 uncultured Nitrospira sp. | reverse complement strand
ACCGGCACTTCCACCAACACCCCGACCACCGTCGCCAACGCGGCACCGGACTCCGCCCCGAACAGGGCGATGGCGGTCGCCACAGCCAACTCGAAAAAGTTGCTGGCCCCGATGAGCGCTCCCGGCGCGGCGATCGCGTAGGGAACCCGCCACCGATGCATCAGCCCGTAGGCCAACGAGGAATTCATGTAGACCTGCAGGAGAATCGGCACGGCGATCAACACGACATGTACGGTCTTCCCCAGGATGTTTTGGGACTGAAACGCGAAAATGCACAGCAACGTGAGGAGCAGTGCCGCGATCGTCACCGGCCCGAATCGGGGCAGAAACAGTTCTTCCATCCACCGCAGTCCATACCGGCGCACCAGCCACAGTCGAAGCCCGGCGCCGACGACCAACGGAATGACGATAAAAATCGCCACCGAGTACAACAGTACATCGAACGGCACGGCCAACGATGACGCGCCGCTTACCAGCAACCCGACAATCGGGACAAACAGCACGAGCATGATCAGGTCGTTCACAGCTACCTGGACAAGCGTGTACGCGGGGTCTCCGTCCGTCAGGTAACTCCACACAAACACCATTGCCGTGCAGGGAGCCGCAGCCAGGATAATGGTGCCCGCGATGTATTGATCGGCCTCAGCGGGTGAGATCCAGGCTGAGAAGACGTACCGGAAGAACACCCATGCGAAGAACGCCATGGAGAAGGGCTTCACCACCCAATTCACAAACAGGGTAATCAGCAGGCCGACCGGCCGCTTGCCCACGTCACGGACGGCAGCAAACTCGACTTTCATCATCATCGGCACAATCATCAGCCAAATCAGCACGGCAATCGGCAGATTGATGTGGCTGCCCTGCCCGATCTCAGCCCCTCGCAGACTCGACACCAGACCGGGCATCGCCTGCCCGATCAGCACACCGGCCACCATGCAGAGCGCCACCCAGAGTGTGAGATATCGTTCAAAGAACGACAGCCGCTTCGTAGCCACCTGCGGCTCACCGACCGATAATGCAAGTTCCATAACCTTCGCTCCTTCGTGCTCTGGCTATCCGACGGAATTAGACCGTCACGGCCGGCTTCTTGGCCCGAATGAATGCACTCATGAACTTGCCCTCGACTTGGGCCACGAGCAGATCACTGGAGAGGTCTGTGCCGACCAGCAATTCCTTCACGTCATCGGCCTGATAGATGCGCGTCGGCTCGATTCCGATCTCGACGAACCCCGCCTGGGCCAGCATGTCCCGATACTCCGTCTCTTCCAACGCGCCCGCGACACAACCAGCCCACAATTCGAGATTCCGTCGGATCTCTGAGGGAATCGCCCCTCGCACTACAATGTCGGACAACGCCAGCCGGCCTCCCGGACGCAGGACGCGAAAGGCTTCCGCCAGCACGCGCTCCTTTTCGCCGGACAAATTCACGACGCAATTGCTGATGATCACATCCACGGAACGATCAGGCAGCGGGATGTGCTCGATTTCGCCCTTCAGAAACTCGACGTTCTCCACGCCGGCTGCGCGCTGATTTTCTCTGGCCAACGCCAACATCTGCTCCGTCATATCCAACCCATAGGCTTTCCCCGCCGGACCGACTCGCTTGGCAGAGAGCAACACATCGATGCCGCCGCCGGATCCCAGATCCAACACCGTCTCACCGGCATGAAGTTCTGCCAGAGCCGTTGGATTCCCGCAGCCCAGCGAGGCCGCCACGGCATCCGCCGGCAACCCCTGACGCTCCTGATCTGAATACAGGTTGGACGTGATCGGATCGACATTCATGAGCGCGGGGGAGGCTCCGCAGCAGGAACTGCCTCCGCTCTTGGCTCTTGCAGCCGCTTCACCGTATTTTTCCTTGACCAACTCTCGAATCGCTTGTGCGTCCATTTCGCCGCCTCCTCCTTTATGCATCAAGTTTCATTGATTTATTCGGCAGAAAAAAAATCAACAGCAGCCGGTGGCGCGACGCACCCGCTTCGCCTGCTTGAGCGAATCGACGAGGTCATCAAGTTCGGCAAGGACGTCGGCGTTCACGGAGTAGTACATCCATCGGCCCTCTCGTCGATCCAAAATCATTCCCGCGTCCTTAAGTACCTTCAGATGAAACGAGAGCCGCGACTGTCCGGCCTGCAGGCGATCCGTCAGTTCGCACACACAGCACTCACCCTCGTTCAGCTCGTCCAGAATCTCCAATCGCGTCGGGTCCGCAAGCGCGTGAAACAACTCTGCCGCCCGCGCTGGATTTCGCACCGTGCTTCCCTTCATGACCAACATATACATCAACAATTCTTGATAAGTCAACCGGACGCCTTTATGTATTGCTCGCCGGTCCTCACTTTGCTAAGGTGATCCGTTGGCGACATTGCCACCCTTACTGAATTGAGCCACTACATGGTCTGGGACCCCAAAGACCCTTGGAGCAAGAAGGGCGACGATTTGGATCAGGCCTTTAAGCAGGCCCAAGGCCAACTTCGCAATCTGTTGCCTACCGGCGGTTTCCGCAATCTTCTTCTTGTCGCCTTCATAGTCTTCCTCATCTGGCAAAGCGCCTTTATTGTGGCGCCGGACGAAGAAGGCGTGGTGAAACGCTTCGGGATCCCCGTGCGCGTCGTGGATCCCGGCCCACACATGAAGATCCCCGTCGTCGAAAGCGTGCTGCAACCGAAGGTGGCCAAGTTGCATCGGGTGGAAATCGGCTTTCGAACCGATCGGCAGGCGCGCCAACAAATGGTGCCGCAGGAAGCCCTCATGCTGACCGGCGATATGAACATCCTGGCGATTGAATTCATCGTTCAATATAAGATCAAGAGTTCACGCGAGTACCTGTTCAATGTGGCCGATATCGACGAGACCATCGGGAAGGCGGCTGAAGCCTCTATGCGGGAAGTGATCGGCAAGAGCAAAATCGATGAAGCTCTCACTACGGGCAAAGCACAAATCCAGAACGACACGCAGGAACTTCTCCAACACATCCTCGACGACTATAGGACCGGCGTGCAGGTTGCCGCGGTCCAGTTGCAGGATGTCGACCCGCCCGAAGCCGTGGCCGCCGCGTTCAAGGACGTCACCAACGCCAAGGAAGACCGTGAAAAGCTGATCAACCAAGCTCAGGGCTATCGCAACGATATTACCCCCAAAGCCAAGGGTGAAGCGGCCCAGTTGGTGAACCAGGCCAAAGGGTATGCGCAGGCGCGGCTCAACCGCTCCCAGGGCGAATCCAATCGATTCCTCGCGACGCTGAAAGAATACAACCAGGCGAAAGACATTATCAGCAAGCGGATCTATATCGAGACCCTTGAAGACGTGCTCCCCCACATCGATAAATTTGTCCTGGACGGCAAAGGGGCGGACCGTGCGCTGCCGTATCTGCCGCTCGATCGGTTCTCCAAACCGGCCCCGTCCAGTTCGACACAGGAGCGCACGCCATGAGCAAGCAAGGATTTATCCTGGCATTTGCCGGCATTATTCTCGGACTGCTCGTCCTCGGGGCATCGCCGTTTTACATCGTCGATGTCACTCAGAATGCCATCGTGGTTCAGCTCGGAAAACCGGTCCGGAACGTTACCGAAGGGGGCCTCTATCTCAAAATGCCGTTTATCGAAGAAGTCACCTACTTCGACAAACGCCTCCTGGACTACGACTCCAATGCGCAAGACGTCATTACTCAGGACAAGAAAACCCTGCTGCTCGATAATTTTGCGAAGTGGCGGATCACCGACCCGCTGAAGGTGTATCAGGCGTTCCAAAGTCAGCGCGGCGCGCTCCAGCGGCTGCACGATATTATTTATTCCGAACTGCGGGTGGAATTAGGCCGGCACGATCTGGCGGAAATCGTCTCATCGGCCCGCGCGCAGCTCATGGCCGTGGTGACCCAGCGCGCCAACGAAAAAGCGTCTGCCTACGGCATCGAAATCCAGGACGTGCGGATTAAACGAGCCGACCTGCCTGAGCAGAATGAAAAGGCCGTGTTCTCGCGCATGCAAGCCGAGCGGGAGCGACAAGCGAAGCAATATCGCGCAGAGGGCGCGGAAGAGGCTCAGAAAATCAAATCGGAGGCGGAGAAAGATCGAGAGATCATCCTCGCAGAGGCCTATCGAGAATCAGAGGAATTGCGCGGAGGCGGAGACGCCAAAGCGTTCCGCATCTATGCCGATGCCTATCGCCAGGATCCGCATTTCTTCGAGTTTACCCGCACCATGGAAGCCTATCGCAAGACCCTCAAGGACAAGACCACCATCCTCGTCAGTCCCGAATCAGAATTCTTCCGGTACCTGAAACAACGGTAACACTCCACTACTGCAAGCCCACAATTTGACCCGATAGTGGATCGACATCGATCCGTTCCCCGGCAGGCTTCTTCGGCAAACCCGGCATCAACTGAATGCCTGAGCAGACCGCGGTGAGAAACCCTGCCCCGGCCAGGATCCGCAGCTCCTGAATCGGCACCGTAAATCCAGTGGGCCGCCCCTTCACCGTCGGGTCGTGGGACAGTGAAAGCGGAGTCTTCGCCATACAAATGGGAAGTCGATCGAATCCCAATCGTGTCGCCAGCTCCACATCCTGCTCCGCCTGAAGCGAGAACGATACGTCGGACGCCCCATAGATCGTGGTGGCGATGGTCTCAATCTTTTTCTTGATAGGCGAGGTCGCATCATAGAGAGGGCGAAATTGCGCGCCTTGCGCAGCGACCTTGACGACCGCCCGGGCCAGGTCCTCGGCTCCCCGTCCGCCATCGGACCAGTGAGTCGACACCGCAGCTGCCGCCGCTCCTGCCGCCAATGCGCGCTCGCACACCCAGCGTAATTCATCGGCGGAATCGTCCTTGAACGCGTTCACCGCGACCACCACCGGCACTCCATGGGCTCTGACATTGGCGATATGCTGTTCGAGGTTGGCAAAACCCTGCTCCAATGCCGCCTGATTCGGCCCCGTCACACCGGGAGGCAATGGAGCACCGGATTTCACGATACCCCCACCGCCATGCAACTTAAGCGCACGCAAGGTCGCCACCACCACCCCGACATCCGGACGAAGACCGGACGCACGGCACTTAATATTGAAGAACTTTTCCGCGCCCAAATCACTCCCGAATCCAGCTTCAGTCACCACATAGTCTGCGCAACGTAATGCCAACCGATCGGAGACAATCGAGCAATTCCCGTGCGCGATGTTGCCGAACGGTCCGGCATGCACGAACGCCGGAGTTCCTTCCAGAGTCTGCACGAGATTCGGCAACAAGGCCTCTTTCAGCAAGACGGCCATGGATCCGGCGCAGCCGAATTCCTCAGCACGGACCATCTGTCCGCCCTCCGCCAGGCCCACCAGAATTCTTCCGAGGCGTTGGCGAAGATCTGCCTGGTCGGTTGCCAGGGCCAACACCGCCATGACTTCCGAGGCCTCCGTAATCACAAACTTTCCCGACCTCCGTCCGGTTTCCTCTCCCAGGAGAATGTCCCGAAGCGCGCGGTCACTCACCCCAAGCGTGCGAGGCCATCTGATCCCTTTCGGATCGACTTTAAGCGTATTGCCGTGAAACAGATGGTTATCGACAAATGCGGAAAGAAGATTGTGGCTCGCAGAGACGGCATGGGCATCGCCGGTGAAATGCAGATTGATCTCTTCCATGGGATGGACCTGGGCTCTCCCGCCTCCGGTACCACCCCCCTTGATTCCAAAGACCGGTCCCAGAGAAGGCTGCCTGAGCGTCACGGCAGCCCGATGACCTAGGCGACACAATCCCATGCTCAGCCCAATTGAAGTCGTAGTCTTGCCCTCGCCGAGGGGGGTTGGATTGATGGCGGTCACCAGGATGTATCGTCCCAGCGGTCTGTTCTGAATTCGCTCGCCCAGCGTGGCGGCGATCTTGGCCTTATATCGACCATAGGGAATTAGATCGTCGGAATGAATGCCTAAGGACTGTGCGACTTCGAATATATGCTTGTGAGGGACGGAACGAGCTATCTCCAGATCAGTCATGCAATGTTCCTCGTGATAGCAAGAATTTCATGAAAGTGGGGAGTATACCACGGCATTCGAGGAAGTAATGGGACGCAGGGACTGGGCAAAACAGGAGCGGTCGCGCTGGGCATGGACGGTTGAGGTTATAACGGAGAAAGAGGACGGGATCGGGCAAACTTCGTTCGAAAGCCGGAAGGAATGCGAAAAGACTAGTCGAGAATAAACTTGGTCGGATCCAACGCTTGGCCGTTCTTCTTGACCATGTAATGGAGATGCGGCCCCGTGGAAAGCCCGGTGCTTCCGACAAGCGCGACCACATCGCCGCGCTTCACTCGCTGCCCTTCTTTCACCAACGACTTGGCAAGGTGTCCATAGACCGTCTCAATCCCATAGCCATGGTCCAGCTTGACCATATTGCCCATTTTCGAGTCGAAGGCTACAGTGACGACGCGCCCGAGCGCCGGAGCCTGGACGGGGGAATTTGCCTGAGCACCGATATCCAGACCGTCATGCCAGGCCGGCTTTTCGGTGAACGGCGAAACTCGGGGACCAAACGCCGAGGTCACCCATCCGCGTACAGGCCAGATGGAGGGCGTTGACGCCCACTGAGTCGATCGCTGCTCTGCAACTTGGGTCAGGCTTTCGAGGGCTTCCTCCTGTTGCTTGGCCTCCCGGACGAGGGCATCAAGGCTTTCGCGGACTTGCTGTGTCACCTCTTCAATACTTTCCGTAGCAAAATCAACTTCGGACTGATTGGCATCACGCGCTTCGGAGACCTGCTGACGCGATTCCAGCCCAGAACTGGCCGACCCACTCCCCTGCACACCGGTTTTTCCATCCGGCAATGGACCGTCCTCGCCACCCCGTCCGTTCGCCAAATCACCGGCAGGCTTGCTGGCGTCAATTCCCAGCATGACCCGAAGCCGTTGATTCACCTCTCCCATGGTCGAAAGACGCTTCTTGAGGTCATCAATCGCGGCGGAAAAGGCAGCCGTCTGTTCACGCGCGCCCATGGCTTCAGCCCGGAACGCGGACAATTGCCAGACTTCTCCGGTCCGAATCACATAATGAGAGATAACGAGCAGATCTGCCACGACCAGGATCGCAGCCAAGATCAGGAGCTTGCGCACGAATTTCCGTGGAAAACTAAACCGTAACGGCTTGGAGGAGGACCCCCGAAAGACCACCACAGTATAGGCATCACTTGTTTCGGCCGCTTGTTGGCTCATAGGACACTCCCCTTCACGGATTCAACCAAGAATTCAGCCAGTTACCTTTCGCAGTGTACTGATCTCTGGCGCGATGGTCAACCCTTTGTTTTCAAAAATTACATAATTAGAATCAACTACTTACGAGTCTCGTCCCGGACCCATCCCAGGTAGGGCGCCGACCCCGCAATGACCGGGAGCGCGATGATCTCAGGGATGGTATAGCTGTGGTGCCGTCGAATGACTGCTTCGAGCTCCGGGTATCGCTCCAGGGTTGTTTTGATGAGCATCAGGCACTCATTTTCGACGTTGATCTTATCCTCCCAACGGAAAATCGATCGAATACCATGCAAGACATTCACGCAAGCGGCTAGCCTGGATTCCAGAATGATCCGCCCGAGTCTTTCTGCCTGTTCAGCTGTTGCCGCAGTCACAAACACCACGACCTCAGAGCCGTTCGTCTCCACGTCTTCCTCACAGTCTAAGCAAATTGCGTGCCGACACAAACCGGCGAACACAACTTGCGCTTCAGTTATCAAGCACTTACGGCAGAATTCTACTCTGTCTCCATGCCGATTCCGCGCAAAAGACTAGGCAGGATTTGCACAATTCGACAAAAAACGACCATCTCCAGAGACGTGACCTGCCGACTCATTGTCAGGCTCACGCCCTCGACCTCTCATCTCTACGCTTCGGTCTGAAACCGTTAAGTCTTGAGCTCAAACCCCATACGATGATCGGCTAACCACACCGGAGTTGACACCCATTTTACGGCTCCTTATGATCCGATCCTATAGATGGAGGTGCACTGATGAGTTTCACGATTACCCCTAAGGATCTCAAGTCGAGGCTAGATAAAGGCGATAAGCTGGTGCTGGTAGACGTCCGGGAACCATGGGAATATGCCATCGCCAAGCTGGAGGGATCCATTCTGGTCCCGCTAGCGACCCTACAGCAATCTCTTGGCAAACTAGACCGCGACGCCGAGATTGTCGCCGTGTGCCACCACGGGATGAGAAGTGCGGATGCGACGGGGTTTCTGCTGCAGCAAGGATTCGGAAAGGTGAAAAACCTGATCGGAGGCATCGATGCCTGGTCTACTCAGGTAGACCCATCCGTGCCCCGCTACTAGCTCAAGCGGCTACCCGCGCCCGTCGCGGAAATACTCGACCGTCCGCCGCAGTCCCTCCCGAAGATCGACCTTCGGTTCCCATCCCAGGTCACGGTGGAGCTTTGTGGAGTCGATGACGCTTCTGGCTTGCTCGCCTCGCTTGGCCGGGCCATGCACTTCCTTAAACTCTACTTTAGTTAAATCGACGACGATTTTGAAGAGGTCGTTCACGGACGTCTCGATTCCCGTGCCCACGTTGTACACGCCCCCCACCTCAGGACCCATTGCCATCAAATTCGACTCCACGACGTCCTCGACGAACACAAAATCCCGAGTCTGACGCCCGTTCCCGTTCACCACCGCCTGTTCGCCACGCAGCATCTTTTGAATGAAAATGGCAACGACTCCTGCCTCACCCTCCGGATCCTGCCGTGGCCCGTACACATTGGCATATCGAAGACTGACCACTTGAATACCGCTCAACCGGTGGTAGTAGGACAGGTAATGCTCGCCACATAACTTGCTGATACCGTACGGGGAAAGAGGCTGGGTGATGTGAGTTTCCGCGGCGGGAAATGCCAATTGCTCTCCATAAATCGCCCCGCCTGATGAGGAGAAGACGACCTTCCGCGCGCCATGCTTCGATGCTTGCTCCAGCACATTGAGCGTCCCGAGCACATTGACGTGTGCATCGAACATCGGATCTTCGACCGATCGACGCACGTTCATCTGTGCAGCCAAGTGGAACACGACCGACGGCCGTTCATTGCGAAAAATCCGTTCCAGCTTAGGGTTTTCTATATCCAACTTGTAGAATTGGGCCGCCTTGGGGACGTTTTTCCGCTTTCCCGTGACAAGATTATCGACCACCACGACATCGTGCCCCTCCTGGAGCAACCGATCCACGACATGTGACCCAATAAACCCTGCGCCCCCGGTGACCAAGACTTTCATACGTCTCCTCGCCTCTCCTTCGTCTGCAGATCTGTCGGTCCCCCGACCGAGCGATTGATGGTCAGCCTACACCTTCTGCCGGCTTCCGCAAAGTGTTTTCGCCTTGCGCTTGAAAGTCCCAGACAAAACCCGCCTCAATCCTCACGAACCCCATCCTCGAACCCTTCACGTCCTGCGCCGGAACCAAGTCAGGATTTCCCGATTACCCTTTCTACCCTCGATGGGCGAATCCATGCGACCCGCCAGCTCCAGCCCCAACTGCTGCGCGCACCCGACCACTTTGTCGGCCGCCCCCTCCCGCAAGCCATCATCACGAACAATCCCACCCCGTCCGACAAGGCCTTTGCCCACCTCGAACTGCGGTTTGATCAACGTGATCACAAACCCAGACTCAGTGAGGTAGGGCACGACACAGGGCAGCACGAGGGTTAGCGAGATAAAGGACACATCGATGACAATCAGATCGATCGGATCCCGGATGGCACCCGGCTCAAGATACCGGATGTTGGTCCGCTCCATGAGCACCACGCGTGGATCCTGGCGTAGCCGCCACTCAAATTGGCCATACCCCACATCGACGGCATAGACACGCGTAGCACCGCGCTGCAGCAGACAATCGGTAAATCCCCCGGTCGAACACCCAACGTCGAAGCACAGCATCCCTTTCGGGTCGACCTGAAATCGATCCAGCGCGCCGGCTAACTTCTCTCCCCCGCGGCCGACATAGGGCGACCCGGACCCGGTCAGCTCCACCTTCGCATCCGACCAGGTCGGTCTCGCCGCCTTATCAACCACCACCCCGTCCACACGGACGAGACCGGCCAGAATGAGTCGCGCCGCGTCTTCCCGACTGGCAACCAACCCTCGACTGACGAGCACGCGATCCAGCCGTTCCCGCTCCGGGCGTAATTTCTGGCTCATAGGCTGTGATGGAAGTTCTACTGCGACAGGCACGGACGACGTGATAGCCCGTACATCGATCAGACCGTTACTGAGTGCGCTCCGGCTCATCCTCCCCGGGAGAAAACGCTTGAATCCGTTTCTTGCCGTCCTTCTCTTGCACCAGGATTTCAACCTTCCGCTCGGCATCCTCCAACATCTTCAGGCAAGTCTTGGACAACCGAATCCCCTCCTCGAAAATCTTCAGCGAGTCATCGAGAGGAAGATCGCCCTTTTCAAGTTCGGCAACAATCGTTTCCAATCGTGCCATGGCATATTCAAACTTCACGGCAGCCACAACAACTCCCTTGCTCATTCATCAAACGAAACATTATTGCCTGCCCCACCGGTGAGGTCAAGACATCGAAGGCGGCAGCACCTCATTGACGTGACACAACAGACGCCCCTCAGCCAGCCGCGCCTGCACCACATCCCCCACCGCCACTTCTGACGCCAGCCGGACGATCCGCCCGGACGGAATTGCCTGGATGACGCTATACCCGCGGCTTAAAATCGCCAACGGACTGAGGGCGTCCAATGCCAGCATGTACGACGCAACCGCTTGCCGCCTGGACATGAGTCCCCGTCTGGCCTCTTGCTCCAACCGTTTATACAGTTGCGGGATCACCACCAACGCAGTCTGAATCCGGTTGCGCGGCCCTTGAGCCAACAAGGCATGTTGACGCTCCACCATCACGCGGTGAAGCAGGGTCAATCGTTCGGTCAGCGTGCGCGTCAATCCGTCTCGCAATTCATCGAGATGCTGGGCATGCGCCTGCACTCGAACGCGCATGTCGCGCATCACTCCGACCGATCGCTCGAACCGATGGTGCTGTCTCTCCAGCAAAGTACGCACGATTCGACACAGACGATCCGACGTCTCGCCTAATCGCTCCACAATCTCATCCAACACCGGCGCCACCGCCTCGGCCGCGGCTGAAGGAGTCGGAGCCCGATAGTCCGCGGCAAAGTCGGCAAGGGTCACGTCGATTTCATGCCCCACCGCAGACACGACCGGGACTCTCGACCGCACAATGGCGCGAACGACCACTTCTTCGTTGAACGCCCACAAATCCTCTGCGGCACCGCCTCCACGCCCGACGATCATCACCTCAACCTGGGGCATTCCACTTAGCGTCGTGATCGCTTCCGCAATCTGCTCGGCAGCTCCCTCGCCCTGGACCGGCACGGGAGCGATGAGAATATTCGCAACCGGACAGCGGCGACGGAGAACCGCCACAATATCGCGGACCGCGGCCCCGGTGCGAGACGTCACCACGCCGACCGTGCGCGGAAAGGGAGGCAGGGGACGCTTTCGCGCTTCGTCGAACAATCCTTCTCGCGCCAACCGCTCCTTGAGTTGTTCGAACGCCAGTTGAAATGCCCCGACGCCCTTCGGCTCCAGCGAGTCGACGATCAGTTGGTACTCGCCCCGCGGCTCGTACACCGAAATGCGTCCGCGCGCGACGATCGCCAGACCCTCTTGCAGCGTGAACCGCAGCCGTGAGGCCCCGGATCGAAAGAGTACCCCGCGAAGCTGGCTCTGCTCATCTTTTAAGGTGAAATACAGGTGTCCGGAAGACGGGGCGCGAAGGTTGGTAATTTCGCCTTCGATCCAGATATCCTGGAACTGCGCTTCCAGGGAATCGCGGATAAGTCGCGTCACGTCGGAGACGGAAAGAAGCAGAGGGAGCGGAAGGGTTTGGCCGGTCATAGCGTACCGAGCCTGAGACAATGGCTAGCCGAACAGATCAATCCACCACTCGGATTCGTTCGATCGACACAGCCTTGCCGAGCATGGCATCTAGCTCCATCAATACCGCGCAGAACACGACAGGACCCGAGGCCACTTCAAACCGTCGCGGCATTCCGGTGAGAAACTTTTCGATCGCCAGTTCTTTTTTTATTCCGATCACCGAATGAAGCGGGCCGGTCATGCCGATATCTGTAATATACGCCGTACCTTTCGGAAGGATTTGCTCATCAGCTGTCTGCACATGAGTGTGCGTCCCCGCCACAACCGTCACCAGCCCGTCCAAGTAGTGCCCCATCGCCATCTTTTCAGAGGTCGCCTCGGCATGCATATCGACCACGATCGCAGAGACCTGCGTCTTGAGACGTTCGATTTCCCGCCTCGCGACCTGAAACGGGCAATCGATCGTGGGCATAAACGCCCGCCCCATCAAATGCAGGACACCCAACGATTCTCCGCCTGGCGTGGTAAATACGTAACTGCCTCGACCCGGCACTCCGGCGGGATAATTTGCAGGACGCAGGAGACGCGGTTCACGAGGAAACACATCGAGAATTTCCTTCTTGTCCCACGCGTGATTCCCCGTGGTGATGACCGACACCCCGAGATCGAACAGATCGTCCATCAGCTCCGGAGTAATGCCGAATCCGCCGGCCACGTTCTCACCGTTGCCGACCACCACATCGATGGAACGGTCGGCAATCAGTTTCGGCAGGAGGCGAGCCACGGACCGACGCCCTGGCTCGCCCATGATATCGCCGATCATCAGAACCTTCATAACCGTTCGCTCATTTCGCAAAATCGACGAACCGGCTCTCCCGGATCACCGTCACCTTGATTTGCCCCGGATAGGTCAGCTCCTGCTCAATCTTCTTTGCCAGATCCCGGGACAACTGGAAACATTCCGGGTCCGTCAAATCTTCCTGCTTCACAATGACACGAATTTCACGACCCGCTTGAATCGCATAGGCCTTCTGCACACCCTTGTGAACGGTCGCCAGCGACTCCAACTTCTCCAACCGCTTGACATACGACTCCAGGGCTTCACGGCGTGCCCCCGGCCGCGCCGCCGACAGCGCTTCCGCCGCCGCCACCAGTACGGTCTCCGGACAAATGGGCTCAACCTGTTCGTGATGCGCCGCAATGGCATTCACCACTTTAGCGTTTTCGCCGTACTTCTTGGCGATCTCCGCACCCAGCATGGCATGCGGCCCTTCCTCTTCGTGACTGACGGCCTTTCCGATATCGTGCAACAAGGCGCCGCGTTTGGCGAGCTTCACGTCGAGTTTCAACTCGGAGGCCATGATGCCGCAGATGTAGGCCGCTTCCCGCGCATGGTACAGATTATTCTGCCCATAGCTGGTTCGGTACTTGAGCCGTCCCAACACCTTGACCAACTCGGGATGAAAATCAGACAAGCCAACCTCGAAGATCACCTTTTCGGCCTCTTCGATCATCAGCTTCTCAATATCGATCTTCACCTTTTCAACGATCTCTTCAATGCGCGTCGGGTGGATTCGGCCGTCGTGCATGAGCCGCTCAAGTGCGACCTTGGCAATCTCACGACGAAGCGGATCAAAACCTGAAATAATGACCGCTTCCGGCGTTTCATCGATAATGAGGTCGATCCCCGTTGCTGCCTCGATCGCCCGGATATTCCGCCCTTCTCGACCGATAATCCGGCCCTTCATGGCATCGTTGGCTATCGGCACCACAGAGATGGTCGCTTCATTCACATAATCCCGGGTCACCCGTTGAATCGAGCTGGCGATGATTTCCCGCGCCTCCCGGTCCGCATTTTCCTTGGCCTCTTCGAGCAGACGTTTGGCCAGGCCGGCCGCTTCCAACCGCGCCTGGCTATCCAGATCCTGAATGAGTTGCCGCTTGGCTTCCTCAGCTGTCAAGCCGGCCACCCGCTCAAGGGCCTCACGATGCTGTTTCAGCGCCAGCGCGCAGGCCGCGTCCTTCTGTACCAGTGTCTCTTCACGCTTCAGCAAGTCCTGCTCCCGCTTGAGCGCTTCCTGATCCCGCTTCTCAAGCAGGCCGAACTTGTAATCTAGTCCCTCTTCCCGTTGGGACACACGCCGTTCTGAATTGGCAACTTCGGCAAGCTTTGCCTTTTGTTCCTTTTCGAGTTCGATTCTTGCCTGAAAGACCAGGTCCTTGGCCTCCAGCTTGGCCTCTTTGACGAGATTCTCTGCTTCACGCTGAGCCGATTGAACGATCTGTGTCGACTGGTCCTCGGCCTCTGCACGCCGCGCCAGCGCCGACCGCCGGCGAAAGACCTCATACAGGCCGGCACCTAGAATCGCCCCCACTAGTCCGACAAAAATGTACGCAACAACGTTGAGAGAAATGGGAACCACCTCCCTTACGGCAACGGGACAGCAGACGCTATCACCCTGCGAATAGTCACAGCCAGTATTAAAGGGGGAGCATGGAGCGCGAGAAAGGAATGTCTACGCGTGAAGAGGAAACTTCTGACTTCTTGAGCCAGCAGAAACGAAGCGTGGAGTCGCCGCCGTTAATTCACGTGGAGGAGTGGTCGACTTCGACCCGAATCAATACGTCTGTCAGGTCGAACGTACACAGACCAAGGCCCTCGGTCGGAGATCGTCACAGGTTGCGGGCACAGGGCATGCCAAAACATATCTGCAAGCACCTGCTCTCCGCATAGGGCTACGCGTTGCGAGCGCACCTGCCGAACAGACCTGCCAGTCCGGTAGCCTTCCCTCATCCACACTAGTACGGCCACTGTGAACAACAGCACAAAAACAAGCGATTCCATATGTTTAGCGCTCAAAAACCGTCGTCAGAATTTCCGTCCTTGTTCGAAGCTTCCTTTCCTCTCCTGCTCTTGTTGACCCTCAGGTCAATACAACACAGAAACGATAACAAAGCAGTACAGTGAAAGCAAGGCGAAACTCACCGTGACAGGATGGACGGCATCTGCTGATCGATCGATTCCATCAGGGAGGCCACCCGACGATCCGCGTCGGCCTCTCCCTGCCGGGACTTTCGCTCTGATTCCATCAATTCGTGGGCAAGGTTGAATGCGGCAAGGACGGCCAACTTGGCCGGGGTGGCCGACCGCATGCCGGCCGCCACCTGTTTCATCTGCTTATCGACCATATCGGCCAATTGCTTCACGTACGATTCGTCCGCTTCCCCGTTGATGCTGTACCGCTGGCCATAGATCTCCACGTCAATGGTCTTAGTCAACAGCCACCTCCTTGGGTTCATCCAGGCATTCCAACAGATCGATCTCGCCCAGGACTTTCTCGATCCGTGAACGGATATCGATCCGCTCCTGTTCCCAGCGTCGGTTTTCGTCATCACGAACCGCAACCCGCTCCCGCGCCAGACGCAAGTCATCCTCTAATGAGGCATTTTTCCGCTTGAGATCCTGCACCAGCTTCACCAAATCGCGAATCCGAATTTCAAGGGCGTCGAGATGATCTAACGTCATGGTATTTCCTCACATCAAAGTGGTGGTCGAACACGTTGGGTGACGGGGGCGAAATATAGAAAGTTCGCTCCGGCTTGTCAAGAAAACGGCCCCGCTACGACGTGCCGTTATGGAGACGGCGATATTCTCCATAGCTGCGCAAGACCCGTTTCACGTACAACCGCGTTTCCTGATACGGAATGAGTTCCACGAACTCGTCCTGCTCCCGCCCTCGATGCACCGCAATCCAATTATTCACGGCAATCGGGCCGGCGTTGTAAGCCGCGATCGCATGAGCCAAATTCCCGCCGTATTGCTCGATCAACTGTCCCAGATACCGCACCCCCAGTCGAATGTTCGTTTCCTGGTCGAACAGTTCTTCCCGTCCGACCGCTGGGAACCCATACCGCTGTGCCACGGCATTCGCCGTGCCCGGCATCAACTGCATCAACCCCACGGCGCCCACCATGGAAACGGCCTTTTCATCATACTGGCTCTCCTCGCGAATGATCGCGGCAGCCAAGTAGGGATCAACCGCTGCGACGCCCTGCGCAGTGATTGTCGGAAGCAGGCCGGTTGGGTAGGCCACCGTCCAAAGGGCCGGTGCCGTCGGCAAACCGCTGCGTTCCAGTTTCTCCTTGAAGTGAACTTTTGCGACGCGTAAGGCCGGGTGGTAGGCCCCCACCTCGCTGAGCAAGGTCGAGAACGCCAGCAACACCTCCGGGTCACGACTATATTGCTCTGAGAGAGAGCCAAGCTCACGAGCCGCATCCTGGGCGAACCCCAATATCTTGAGCTCGATTCCACGTTGATAGATCGCATGGCGCTCGATCTCAGGACGCCGATTCTCCGGCAACCGTGACACCTCGTCACCCGCCGGACGCTCCCCATCGGTCGCAACCGGAGTAACCGGGGGCAATGCGACTCGTCGCGCAGCCAACTGGCAGTAGTAACTGTACGCGTGCCGCTGACAGAGGCGCGCATATTGATCGGCGACTGTGGTGGTTTTTTCACGTTCGTCCGCCCTTGCCGCCCAATACATTGCCTGGGACTCAAAGCCGTTGACATGCAACTCTACAACGGAGCGAAAGGTCTCAGCGGCATCTCGATAGCGGGCAGTCCGGTATTGCGCCCACCCGGCACGCCACAAACCTTCCGCACGCTGACTCGCCGAGTCCCCCAGCTTCGAGACCTGCCGGAACATGCCGATGGCCTCATCGAATTGCCCCTGATCCTCCAGCCACACCCCGGCGAAGAGATGCACCATCGCCCGCTGGTCGCCCCCCAGGGAACCCTGCGCGACCGATCGCGCCAATGCAATAAGCTTGTCGCCCTGATTCTGTCGAAGATAGACACGGGCCAACCAGACCGTGGCCTCGGACGATTCTTGCACCCGATCCGCCACTAACCCGCGAAACGTCTCACGGGCCTGGTCATATTGCTTGAGCCGGACATAGGCCACTCCCAACTTCAAGCGGGCATCAAACCGGCGGGGATGCCCGGGAGCCATGACCAAAAAGCGGCGCAGTTCTTCGACCGCCTCCGCTTGCATGGCGAGCCCCAGAAAGACCTGTGCGCGAATCGTATAATCTTCGGCCATCGGCGCCCAGGATTCTCCGCCCAGCGCCGTATCCAACCGGGCTTTCGCGTCCCGCGCTTCGAGTGAGTGGGGATAACGGAGCCAGAGTTGCTTCAATGCGGTTCGCGCCTCCGGCAGTCGATTCTCCCGGATGTGGCACTCGGCCTGGTGCCACAAGGCCAGCGGAGCCGCCGGGTCTTTATCCCCAAGCGCCACAGCCCGCCCCAGCCACTCCACTGCCCGGAAGCACACATTGGCGCTATACCAGGCTTCACCTGTTCTGTAGGCAGCCTTGGCAATCAAGCTCGAGTCCGGCACGACCTTGGGAATCGTCTCCAGCAATTCAGCGGCCTTGATCGGCTCGTTCTGCTTCAGCAACGATTCCCCGATCCAGAGGCGGATATAGTCGTCGAGCACCGGCAAGTCGGACTGCACGGCCCGCAAACGTTGTGCGGCCTCGACCGGCTCGCGCTCGATCAGCAAAACGCCCAGCACCACCCCGGCCCGCTTGGCCCAGATCGTGGAAGGATAGAGATCCATCACCGACCGCAGCTGGTCGATCTTCAGCATCATCGTTTGATCGCGTTGAACGGGCGATCCCGAACGTTCATTGAGCGCCACGGCGGAACGGAAACAATCTTCCGCGGAGACGCAGGGTGCAGGGGCAACAGGCAGGGGGCGCGGTGACTCGGCTGTGGCCGTCAAGAACAGGCTCGACAACACAGACCACACGGCAAGAGCCGACAAGCTGATCCGCCAAGGAAGTGCGGTCACATTCTCATCCTGAGAAGAGGGTGAACCGGCCTTATTATAGCTGAACGCCGTAGAAACGCGACCACGTTCGCCTTGCTTGTCACAAGTTTTTTCCCTGTGCTAGGCTCCGATATGCTCCAACAGACTGATCGTCGCACCAATCTGCTGGCCCTGACCGAAAGCGAGATGACTGCCTTCGTCGCGTCACTCGGATGGCCGGCCTATCGCGCGTCGCAAATCCTGCGCTGGCTCTATCAGGAACGTGCCCGCACGTTCGCCGAGATGAGCAATCTCTCGCAGAAGGACCGGGAGTACCTGACGGGCAGCTGCAGTATCGAACGGACTTCGGCGGTCCAAATCTTTTCGTCGCAGGATGGCACCAAAAAATTTGTGCTCACGCTGGCCGACGGCAATCAAGTCGAATGTGTGCTCATTCCCGACGAGGACCGGCTCACCCTCTGCCTGTCCACGCAGGTCGGCTGCACGCTCGATTGTGGATTCTGCCTGACCGGCACACTGGGACTCCGACGCAACCTGCGGGCACATGAGATCATCGACCAGGTCCTCCTTGCCCAGGACCATTTGCAGGAGGGCCACCGGCTGACCAACCTGGTCTTCATGGGTATGGGCGAGCCCCTCGCCAACCTGGATGCCGTGGCCGATGCCGTGACCCGCCTCACCAACCAAACCTGGGGCCTGGGCTTCTCGGGCCGCCGCATCACGATCTCTACCGCAGGCCTGGCCTCGCGGATCAAGGACGTGGCCCCCCTCAAGGTGAACCTCGCCATCTCGCTGAATGCAACCACCGATGCACTCCGCGATCAACTCATGCCGGCGGCCAACCGGCTGCATTCGCTCGACGCCCTACTCGCCGCCTGTCGCGCCTATCCGCTGGCGGACCGGGATCGCCTCACCTTCGAATATGTTCTGCTCGCAGACGTGAATGATCGCGCCGAGGATGCCGCCCGGTTGGTGAAGCTGCTTCGAGGCCTCCGCTGCAAGGTCAACCTGATCGCCTTCAACCCGTTTCCGGGCAACCCCTACCGACGCCCCTCAGACGCGGCGATTGACACGTTTCAGGACACCCTCCGCCGAGGGCATGTAGACGTCTACCTTCGCCGCAGCCGCGGCCGCGATGTGCTGGGGGCTTGCGGTCAGCTCGGACGGCTCGATGCGCAGGAGGCCTACGTTGCCTTGACACAGATTCAAACCCGTTGTTAGCATGAACTCCGTACATGCCTAATCAGAGCGCAACTTCCAACTCAGCCCCTAATCGATTCGCCATCCTCGCTTGTTCATTTTTGAGCTTCTTCCTGTTCGCGAGCCAGGCAGCCTCGGCCCGCGCCGTCGAACCGAAGGAATACACGTTATCGAACGACATGAAAGTCATCCTCGTGGAAGTCCCGAAGGCTCCCGTGGCGACGGTGCAGGTCTGGTACAAAGTGGGCTCACGCAACGAGGTCATGGGCCGGGCCGGGTTATCCCACATGCTTGAGCATATGATGTTCAAAGGCACGGCCAAGTACCCCAAGGGCACCTTCTCCCGACTGGTTCGCAAGAACGGGGGGATGGACAACGCGTTTACCAGCCAGGACTTCACCGCCTACTTTGAGAACCTGGCTGCCGATCGCGTGACGCTCGCCCTCGAACTGGAAGCGGACCGCATGCAAGGGCTCATTCTCGACGCCAACGAATTCAAGACTGAACGGGAAGTGGTGAAGGAAGAGCGACGACTGCGTAACGAAGACGATCCGCAAGGCGCCCTAGTCGAAGCCCTCTTCGCGCAGGCCTTCATGAGTCACCCGTACCACTGGCCGGTCATCGGATGGTTCTCCGACCTCGACGCGATGAACCTCGACGATCTCCAGCGCCACTACGACACCTACTATTCGCCGAACAACGCCACCCTGGTCGTGGTCGGCGACATCAAGGCGGACACGCTCCTCCCGGCTATTGCCAAACTCTTCGAGCCGATCCCTAAAGGTCCGTCCCCCAAACCCCTGGCCGTGACGGAAGCCCCGCAACGCGGCGAACGGCGCTTCCTCCTCAAGCGGGAAGCCCAGGTACCGTTCGTCATGATGGGTTACCGCGTCCCCAACTATTCCAGCGACGACTCCTATGCCTTGAACGTGCTTGAATCGATCCTGTCTCACGGCAAGAGCGCCCGGCTTTATCAAAGCCTCGTGTATGAGCAAAAGACTGCCCTGGCAGTCGGCGCCGATTATGGCCTGATGCAAGCAGACCCGGGACTGTTCTACTTTTATGCCGTGGTGAAACCCGGGGAGAAGGTTGAAGCGGTTGAAGACGCGGTGTTCAAAGAGATTCAGCGGATCCAAACCGAGCCCCCGAGCGAACTCGAACTGCAGCGCGCGAAAAATCAGATCGAAGCGGCCCACATCTTTGAACAGGACTCGAATTTCCGCCAGGCCATGCTGCTGGGAGAAGCCGAAACGATCGGGGCCGGATGGCGCAAAGTCAGCCAGTTTGTGGAGAGCACCCGCGCCGTCACCGCGCAGGACGTGCAGCGTGTGGCGTCGCACTACCTGGCCGCCGATATGCGCACCACGGGAACCTTGATTCCTCAACCTCCGCAAACCCAGGCCGCGTCACCGACACAACCTCACTAGCGAGCGATCCCGATGAGGCAACAACCAATCACCCGTCTCTCACTCCAACACCGAAGCCGCCGGTCTGTGGGCCGGACGTTAGCGGGCCTGCTCTGTATGGCGCTCAGCCTGCCGTTCGCATTGGCGCAGGCTGCGGACATCGTCCCGACCCGCTCCGTCACCGCCAACGGTATGACCGTGTTGTTCCTGGAACAGCATTTTCTTCCGACCGTGGAAATCCACGCGCTGGTCAAGGTGGGATCGGCACAGGATCCTCCCGACAAAGCAGGACTGGCCAATCTGACCGCCAGTCTCCTGGATGAAGGCACGCTGACCCGGACCTCTCGACAAATCGCCGAACAGATCGATTTTGTGGGAGGCTCTCTGGAAGCCCATGCGGCAGAGGATTTCACCACCGCCTCCACCCGCGTGCTCAAGAAGGATGCAGACCTCGGCTTTGCGCTTCTCGCCGATATGCTCCAGCATCCTGCGTTCCACAAACAGGAATTCGAACGCGTCCGCACGCAGATCCTCGGCGAAATCGTCAGCGATGACGATGATCCCGGGAATGTGGCCATGAAGGCCTTCCACCAATTGATTTTTCACGGCCATCCTTATAGCTGGCCGGCCCATGGCACAGAAGAGACGCTCAACAAAATTACGGTCGCGGACATCCAGCAGTTTCATGCCAGGGAATACCTGCCGAATCAAACGATCCTGGTCATCGTGGGGGACCTGTCACAGGATCAGGCCTCCGCTCTGGTCCAGACCCATTTCGGCTCCTGGAAGAAGGGCACCCTCTCGCCCTACCAGATCAAGAAGCCGGCTTCGATCGAGCGGAAAATGGTCCAACTCATCGAGAAGGATCTGACCCAGTCGACCATCATCCTTGGGCACACGGGCATCAGCCGGACCAATCCCGACTACTATGCCGTCACGGTCATGAACTATATCCTGGGCGCCGGTGGATTCTCCTCCCGCCTCATGGATTCCATTCGCGACAAACAGGGACTGGCCTATGGAATCATGAGTCAGTTCGACACCCGCTTGATGCCGGGCGCTTTTTTTATCAGCCTGCAGACCAGAACCGACGTCACAAACCAGGCTATCGCAGGTGTCCTCACGGAGATCAAAGGGATGCGCGATGCCCCGGTCACGGATCAGGAACTCAACGAGGCCAAGTCCTTCATCGTCGGCAGTTTCCCGCTGCGGGTCGATTCCAGCGCAAAACTGGCCAACGTCCTCGCCCAGGTTGAGCTCTACAACCTCGGGTTGGACTACTTCACACAGTACCCAAAAGCCATCGAAAAGGTGACGAAGGACGATGTCCTACGAGTCGCCAAGCAATATCTCGACCCCCAACATTACGCCTTGGTCGTCGTCGGATCGATCACGAAGGCTAAAGTCAAACAATAGCCGGTCGCTGTCCCGCAACCAAGCTGCGCAGACCTAGAATCCCATGCTTTCCACAACTCCCTTAATCGACAAAGTCGCCCGGGCACGACAGATCCTTCGCGAGATGGGCTCGGTCGTCGTGGCCTTCTCCGGCGGGATCGACAGTTCCCTCGTTCTAAAATTGGCGCATGATGAACTGGGCGCAGAGGCCATCGGCGTGACCGCCGTCTCCCCCACCCTTCCGAAGGCTGAGCTGGACGGGACACAGAAAATCGCCGTTGAGATCGGCGCGCGCCATCGCATCGTTGAAACCGATCAACTCGACATTCCCGAATTCGTCCGGAATGATGCCACCCGCTGTTACCACTGCAAGACCGACTTGTACTCCCTCCTTGAAACCCTCCGGAATGAATATGCGGCTGGATTCATTGTCGATGGCACGAACGCGGATGACCTGGGAGACGACCGGCCTGGACTCACAGCCGCTCGCGAACGAGGTGTCCGTAGCCCGTTACTTGAAGCCGGATTCTCCAAGGCCGACATCCGCGCCGTAGCGAGGGAACTAGGCCTCTCCAATTGGGACAAGCCGGCGGCCGCCTGTCTCTCTTCCCGCATACCACGCGGGATCGCGATTACGAGAAGCACTCTCTCACGCGTGGAGCGTGCGGAAGATGCTCTCGCACAAGAAGGCTTTCGCCACTATCGTGTGCGAGACCATGGGGAGATCGCCAGAATAGAATTGGGCGCAGAAGAACTGCCTGGGCTGTTACAACCGGGACGCCGGGAACGGCTGGCCGAAACCCTGAAGAAACTCGGCTATCGCTTTGTGACGGTTGATTTGGAAGGATACCGCCAGGGGGGCGTGAGTCTGTCCCTCCCGGCGTAAGAGCGGCTAATTCCGGCTCTGATAGCTCTTTGCGAGGGCATCGAGGGCTTCGTCCGCCAGGCGACGATGATCGCCTTCCGTCAGTGCCCGCCCGACAACTTTTTCAGCCACCATCATCGCCAAGTCAGTCGTTTGCGAACGGATGTCCTGGATGGCCTTCCGACGCTCGGTCTCGATTTCACGAGTCGCGTCACCCTTGATGCGTTCCGCATCCGCCGTCATGCGCTGCTCGTTTTCGTCCATCAGGCGTTGCGCACGTTCTTTGGCCTGCGCCAGGAGCGCCTCTGCATCTTTGGCCGCCGTCGCCAGCTTGGCTTCGTATTCCTTCAGCCTGCGCTCGGCTTCGGAACGGTGGCGTTCCGCCTGATCGAGACTGTCCTTGATTTTTTTCTCGCGCTCTTCCAGCATGCCCAACAAGCCGGGAAACGCATACTTGTAGAGCAGGAAGAACAGGATCCCGAAGGAGAGCACCTCCCAGAAGATCAGGGACGAAAAGAAATGTGATTCAAATTGAGGCATAGTCTAGTACCCAAATGAGTTGAGGTTCTAAGCCGGGAATGGGCGCCAGCATCAGGGCTCAGCCGTCGAAACGAACTACTTACGCAAGCCCATGATGATGAACGCAATGACCAGCCCGTACAGTGCGATGGCTTCGACCAGCGCGAATCCGATCCACATGTACTTGCCGACGCGGCCTTCCGCTTCCGGTTGCCGGGCTACCGCCTCGATCATTTTCCCGAAGATATACCCGATGCCCACACCGGCTCCGGCAAAGCCTGCCGCCGCCAACCCCATACCCACCAACGCTGCTGCTGCTGCATCCATTGTTTGTCCTCTCCTCCCTTATGTAAACAACTCGACCTAGTGTGCGTGCTCGCTATGACCGTGCAGGGTAACCGCATCACCCAGATACACACAGCTCAGCACGGTAAAAATATAGGCTTGAATAAACGCAATACCGACTTCGAGTCCGTTCATGGCGATCGTGAACGCAAACGGCAGCCACCCGATCAGCAGTCCACCGCTGATCGCCAGACCGAACAAGACGCCAAGAATGACGTGACCGGCAGTCATATTCGCAAACAGACGAACGGCCAGGGAAATGGGTCGCGCCAATTGACTGATCAATTCAATCGGAATCATCAACGGCAGGAGCCAACCCGGTGTGCCGGGCGGCACGAGAATACCGAGGAACTTCATGCCATGGAGCGAAAATCCGAGCACGAGGCTCAACCCGTAAATCCCAACGGCAAAGACCGCCGTCACAATAATCTGACTCGTCACGGTGTAAGAACCGGGAATCAACCCGAGCAGATTGGCGAAGAGAATAAAGAGGAACAACGTGGCGATCAGCGGGAAATATTTCATCCCTGCCTCGCCCATGGTGTCCAGAATAATCCCGCGAATGAACTCGACGATCAATTCGGCCATGTTCTGCAATTTGCCCGGAACCAACTTACGGGCCGCCGCAGCCGAGATCATCAGGAACGCCACCAGGCCGACGATCACCCACATCAGAATCACGGCCTTGTTGATGGAAATATCCACCCCGGCCGGAACCAAGGGAATCAGATCGTGCAGTTCAAACGCATGTAACGGACTTTCTTCCACGATGATCCTTTAACAGTCAGCTATCAGTCAGACGATTCTGGTTAACTCTGCCACCGTTGCGCCGATCGATACGCATTCCGCACACCGGCCGCGGCCCCGAACCCCAGCCCTACCACCAATCCCCAAGGATTAGAATCAAGCAGATAGGTATCGACGACCCAACCCAGGCCTCCCCCGACGATCAACGCAGCGAGCAGTTCCGTCCCGATTCGGACAGCTTGCCCGAGCCCCGCATATAACGGATCCTGAGAGGGGGGCATCAGATGCTCACGTGCGGCACTCCTCAGCTCAGCGCGATCGGAGAAAGTGCACCCATCGGCGGGCGCGCCATTCAAGCAAATTCGCTGGGGGCTTGTCAAGAAGTTGGCCACCTATGACCCGGCCGCTCGATGCGGTATAGTCATTTCTTCAGGTAGGGCACTCCTCTGAAACGCAGGTTCATGAGTTTTTCCTCTCACCAGACATTCCTGAACGGACCGCCGCAACCGCTGGTGGTCGTGCGTCCACAACCGGACGTCGACGCGTTCGAGTTGTACTGTCGGCTGGCCCCGGCCGAACGTCCCTCGTTTCTCCTGGAAAGCGCCAACGGCACCGACAGCACCGCGCGTTATTCATTTTTCGGACGCGACCCCTATCTCATCCTCACAAGCCGCGCGCAGGACTACCGAATCGAGACCGGGGGACAGATCCGGCACGAGCAAGGCTCCGGCCTTCGAGTCCTTCAACGCACACTTGCCGAGTCGACCATTACCAAACCGGAAGGCCTTCCGCCGTTTTATGGCGGCGCGGTCGGATACCTCAGCTATGACCTCGTTCGTTCGTTCGAATTACTTCCGACCCTGGCCGCCGACGACCTCCACCTCCCTGACCTGCACATGGCCTTTTTCGATGTCGTCGCCGCGGTCGATCACCATACGCGGCAGCTCTACCTGATGTATTGCCCTCCCTTATCGCGATTTCAGTCGGAACCTCGAGAGAAACTCTATCGCGAAGGTTGTGACCGGCTGGCGGAGCTGGAAGCCCGCCTGACGAGCCCGGTCGCGCCTCTTCCCTCCTCGCCTTGGCCCACTCAAACCACCTTTGTCCCCAGCCAATCGCGCGAGGCCTACAAAACTCGTGTGCGACGTTGCCAGGACTATATCGCCGCCGGCGATATCTATCAGGCCAATCTGTCGCACCGCTTCACGCTCGACTTACACGCCGCCGCTTCATCGACCGGATTCGAGGGATACTCAACCGAACTCTATCGCCGCCTTCGCCGGATCAACCCTGCGCCGTTCGCGGGGCTCGTCCGATTCCCTGATCTCAGCCTCGTCAGCAGCTCCCCTGAGCGGCTCGTGCGGCTGACCGGCTCACAGGCCAGCACCAGACCCATCGCCGGCACCAGGCCGCGGGGCACCGGTGTGCAACAGGATCAGCTTCTACGCGCGGAGTTGCTTGCCAGCCCTAAGGAACGCGCCGAACATGTGATGCTGGTGGATCTCGAACGCAACGACCTCGGAAAGGTCTGCCGCTACGGCTCGGTGCGCGTCGATGAGTTCATGACCATCGAACAGTATTCGCATGTCAGCCACCTGGTGTCAGACGTAGTAGGCACCCTGCAACCGGACATTTCACCCCTCGACCTGGTGAAAGCCGTGTTTCCCGGAGGAACCATCACCGGTGTGCCCAAGCTCCGCTGCATGGAAATCATCGAAGAACTGGAACCGATGCGACGCGGACTCTATACCGGCGCGCTGGGATATTTCAGTTGGAACGGCGACCTGGACCTGAACATTCTCATTCGTACGCTCGTGCTGACCAAGAACAGAGGATATCTGCAAGTCGGTGCCGGCATTGTGGCCGACTCGGATCCCGACCGCGAATATGATGAAACGCTCGCCAAAGCGGGCGCATTTTTCACAATATTGGAGGCTGGCCGCTGATGTGGGTGTTTCTCAATGATCGGTTTGTGCGCAAGGAAGAGGCCGTGGTCTCCGTGTTCGACCATGGATTTCTTTATGGTGACGGCGTGTACGAAACCCTTCGCTCTTATGGATCCCGCATCTTCATGCGCGACCAGCACCTGGCTCGGCTCAGGCGCTCAGCCGAGGCCATCGGCCTGGACATTCCTCTCCCGGAGTCGCAATGGCCGGAGTTGCTCCATGAAGCAATGGGCCGGAACGGGGTCGGCAACGAGCAGACGGATGCATACCTCCGGATCACCGTCTCACGCGGCGCGGGGGAAATCGGCCTGGATCCCAGTCTGTGCCCGCGAGCCACGGTGGTCATCATGGCCAAGCCGCTCCACCCCTCTCCTGCTGTTCTCTCACGCAATGGTGTGTCGCTGACCGTCGCCAAAACCAGACGCAATCTGCCCGAAGCGCTGTCTCCGCAAATTAAATCCACCAATTTCCTCAACAATATTCTCGCCAAACGTGAGTCGATTGCGGCCGGCACCTTCGACAGTTTGTTCTTGAATTGGAAAGAGGAGCTGACCGAATGCACAGTCAGCAACCTCTTTTTCATGTCCGGCAAAACCCTCCATACCCCCGCACTGGACTGCGGCATCTTGGACGGCATCACCAGAACCATCGTCATGACCCTTGCCCAAGAGGAGGGACTACCCGTCCAGGAAGGTCACTATCACGTGACTGACCTCCACCGCGCGGAGGAATGCTTTCTGACCAATACCAGCATGGAAATCATGCCGGTGAGCAGGGTCGATTCGTTCGCCATCGGCGATGGCCGGCCGGGCTCGCTGACCCGTCGGCTGCAGACGCGATTCGCCGACAGCCGAACGAGGTTTCTTGAACCGGCCTCGTAACGATTACGACAATACATATCTATAGTATCAATGGGTTACGAAGAGCGAATCGAGTTCGTCCGAAGCAAAGTTTGTTGACAGGTCGGGGGTCCGATGCTACGGTTGAAACAGCCGAATGTGCGACTTCACTGGACTCACCATCCACATGCCCAATGTCGGCCGCATACCAGCGATCCTCTCGGTTTCCGCAGCACTGCTCCTAAGCGCCCTGCCGAGTCGGGCCGACGTCTATCAATACATCGATGCCAACGGCACCATTTCTCTCACCAACGTGCCGAACGATCCTCGATACAGACGAGTGATTGCTGAACTCCCGCGCTCGCGCACGGTCATCTCGGACGGGGAATTGGAGCCGGTGATTGCCCGACATTCCAGAGCCCATCGTCTCCATCCGGCGCTGATTCGCGCAGTGATCAAGACGGAATCCGACTTCGACCCGCAGGCGGTCTCACGCGCCGGTGCCATCGGACTCATGCAGCTGATGCCACAGACAGCCATGCGCTTGGATGTGCGAGATTCCTACAATCCGGATGAAAATATCGGCGGCGGGACGAAATATCTGCGACAGTTGCTGGACCGGTTTAACGGGAATCTTCCGCTGGCCTTAGCGGCGTACAATGCCGGCGAACACGCCGTGGAGCGTTACCAAGGGCTTCCTCCTATCCCGGAAACCAGGCAGTATGTTCAAAAAGTGCTTCGGTACTACCGCACCTTTCTTACGAAGGACCGGCTTTCTTCTTCCAGGGCTTACCGCGCACAGGCGCTGGGGGCGAAGGCACGAGCGCTCGCTCCTTCGCTGCCGACCCGCTAGTCTGACCGTCCGGAAACAGCAACTGACTGTGTTGCCGCCACCCGGGCCGATTGGCCTCCGGAAAATCTGAGCGATAGTGGGCCCCGACACTATTCTCCCGCCATAACGCTGCGTCAGTGATACAGCGGGCGACCTGCACCATATTCTTGACCTCCAGGGCCGCGCGCGAGGCAAACGGCTTGGTCAACAGGCGCATCCAGCGTACCAGTTGCGCGGAGGCACCGATCAACGAATCGCCTGAGCGCACGAGCCCCACCTTTCCCCACATCAAGCGACGCAATGAGCTTCGTAACTTCTCGGGATCGTCGAAGTCCGTCGGCCGGCCTTGTTCAAGTTCTTCCAAGTGAGGCATGTGCACCAGCCCAGGAAATCGTCCCGCATGGGCCACCGCAGATTGCGCAGCCCGCATGCCGAAGACCAAACCTTCCAACAGCGAATTGCTCGCCAGGCGATTCGCACCATGCACACCGCTGCAGGCAACCTCGCCGGCTGCACATAACCCGGGCAAGGTTGTCGCTCCTTGCACATCCGTCCAGACACCCCCCATCATGTAATGGGCGCTGGGCGAGACAGGGATCCATTCTTCCGTCATGTCGATGTCGTACCGCAGACAGGTTGCATAAATGGTGGGGAATCGCCGCTTCACAAAGGCCGCGCCCAGATGCGTCACATCCAAATACACATGGCGCGCGCGAGTTACCGCCATTTCTGACCAGATCGCCCGCGACACCACATCGCGCGGCGCCAGCGCACCGTCCGGATGGTAGCGATGCATGAACAACTCGCCTTTGATATTGCGCAACTGGCCGCCTTCCCCACGGATGGCCTCCGACAGGAGAAACGGCGGGCTCGACGGCAGATATAGAGACGTGGGATGAAATTGCACAAACTCCATATCCATCAACGACGCCCCGGCCCGGAGAGCCATCGCCATGCCGTCTCCCGTCGCGTTGCCCGGATTCGTCGTCCGCGCATACACCTGCCCTGCGCCGCCGGTCGACAACACCACAGCACTGGCCGGTAACACGGTGCGTTCGCCGGTCATCTCATTCAGCACAATGGCGCCGCAACAGCGCCCGTCGACGACCGCCAGGTCGACCGTGAATCGCCGGTCCAACCGTTGAATGCGCGGCTGCCTCGCGGCATAGGTCATGAGCGCGCGCACCATCTCGTTGCCGGTGGCATCGCCTCGCGCCCGCAAAATGCGGCTTCGGCTGTGGGCCGCCTCACGCGTGAAGGCGAAACGCTTGCCGATCTTATCGAACTTCGCGCCCCAGGCGATCAGTTCCTGAATCCGTTCCGGCCCTTCTTCGACCAACACCCGCACGGCTTCCCGTCGACACAACCCGTGGCCGGCCTTCAGCGTATCGGTCAAATGGCTGCCGACATCGTCTTCCTCGCTCAGCGCCACCGCGACGCCGCCCTGGGCATACATGGAATTGCTTTCCAGAGGATGCCCCTTGGTCAACATCAAGACACGCCCCGCCCGGCTGAGCTCGATGGCTGCGCGAAAACCCGCGACGCCGCTTCCAACCACGAGAAAATCTGTTTCAATTTTGGAGGAGGACAACCTGGCAGACATGGCTATGGCCTGGCTTGCCCGCGTGCCGGGTCTGCCCCCACACTAGCGCGCGCGCCCATGCCGAAGGGCAGATCGCCCTGAGCTTCCCGAAGCAGAATGGACTGTGTGCCGACCCAGGCCAACCGCCCGTGGCCACGCTGGCGCGTGCCCACCTCGGCAGGATCCCGTTTCCACTGGCCCTGCCAATGGACAAACACATCGATATTGTCCCCTTCGATCAAGATGCGCTCGATGGAAAACTCCAGCTGAATGTCGCGAAAGGTATCGAAGTCGGCGTGAATCTCACGTTGCACCTGATCCAGATTTCCCGACGGGAGGAGCAACGCCTCCAGCGCGCTACGGTCCCGCTCTACGTAGGATTTACGGAGCGATTCCACGGCCTGGTCGATACGGAGAATACGATCGTGATCGTCCTTATACTGAAGGGTTTTCCCTGCACAACCCACACTCATGATCAGCACCATGGCCAGGACCACGCGACCAAAACGAAGGCGGATCAGCGGGCAAGATTCAGTCATGGCGCAGTATAGGAACCTTGGCGGAAAGAGGTCAAGGTGACTGGCGCGCCCCGCGTTGGAACTGCGGCGGCAGACCGCTATGCGGCCGATCGACAAGCCACAACGCAGAATCTTGGCTTGCATTTTGGAGCGAAACCCACTAGACTCCCGCGCCTAGCAGTTGGAGATTGAATGTATGGCGAGTGTCCTCAAGAAACGCCGGAAGAAGATGCGCAAGCACAAGTATAAAAAGTTGCGCCGGCGTCAGAAATTCTTGCGTCGCAAGAGCTGAGCCCATCACGACATAATGGACGGAGGGATCCGTGCCCGAAGGAAAAAAAGTTCGCATCCGCGTTCGAACGGTGAACTGTGTTTACGTCGGGGATTTCCTCATCCCGCCCATGCGCAATCGTGTGTCCGACGCGATCAACGAAGAGCAGCGGCTGTTTATCAGCCTGACTGACGTGTTGATCAACGATAAGGATCGGTCGGACTTCGTGGCGATCAATAAGAACTTGATCGAGTCCATCGCTCAGCTCTAGCGCGATCTCACCTCATCACGAAGGTCATGTCGTATGCGTATCTCCGCCGCCAACGGTGATACGATACAGGCCTGCCCCCTCTGAAACGATTGTCGTAACACCCATGTTCTCGTTTAACCGATTTTACCCCTTCCTCAAGCCCTACGTCCCCCGAATGATCGCCGCCGCCGTCATGGTCATGGCAGTGGCAGCCGTGAATCTGACCCTGCTTCGCCTGGGAGGGTCGCTCTGGGATGTGATCACCGTTCAACACAATGCCGAACGCATGACGGAGATGATCCTGCTGTTCTTGGGATTGGTCTTGCTGCAAGGGCTCTGCTCGATGGGACACAGCTACCTGACGGCCTGGGTTTCGCAACGGGTCATGGCGGACTTCCGGACACACCTCTTCGCCCATCTTCAAACCCTCTCGGTCAATTTTTTCTCCAAGCGCCGGACCGGGGAGTTGATGTCCCGGCTCATGAACGATGTCACCGTCATTCAGAACGTGGTGACCGATACGCCCATCGATGCGGCCAAACAGATCGTCACGTTCATCGGCGGCGCGGGCTTCCTGTTTGCAATGAACTGGCAGCTCTGCCTGCTCATTCTGGTGCTCCTGCCGTTGCTGGTCGTCGTGGCAAAACTGTTCGGACGTCGGCTCCGGGCCCTCTCGACCACGATTCAGGACCAAACCGCCTCCGTCAGCACGCTGGTGGAAGAGGTCATCGCGGGAATCCGCGTCGTGAAATCGTTCGTCCAGACCAAACGCGAGGAACAGCGATTCGTCACCCAAGTCCAATCTGCGATGGAGCTATCCCTGCGCCGCGCGACCATCATGGCCTGGTTCGTGCCGACGATCACCTTCGTCACCTTTGCCGCCGCCGCCACTGTGTTGTGGTACGGAGGACGGCAGGTCATCGACGGAACGGTGTCTCCCGGCGATCTGTTTGCATTCGTGCTGTTTGCAGGCATTCTAATCGGACCGTTCGGATCGGCAGCCCGGGTGTTCGCGCAGATCAAGGAAGCCCAGGGCGCCATGCAGCGCGTCTTTGAGATTCTCGACACCCATGCTGAAATTGCCGATGCCCCGGGCGCCGCCGACCTGCCGCCCATCCGTGGTCATGTGCGCGCGGAGCACATTAGCTTCGCCTACGATCCCCGGCAGCCGATCCTCTCGGACCTCTCCTTCGAGGCCAAGCCCGGCGAGTTGATTGCAATCGTCGGACCCACCGGATCGGGCAAGACGACGATCATGAACCTCTTGCACCGATTCTACGACCCGACGGCCGGACGGCTCACCGTGGACGGCCACGATGTCAAAGACGTTCGGCTCGACAGCCTGTACCGGCAGATCGCCCTGGTGCCGCAGGATACGATCTTGTTCGGCGGGCCCATCCGGGACAACATTCGGTACGGGCGGGAGGACGCGAGCGAAGAAGAGATGATCGCCGCCAGCAAGGCCGCGCATGCCCATGAGTTCATCGTGGGATTTCCAGACGGCTATCAAACGATCGTCGGGGAGAAGGGCATTAACCTCTCAGGCGGTCAACGTCAACGTGTCGCGATCGCACGAGCCATTCTCAAGAATCCCAGAATTCTCCTGCTCGACGAGGCCACCTCCGCCCTCGATACGGAGTCCGAACGGCTGGTGCAGGAGGCGCTGGAGCGCCTGATGGTCAACCGCACCACTTTCGTCGTGGCGCATCGGCTCAGCACCATTCAACGCGCCGATCGCATCCTGGTCCTGAATAAAGGGAAAATCGTGGAAGAAGGGCCTCATGCCGCACTGCTCGCGCAGCGGGGTCTCTATCATTATCTGTACACCCTGCGACTCAGCGAACTGCCCGTGTAACGCAGAGGAGCTTCACATGCGCTCATGCGTCCTGACTATCTGTATGCTGTGTATGGCTCTCCTCTTCCGGACCGAACTCCTGTCCGCTCAGCCCCCGTTTCCCAAACCCGACCATATTGTGATCGTGATCGAGGAGAACCATTCGTTCGGCCAGATCATCGACTCACCCTCGGCCCCCTACCTCAATGCACTGGCCCGCAAAGGCGCGCTGTTGACCAACTCCTACGGCATCACCCATCCCAGCCAACCCAACTATATTGCCCTGTTCGCCGGGTCCATCGAAGGGGTAACCGGGAACACATGCCCGCTCGCATTGACAGGCCCGAATCTTCATAGCGCCCTGGCGCAAGCCGGCCAGACCTTCGTCGGGTACGCCGAAGATCTTCCGGCCGTCGGCGCCGGCGTTTGCGTGGCAGGGGCCTATGCACGCAAACATAATCCATGGGTCAACTGGCAGTCGTCCCCCATCAACACAGTGCCGTCCATAGACAATCGTCCGTTCACCGACTTCCCGGCGGATTTCCACGCACTGCCCACTGTCAGCATAGTCGTACCCAATCAACTGAACGACATGCATAACGGCAAGGATCCCGAACGCATCGAGCGCGGGGACCACTGGCTTCAGACGCATCTGGATGCCTATGTGCAATGGGCGGACACCCACAACAGCCTGCTGATCGTCACCTGGGATGAGGACAACGGAAAGTCAGACAACCATATCCCGACGATTCTGGTGGGACCGATGGTGCGGCAGGGACGATTCGGCGAGCCGGTCGATCACTATGGGCTCTTGCGGACGATCGAAGACATGTACGGCGCGAAACCGGTCGGGTTCAGCCGGCAAGCCAGCCCCCTCACCACCATTTGGGCCGTGCCTGCTCCCGCGCCGTAGCCCGGATTATTCATGAATACTTGCTGCGTCGTCCGATCCGCTCGCTAGACGGAGCTTTTCCCGTTCGGCCTCGGCGACAGGTTCCCGCATTCGCCGCCACACTTTCCAGAGTTCCATCACCAGGAACGGCAGCACCCCGAGTCCCAGCATCAGCCACCATTCGTCGGACCGAAGCGGAACGACTTTAAAAATCTCCTGCCCCCGGGCGCTCAGCAGAATCCCCGCCTGCAATAGGGCGGAGAGCAGCACCGCCCCCACGAGCGCCCGATTGGTCATCACTCCGATTTGGAACAGCGAATATCGTTCATGGCGACAACTGAAGGCATGCAGCAGCTGTACCGCCACCAGCGTAGTAAAGGTCATGGTTCGCGCGAAGGGCACCTCATCGTGCCAGATCGTGAGGGAGATCCCGAACACGGTCAGCGTCACCAATGCCATTACCGCGCCCTGGAGACAGACAGCCAGAAATCGCTCACGATCCAACAGGCTGGCTCGCGGGTCGCGCGGAGGCCGTTTCATCACATCGGGGTCTTTCGGATCGACGGCGAGCGCCAGAGCCGGAAATCCGTCGGTCACCAAATTGATCCAGAGGATGTGAATCGGAAGCAGCGGCAGGGGCCAGCCCAGCAACGTACTCCCCAACATCACCAGCACTTCGCTCAAGTTGCAGGACAACAGATAATGCACGGCCTTGCGGATATTTTCGTAGATACTCCTCCCCTCCTCGACTGCCGCCGCGATTGAGGCGAAGTTGTCGTCGGTGACGACCATGTCCGACGCATCTTTCGTGACATCCGTGCCGGTCAGACCCATCGCAATCCCGATATCCGCTTCCCGCACCGCCGGGGCATCGTTCACCCCGTCGCCGGTCATCGCCACCACCGCCCCCTGCGCACGCCAGGATTTCACGATGCGCAGCTTATGCTCGGCCGATACCCGCGCATAGACAGAAATGTCCCGAACCCGCGCGGACAACTCGTCATCGGTCAGCCCATTCAACTCCAGGCCGGACAGCGCCTGCGTCGCACCGCCCGGGAAGCCCGCCTCACGCGCAATGGCCAGGGCGGTCTCCTTGTGATCGCCGGTAATCATCACCGTCGCGATACCCGCCGACCGGCAGAGCTCGACGGCCACTTTGGCTTCGGGACGCAAGGGATCTTTCATGGCGGCTAACCCGAGAAAAATCAACTGCCGCTCAATGGTCTCGGAATCGCAAGCGGACGGCTCTTGATCGAAACGCCGCAGGGCCAGAGCGACGACTCGAAGGGTTTGCCCGGCAAACTGCCGGTTGATAGATAGAATGGACGCTCTTATCGAATCGGTGAGCGGTCGCACCTGCCCCTCGCCCGACAAATAGTCGCGACAACGGCCGAGCAGAATATCCGGGGCCCCTTTCACATAGGCCACGATGTCTGCGCCCGATCGTCGAATCACCGTCATCATCTTGCGGTCGGAATCGAACGGGATTTCCCCCACCACCGGATGCGCCCGCTCCAAGTCTTCTTTCCGCCATCCAGCCTTGCCGCCCGCAACGAGCAACGCCCCTTCCGTGGGATCGCCCACCACTTTCCAACCGCCATCGACTTCCTTAAGCGTCGCGTCGTTGCACAACAGTGCGCTCAATAGAAGCTGCTGCAAGCCCCCCTCGCGCGGATCACCCCCGATGATGTCACCCTCCGGCCCATACCCTTCTCCGGTCACCTCATACACCCGTCCATCGAGGGCTAGGCGCGTCACCGTCATTTCGTTCTTCGTCAGGGTCCCGGTCTTGTCCGTACAGATCACCGTCGCCGCCCCGAGCGTCTCCACGGCCGGCAATCGACGGATCAACGCATGGCGCGTCACCATGCGCATGACGCCGAGCGCCAGGGTCGTCGTCACAATCGCGGGCAGACCTTCCGGGATGGCCGCGACGGCCAGACTCACCGCCGTGAGAAACATGTCGAAGACTGGTTCTCCTCGCCACAAACCCAGCACGAATACGACGACGACGATCCCGAGAGACAGCAGCAACAAGACATGGCCGAACTCTTCCAGCCGCCGCTGAAGCGGGGTCGGCTCGACAGGCACCGTCGTCATCAACGTGGCGATCCGCCCCAACTCGGTTCCACGACCGGTTGCGACGATGAGCGCGCGGCCTTTCCCTCCAGTGACGGTGGTCCCCAGAAATACCATGTTCCGCCGATCGGCCAGGGGCAGGTCGTTGTCAGGAAGCAGGCCACCTGATTTGTCGACCGGCGTCGATTCCCCGGTCAACGCGGCCTCCTGCGTACGCAACGCCGCGGCGTGAATGAGGCGCGCATCTGCCGGGATGTGATCCCCCGCCTCTACGTCGATGATGTCGCCGGGCACCAGTTCCGTGGAAGACAGCGAACGCCGCGAGCCGCCGCGAATCACCCGCGCATAGGTCACCGCCATGGTTTTTAATGCCGCCAGCGACTGTTCGGCTCGATATTCTTGAACGAAACCCAGCAGTCCATTTAGCAGGACGATGGCGAGGATGGCGCCGGTATCGACCCATTCTCCGAGCAGGCCGGAGACGATCGCAGCGCCGATCAGCACCCAGACAATCAGACTGGTGAACTGCGCCCCCAGGATGGTCCAAGGGGAAGGGGGCGGGGCTTCCGGCAGTTCGTTACGGCCGTGCAACGACAGGCGGCGGGCCGCGTCATCCTCTCGCAAGCCCTCGGCGAGGCTCACGTCAAGAGCCCGCGCCAGTTCATCCGGCGACTGTGCATACCACCGAGTGTGGGTATGTTGCCTCTGCTCGACCATAACCTCCAATCTCGCTGCCTGACCGGTTCTGCGATGTGAGCCGGATCCCCTACGTACACATCCTCAGTGCGACCGATATTCAGATAAGTGCTTCAGCTTCCAGGAGAACCCCCTCGGTTTTCCGCACATCTACGATGCAGCCTTACAAAAAAATGTGGCCCTCCCCCTGCCGACGACTCAATCCCTGCGAAAACACGCCGATAGAGTATCCACGAAGGACGGAGCATCGGCCCTGGATCG
>CABVRO010000024.1 GCA_902500715.1 uncultured Nitrospira sp. | reverse complement strand
GTCGTAATGATGTCGTGCACATCCGACACGTTGATCCCGTAACGGGCGATTTTCTGACGATCGATGTCGATCGTCAGATAGGGCTGTCCGGCAACTTGTTCGACCTTGACGTCTTTGACCCCTTCCACCGTCCGCATCAGGTTCGCAATGATTTCGGCGTTCTGGTAGAGCAGGTCGAGATCGTCCCCGAACAACTTGATGGCGCATTCGGTCCTGATGCCGGAGATCAACTCATCGACCCGTTCCTGGATCGGCTGACTCATCAGCACGGAGATACCGGGAATCTCCGCAAGACGCTTCCGAATCGCATCTACCAATCCCGATTGTGTTTGTGCCGTGGTCCAACCGTTGCGCGGACGCAGCGTCACGATCGGATCGCTCTCATTCGGCTCCTCCGGACCGACGGCGATATCGGGGCGTCCGATCTTGCTCACCGACATCTGCACTTCAGGAAACTCCAGCATGACTTTCTGCGTTTGCTTCTCAATCGCGATCGACTCCGGCAACGAGACACTCGGCAGCCGCACGATTTGCGGCGTCAACGCGCCCTCCTCCAGAATCGGAATGAATTCCCGCCCCACGAACGGCAGTAGGGTCAGACTCGCCAGCACTACCACCGTCGATCCCAGCAACACCGGCACCCGATGGTCGAGCGTCCACCGGAGCACCGGCTGATAGCGGGCCTTCATCCACCGGGTGAGCCGGGTCTCCACCGGATGGTCGCCGCGCAGGATCAGGGATGCCAGCACCGGCGAGAGGGTCAGGGTGACGACCACCGACATCAGCAGCGAAATCACCAGCGTATAGGCCAACGGGGCGAACATTTTCCCTTCCATCCCGTGCAGAGTCATGAGGGGAAGGAAGACGACGCTGATGATCAGGATCCCGAACACGATCGGCCGCCCTACTTCGCTGGTGGCCCGGAAAATCACCTCAAGCCGAGACCGCTGATGCAAATGATTTTCTGAGAGATGGCGATAGACATTCTCCACCACGACCAACGATCCGTCGGCAATTTCACCGATCCCGATCGCCAGGCCACCCAAGGTCATGAGGTTGGCGGAGAGCCCCACGCGCTGCATCGCCAGGAACGTCATCAGCGGCGTGACCAACAGAGACACGGTGACGACGATCGCGCTCCGCACATGGCCCAGAAATAGAAAAAACACGACGGTCACCAGGACGATGCCCTCGATCAAGGCATCGCGCACGGTATTGATGGCCGCTGTCACGAGCTCGATCCGGTCATAAAACGGGATGATCTTGAGGCCTTCCGACAACAACCCGTCCTGCTGAATCGTGTCGACCCGGCGTTTCACGGCACGGACGACTTCACGTGCATTGCCTCCACGCAGCATCAACACCGTGCCCGCCACCACCTCCCGCTCGCCGTTCAACACGGCCGCGCCATGGCGCACCGCATGACCGATACGAACCTCTGCCACATCACGGACGAACACGGGTGTGCCGCCCGCTTCCTTCACGACGATACGCTCGATGTCGGGCAGGGTTTTGATGAGTCCCAGTCCCCGCACAATGGCGCGTTCCGCATGCCGTTCCAGCACATTGCCGCCGGAATTGGCATTGTTCTTCTGCACCGCCTCATAGATGTCGTGCAGCGTCAGGCTGTATTTGCGTAACTTGTCGGGATCCACCAGCACTTGGAACTGCTTCACGAATCCGCCCAGGCCGTTCACATCGATCACGCCCGGCACACTCTTCAGCAAGGGGCGGAGTACCCAATCCTGCACCGTCCGCTGATTCGTCAACTCGGCCTCTACGAGCGCCGTATCGGTCGCATGGGCTTGCGGGCCTTCGAGATAGTATTGGTAGATCTCTCCCAGTCCAGTCGTGACCGGCGCCAGGACCGGATCGATACCCGCCGGCAACCGCTCCTTGACCGCCATGATCCGCTCCAACACCAACTGGCGGGCAAAGTACACATCCACATCATCCTCGAACACCACCGTCAGCTGAGAGAGCGCGAACTTGGACAACGAGCGGATTTCCGTCAGGCCCGGCAGCCCGTTCATCTGCAGTTCGATCGGATAGGTGATGAAGCGTTCCACTTCAACGGGAGAGAGGCCAGGCGCTTCCGTCAACACCTGCACCTGCACATTGGTCACGTCGGGGTAGGCATCGATGGGAATGGATTGAAAGGCGAACAGGCCGGCCACGGAAAACATGCAGGCCAGTCCGATGACGAGGATCGATTGGCGGAGCGAGAACTCCAACAGTGAGGCAATCATGGCGTGGGCTCGATTTTGTGGATATCGAACTCCGACTTGATTGCGAAGGCCCCTTTGACGACCACGTCTTCCCCCTCGTGCAGCCCCTCCAGGACAAGAGCCTTCCCATCCAGTTCGTCTCCCAGGAGAACCCGGCGCGATTCAAATCGATTGTCCGGTTGCCGCACGAACAGCAATTTTCCCGTCCCGTCCTGCTGCACGGCCGTGAGCGGCACCGCCAGCGCCTCCGGTTGAGGCGACGCGAAGACGCGGACCATGGCGAACATCTCCGGCTTTAGGATCCGATCGGGATTGAGCACGGTGACACGGACGCGCATCGTCCTGGTCGATGGGTCGAGGACATCGCTGACATAGGTCACGGTGCCGGAGAACAGCCCATGCGGATAGGCCGGAACCATCACATGAACCCGGTCCTTCGGACGAATAAAACGCACGTCCTTTTCCGGCACATTGGCCACCACCCAGACATCGGACAGGTCGGCGATGGTGAAGCAGTTCCGGGAGGTCTCCACCACTTCCCCGCGCGTGATATTGCGCATGATCACACGGCCTGCAAAGGGCGCTCGAATCGCCACGTCGGAACGGATCGTCTGCTCGCGTTCGAGCCGTTGGATTTCCTGGGCCGGCACGCCGAGCAACGCGAGCCGATGCGAGGCCTCCCGCGCATCGGCTCGCGCGGTTTTCATTTCCGCTTCCCGGCGTTGCAACTCGGCCAGGCTGATCGCACGATGCTCATGGAGATTTTCCGCCCGCTCAAAGGCCAACTGCGCTTCATGTTGTCTCGCCGCCGTTTTGAGGTACGCTCCTTCGGCCATCCCGAGATCGGTACTGTCGAGCAGAGCCAGACGCTCGCCCTTCTTCACATCCTTTCCCACATCGACCAGCACCTCGACGACTCTCCCTCGAATCAGGGTCGTGACTTCCGCCAGTTCATTCTCATTGGCTTGCACGGTCGCGGGAAATTCGCGATGGAAGGTAAACGGCTCTTTTTTGACCGTCATCACCTCGATGCCGGCTCGGGCAATTTCAGGATCGGTCAGCTGCACCATCCCGTTGGCGGATCTGCCCATCGGCTTGCCGGCCGGCGGCGCCACGGGTGCATCCCGATCGCAGGCTGCTGCCGAGATCAGTACCAGCCCGATCGCCAGGCATTGTCCCGCAAGAGAGCGCCAGTCACCGGATCGCCGATGCTGTCGGTCGGAATTCCGTCTGAAAACCCCCGCTGTCTCTATCATGCGTCGATCATCTACCTTGGGCGCCCCTGCTGGTCCTGAGAACAGCAGGGACCATGCCGTGAGAGAGTCTGGATTTCGAGAGGAATGGGATACCGGTAGCAGCGTTTTGCTACGCTACCGGCCCTGAGAGCGGGGTGAAATGCCACAGCAGTCTTGGTTTCCCATTGAGAAACCAGCAGAGCCCACCCGTGGCCGTGCGTCGAGCCTTTGAACGACGCGAGATCGCCGCTGGCGGCCTTTGTCATCAGCCGGCCTAACGGACCACGAGCACCGAGCACGTACTGTGCTGCACAATCTTGGTCGAGACACTGCCCAGCAGAAACCTGGCGACAGCCCCCATACCTTTGGCCCCGGTCACGATCAGATCGACTTTCTTCTTCGTCGCCACTTTCAAGATCTCATCGGCCGGTTTTCCGAGCTGAACCACTTCATCGACCGCATATCCGGCCTTCATCAATTTGTTTGCGCATTGCTCGACCAAGCGGGCTCCCGCTTCTTTGAGTTCCGGATACTTCAGGAACGGCATGGCGTGCATCACCACCATATCGATCGGCTCCAGGCCCTCCCGTTCTTCCGGCTGCAGCTTGGTCAGCAGGAACCGCAAGGCCTTGTCCGAGGCCTTGGACCCGTCGGCTGCAAACAGAATCCGACTCAGCGGGCGCGGTTCTTCTTTTACAATGAGAACCGAGCAGGGCGCATGCAACGTCACTTGAGTCGAAACACTTCCAAGCATGAACCGGTCGAGCGCGTCCAGCCCCCGGCTCCCGATCGCCACGAGTCCGTCACGCTTCGGCGCACGATCGAGAATGGTCGCCCCGGCTGCCCCGCGCTCAGACACCAGCTTGCCTTTCAGTTTGAGCGACGCCATCTGAGCCTTGGCCTCGGCTATGGCCGTTTTTCCACGAGCTTCAATCCGCTTGATTTCTTGCTGAATAAACGGCTCGTTGCCGATCACCACCGGCTGAAACATGAACGGCGCGCGCAGGGCCTCGACATCCGTCACATGCAGGAGACTCACATCCGGCTTCTCCGCGAACGGCATCCGCGCCACCCATTCCGTCGCCCACTTCCCGTGTTTCGATCCATCGGTCGCGATCAAGACTTTCATAGGTCGCCCCTCATCGTTCAATCTGTTACCGACTTGATTAGCAGGCTTTGTGCCAACGCTGCTGCATCTTCGCCTCAACAGATCGATGGGTCAATAGCTTCCTTCTGCAGAAATGAGGGAGGGCCTCACTTCACCCTGTGGAAGGTCAAAAGAAGGTTGCGCGGCGGGGCCGGAGGCCTATGCGTTGAGCGACGAACGGAAGAAAGGACGGAGACACAGAAGGCAGAACAACGAGCGGGCGGGAGGGCAATCAACCGAACGGTATACCGCCGGTCAGTTCATGCGACCATAGACCGCCGTGGATCGCGGCGCGGTGCACCCGACCGATGTGTGTCCCCAGGGGGAGCGACGCTCCTGCTCACGACCGAGCCGCCCCCAGGTCACCTTGCGAAGCAGCGACCACACCGAGCGCAGAAACGACCAACCGAACACCCGCGGGGCTTCAGGCCTTCCACCGGCCTGACACCAGGAACGCCACAATCCGGACCGGATCCTCCGCCCTGCCACGACATCATAAGTTCGACGTTGAGTTTTCACGGATGACCTCCCAGCGATGAACCGGATCAACTCGGCGCTCGCCTGCGTCGTTTCACAGGCAGACCATCATGAAGGACGGTACCATGTGGTTGCCGATCCTCCAAAAGAGAATTACATTTGAGACGCGCCCTCTCTCCGGAGTCGGCTGCAGAAGACTGCCCAGATTGAGGAGGCCGGATAATCATGTCGCAACACCCCGACGCAGGACGGGTAGAACTCACCGATTGGGTTACCACAGGATCGGCCATCAGGGCGATTCGCGAAACGGTGTTTATCCACGAGCAGAACGTGCCGGTGGAACTGGAGTGGGATGGGCTCGATTCATCTTGCCTCCATGTGCTCGCATGGAACGAACGCGGAGACGCCATCGGCACGGCACGCATGCAGAAGAATGGAACCATCGGCAGGATGGCAGTGCTCAAGGACTGGCGCAGGTGCGGCGTCGGGCGGGCTCTTCTCCAAACCCTGCTGGATCTGGCAATTAAGCAGGGGCTCGCTCGCGTCACGCTATCCGCACAAATCCATGCGCTGGGATTTTATGAACGGGCCGGCTTCCACGTAATCGGCGAACCCTTCATGGACGCCGGCATCCCGCATCGGAAGATGGTGAAGGCGCTCACCGTACCGCACGCGAATCGGGAGCGAGAATAGCCCCCAATTATTTCCTCGAATCGTTTTTGATCTGAAAGACATTTGCGATTCCTCGGAAGAGAAAGAGGTACATATGGGCCAAAAACATACTGACCTCGGGCTTCGCATGGAAGCCTATCACCCGTCCTCCGACTCCCATTTTTGCGTTATAGTGAGCCCATGCCTCCCCGTTCATATCCGCAGGCTGTGATCCGTCGCAGGAGGCGCGGGCGCGCCTGGCGACACAGATATCGAGCCCTCCTCACCGCTTTACGGCACTTGCCCGTCACGACCAGACTTGCGGTCGGCCTGGCTGCCCTTCTGCTGCTTGGCGCAGGTGTGAACTGGGTCTACCATACGATCCACAAACCGACGGAAATGTTCTTTGCGCTCAACGACGCGCTCGACAAACACCCCTACGAAACGTGGAAAGAATACGGTTCGCTGTTCCGCACACATTCCACCGCCATTATCACCCCCGATCTGCTGGCCGCGCTGGCGCAGGTCGAAAGCGCAGGCAATCCGGTCGCGCGGACGTACTGGCGCTGGCGACTGAACTGGAATCCCCTGGAATGGTATCGGCCGGCGTCGAGCGCGGTGGGCATGTTCCAAATCACCGACGCGACGTTTCAGGCAGGGAAGCGATACTGTATTCATGACCATCGTGTCGTTCAAGAAGGCCCCTGGAACGATCCTCACTCCTGCTGGTTCAACTCCTTTTACAACCGCATCCTGCCAAGCCATGCCATCGAGTTGACCTCCGCTCTGCTCGACCGCGCCGTGGCGCACGCTATCGGTTCGCATCGAAGGCCTCGTCCCACGTTCCAACAGAAGCAGGATCTGGCCGCCCTGATTCATCTTTGCGGAGCCGGCGCCGGCCACGCGTACGTCGCCCGCGGCTTTCGACTGGCCCCGCAGCAACGGTGCGGCGATCACAGCGCAAGAACTTACCTCGATCGAGTGAATGAGTTGAAACGGAAATTTTCCCGCTTGGCCGCAGGCAAGAACCTGCTCCGGTTCGTGCGTCCTTCGTGAGTAGTCCAGGCGACCTTTTCATTTTTCATTGGCAGCGCCGGAAGGGTGAGCGAGACTGATTTCCTATGGACACGGCACCTTCGGCGACATCCCGATCCGCCTGCGAACTAGAGGATTCGCCACCCGGTCCGCAGCCCTCACCGCCCCGCTATTCACTCGGACAACGGTGCTGGTCGCTCTATCATGCGCTGTGGTTGCGGCTTTCGGAGCGGATACGCTGGTCGAGAAAGCCTTACCACGAAGTGCCGGTCGGCCGTCTCACGGATCTGGCAACCTGGCAGCAGACTTGTATCGAATCCCTGCAGGCCCGTTATGGTGTCTGTTTCGAGTCCCGCTACGGACGACACACGTCCCTGGCCAACTACGCCTATCTCGATGTGCTGGACCAGGCCTGGGCGGCAGCGGACCGGCCCGTTCCCACAGGCGGTCTCGTCACGGATGTGGGCTGTGCCAACTTCTGGTATGCGCGGGCGCTGCACCGGTTTTTCCGACCGGCAAAACTGACCGGCGTGGATGTCGAGGGATTTCGCCTCTATCCGACCGGCTACAGCCGCTACGACGCGGCCGACGGATACGTCGCGGATCTTCCACAGACCTCGTTTGTGACCGCCGACTACTGCGAGATGGACGAACAGGTGGATGTCATTACAACCTGGTTTCCGTTTGTCACGCCGGCGCCCGTTCTAGCCTGGCGGCTCCCGTTGACCGTGTTTTCTCCTGAACGGCTCTTTGCCCGTATCGCGCGTAACCTGGCAGCAGGAGGAACCTTCTTCATGGTGAATCAAGGCATAGATGAAGCGGATGTCGCTGCCGGATACTGCCGACAGGCGGGGCTTCGTTCACAAGGCCCGTGGGTTCATCCGCGGCCATTGCGTCCGCGACCCCATCCTCCGGTCGCCTCCTGGTGGACGACCTAGCAGGATGCGGAAAAAGTCCGCCAGCGGCGTTCTCGCGGCGCTCAGCGGCTCACCGTACGGCGCGAGTACGATTCGCCCCTTCGCTTGCTGCGGCCTTGCTGAGCCGCCCTTTTGCGCATCCTGCGAGGCGATCCTGAGCACTCACACAAATCTGTCACTCCTCATTTGCGACGCGACAGCTGTCGATCGGGCGCGGATGTCCGATCCACTTTCACGATATTGACGATCTGGTCGTCGAGATCGACTTCGATGCTGACAAGATCGCCCTTACTCAAAGTCTCACGCCGCATCGCCACCGAATCGGCCACTCGCAACATCCGCAATTGGCCGTCCTGGGTCTTAAAGGTCAGCAATTGATTGTGAAGATCCACGTGCTCGACCCAACTCAGGGGAAACACTGCAGCGGTCTGAAATCCGAGAACCGAGGCAACCATTCCCATCCAGATCAGCGTGACAAACATCAAACTGCGCATGTTCATTGTGACCTCCTCTCGATTGCAGGGATGCGGTCGAACATGAACGGCGTGCCGTGCACATCGAGACTCTACGCCCCATCGCACCGGCAGTCTGTCGCTCCGGCTGCCATTCTGTAGCGGAGGTAAGACCTCAGCCTGCGGTCGTCCGCTCTACGAAGAACTCTCGTGGCTCGCAAAGGCGATGGGTTCGTAAAGAACCGGCCCGTAGGCTCGGGAAAGAGAACACATGGAGATGCAGGGAAGGGAATCCGGAGGACACTAACGCGCAAATATCAGCAGACTATTGGCGGGGAGCACCACCGCGGCCGAATAGGCGAAACCATGCAGGGGTTGCGGACCCGCGGTCACGCGCCCGCTGTTGCCGGCCACGCCGGCGTTGATCCAGTTTTCATAGGCATCGCTGTTGAACAGTTCCCGCCAGTCTCCACCTGCTGGAAACCCGAGGCGATACCCGACGCGGGTGAAATCGGCCAGGTGCATCACCACCAACAGGTCGTGCCCTTCGCCTTCCACCCAGCGATGAAACGTCAGGACTCGGTTCTGATCGTGCACATGCGCCGCGCGAAACCCCTGTCCACGTAGCGCCGGCAACCGGCGGCGCAAGTGCAACAGCTCCCGCGTGAATCGCAGATGGTCGATCATCTGCCGGTCGCCCTGATCGAGACCCGCCCAATGGAGCAGCAGCTCGCGGTGCGTCACGAAGTCGTCCGCCCACTGCTTGTCCTCCAGAAATTCCTGTCCCATGAACAGCATGGGAATCCCGGGAGCCGTGAGGCTCAGGCCGGTCGCGACCCGCGCACGGCTGCGCGCAAACCAGGATCGGGGGTGGTCCGGATCGCCAAGCCGGGCAATGCGCTCCTTACGCCCCCGGTAAACGATGTCGTGATTCTCCGGCCCCTGCACAAATCGCCAGGACTCGTTGAACCCGTCGGGCCACAAGCTTCTCGCCAGCCCTGTCATATTGAGCGGGCGCCCGTCCGGCGCGCTGGCATTGCCGACGACATCGCGGATCGCAATCCGAAGGCGGTCGGTCAACGTGGTGTCGAAACCGGCCCCGACCGGCGGCGGCGCGACGACGAAAGGATTCACATCCCAATATTCCGCATGGTGCAACGTCTCCGGCCGTTGCGCATGTACCGTGGAAGTCAGGTCCTGACAAAAGCGCCAACCCTGCGGCGCCCCGTCGTGGTCAATCACGCTCACCTGGTCGTACCGGAATCCGTCGACACGGTATTCAGCAAGGAAGAATTTGGCGTTCTGAATCAGGAAGTCGCGCACCTCGGGTTTGGCAAAGTCGAACACGAGACCGCCGGCATGGCCGACATCGGTGAAGTACAGCGAGTGGCGCTGACCGCCGGCCGGATTCTGGCGATCGAAGAAATACAGGCTCTGGTCCCAGAAGTCTCCGCCCGCATGGTTGTAGACCACATCGAGCAGCACCGCCAGGCCATAGATATGGGCGAGGTCGATCAGCGCCTTAAGCTGATTCATTTCCCCCCGCAGCTCCTTCACCCGGTACGGGCGCAATCCTTTTTCTTCGAGCAGCCGATTCACCACTGCCACATAGGGAGCCAGATCGGCATCCGCCACGGCGAAATCCATTTCAGGAGAAAAATAGTCGGTGCCGTTGTAGCCCAGGCTGAAGCTGGTCTGAAACTCCTGAATGGGCATCAGTTGCAGCGCGTTCACCCCGAGGTCGGCAAGATAGGGCAGCTTACGAGCCACATCGAGGAAGGTGCCGCCCTTCTGCGGCAGATTCGGGGTGAAGAACGTCCCCACATGGAGCTGATAGATGACGTATTCGTGAAAACGCGGCGTGACATAGCCGCACTCGTGCCAGGGAAAGTCCGGGTGACGAATGATGCATTGGCTGGGGAAGGGCGACTCCAACTCGCGGGCATAGGGATCCCGCTTGAGCCCCTCACTCCCCTTGCCGACCACGTAGAACATGTAGCGCTGGCGATCTTTCACCCCCGGGATGAACCCACGCCAATGCCCCTGCGCGTCCCGCGTCAGCAAACTCGCTTCGTTACGTCCCTGATGGTTGAAATCGCCGACCACGTGGACGGACTTGGCATGCGGAGCCCAGCAACGGAACGTCGCGCCGCCGGCAATCAGATTGGCCCCCATCGGGGTATCGGGATGAATGTGGTTGAGTGACGCGGGCATGGATGCCCTCACGGTAAGGAGCTCGACTGCAGCCTCATCCTATAGAAGGTCGCACCACTGAACAAGGGGAGAGTGGGGAACTGCCACCGCATCCATGCCACTGTATCTGATCCTCCATCCATACGAATCGTTTTAGATACAGGCACCGTCAACCGCCGGGAATGCGTGCATTGCAGACATTTGGTTTAATTCGAATATCCATTGATGAGGAGAAGCGGTCTGCATTTTGCTTTTCTGCTAGGCAGCAATGAGTCGGCTGATCGCACTGCGACAAGCAGTGCTGAGGCTCACCCTATCCCGAGCTGAGGAGGTACATAATGCGGCGTGCGACCCTCTATCGATCGTTTGCAGTTGTCCTCTGCGTGCTTGCGTTTCAGATGGCGTGGCTTCCCGCTCACGCTCCGGCGAGACCCCTGCGTGGATCGGTTCCGTTGAGCGTGGTCTTATGCAAATCATCCGATGCCGGCACTCCGAACCACGATCTCGCCTACTATCAGAACCTAGTGGTGAACTCGGGGACGGGGGGGCTCGCGGACTACTGGCGGGACGTGTCGTACCAGAATGCGAACCTCAACGGCTCGGTGGTTCGAGGATGGTATACCGTACCGAAGACGACCGAGCAGTGGAAACAGCTGGGCGATCGTTGGAAATTCGTTCAAGCCTGCGAAGATGCCGCCAAGACCGACCCCTCGCAGCCTTATACGATTCCCCCGGGCCATCGAAAAATTTTCATCACCTATCCCGGCATCGATTTCTTCGGATGGAATGGCGGGGCCTTTGTCGATAGCAACGTGGATGTGGGAGGGCTCGCGCACGAAGGCGGACACAGCATCGGGCTCAATCATTCCTTCTCCAATAACTTTGAATCGCTCAATGCATGGTGGGCCCAAATCGGAGAGTATGATGACCCCTGGGATGCCATGAGCTGGGGCAATGCCTTTCGCGTGCCGACCCCGTTCGGGGACGGCCCTCCCTGGATGATTGGGTACAACCTTGATCGGATGGGTTGGCTTCCCCGCAGTCGCATCGTAACGATCGGAGCCACCGGTACCAAGCGCATCTCCATCACACTCGCAGCCCTCGGGCACCCCGAATCGCCAGGAGCCCTACTGCTACGCATCCCCTTCGATACCGACGATCCGATGCACTATTACACGGTCGAGTTCAGGCGCAAAACCCGTTGGGATGCGGGGATACCGAACGATACGGTCTTGATTCACGAAGTCCGCAAAGCCTGGACACCGCATGGTGATTTTCAAGGTCATCCCGCATTTCTGTTACGCCAACTCTCCCACCCTCAATTGCTTCCTCTTCAGCAATTTGATGCCAACGGAGTTTCAATTCGGGTGCAGTCGATCAATCCCGCCACCAATACGGCCACCGTCAGTATCGTCACCAGTTTCCCGGAGCGCTGCATGGTAGGATACGTCTGGAGAGAGGCAAGAAGTTATGACCACGTCTGTGTAACCGGTGGTGACCGTGCCACACTGCGCGATGAAGACAATCATGCGGCCGAGAGAAGGAATCCTAACGGCGGGCCTTACGGCCCGGACACGTGCAACCAAGGTTTTGTCTGGCGCGAAGGGATTATCCCGAACCCCGGCCTGGGGGATCCTCCCGATCATATCTGCGTCCCGCCTTCGGCGCGGGATCGTGAGCGAACCAACAATCAACAAGCTCCGGGACGCAACAATCCGGCACGTATTACGTACGGCCCGAATACCTGTAAGCCCGGTCTTGTTTGGCGTGAAGCAGACGATTGGGACTGGGTCTGCGTCGCGCCTCCGATCAGACAGCAAACTCGCAATGACAATGCGCAGGCCGCTGCCAGGCGAGAACCAGGCGGCGGGCCCTACGGTCCGGACACTTGTCGACAAGGATTCGTATGGCGAGAGGCTTTTCCCGGGGATCATGTCTGCGTGACACCCCCCACCCGCAGTCAGGCGTTGGACGATAATCAACACGCACAAGAACGTTTGCTTGAATTGTAGAACGAAGATCCGAAAGCAGGAGGAATACCATGATACTCCGAACACTCGGTGCGCTCGCCGTTCTCGGATCCGCCCTGGCCAATCCAACCTATGGCGCCGATGATGACCTAAAAGCAGGAGTTCTCCGAACACCGACGGCCCTCATGTCCGAAGAAGTCGCGAGAGAAAAGCTCAAGACCTACGGCTTTACGACCATCGAACCACTACAGAAAACCGGCGAGAGTTTTACCACCAGTGTCACCCGCGACAATCAACCGGTCGAGGTTGAGCTGCACCGCGCAACGGGAATGCTTCGAAATAAGGTCAGCCGAGAACTGATCCAGCCCTCTGCATCCCAGCACATTATTCAAGATCGCCAAATTCCATTGGATCGCCGGGAGATTATTCGTCCTGAGCTACTTCCCGAACAGCCGACTCCCTAGCAAGGTCCGACCACTCTCTGATTTATCCAAGAGGTAGTCCCTCGATTTTCAGGGCTATTCTCTCGGCTGACGACCGGCACGGATCAGCTCGAGAATCCGTTCAGCTGCAGCGTCCGGAGAGACGACCGTCGTATCGATAACCAGAGCCGGCGAGAGCGGTGCTTCGTAGGGGGTCTGTAACCCAGGCACGGTGGACGACTCGCCCTGCAGGCCACGCCGGTAAGTCCCCTTTTTATCACGCTGCATGCAGACCTCCAGCGGAGACTCGATGGAGACTTCCAACAGGCTGGGAATCAGGCTGCGCGCAAACTCCCGATACTCCCGCCGGCTCGCCGTCGCGTCGAAGATCACACTCACCCCATGCGCATACAGTCGTGATCCCATGAATGCCAGGGCACGATAGAACAGGTCACGTTCTTCGCTGGAATAGCTGGCCTCGGGGGTCACAATGCGGCGGACCGCATCGGACTCCAGGACTTCGACCGGCACTACCCACGATTCGAGCCTGGGTAACAACCGCGCGACAATGGAGCTTTTCCCGGAAGCGGGAAGACCGGTGAGCCAGATGGCGAAGGGGGCGCGGGTCATCACCTCACTCATTTGCAATAACGATTCACATCCGCCGGGTCGAAGCGCGGTACTGCCAGAACATTCTCGATGAACCGGAAGATTTTCCGCCGCACCGCCACGGTCAGTTTCGGATACCAGAGCGGGCTCGCCAGCACCAACCCGCGAAACGCGAAAAACGGCGCCGTCGCCTCCAACACCTCGTGATCGCGGCTCCGGGCGAGGTAGGTCTCCCAGAATGAATGGAACGCCGTTTCCAGTGCGCCCTTCAAAGTGCCATGCCGGCACAGCGAGAAAAACAGATAGTTGATCGACATCGACGTCACGTCGTCCGCCGGCTCACCCCATTCCCCGCGTGACCGGTCCAAGACGGAAAAATCCGTCCCGTGGCGGAACAGCACATTCCAGGGATGGAAATCCCCATGCACCTGCGACAGCCGCACATGCCGGCCGCGCAGTCGCCATCGCCACACGTTGCAGGCGACTTCAATCCGCTGCAGCAGCTCTTCCGTGATAAACGCAAAGTGATCCGGGTAACTGTCCGTCAGCCCCATGATGCATTCGCCGTGGCCCAGTAATTCCCGCAGTCGTCGCCGATACAACTGCGGATCCTGGTGCTTCTTGCGGTGAATCGTTGCCAAGTACCCGGCGAGGGCATCCGTCCGTTTCCGGTCGATGGCGGTCGGCTTCTTCGCTCCCGCAAGCCGTTCAAGATCCTTGTGATAGGTGTCGCCCTCCGACCATTGGGTCAGCAGGAAGAATTCTTTGGCCTCGGCCACCGACATCAAGTCGCCGTCTTCCGTAAATGCGCCCACATCCAGGGCGGCGATGTGCCCGGGCAGACGACCATAACAGTCATAGTCCCACAACATCGCCTGAGCCCGGTCGGCCGGATGTTCATGGCCGAATGGACCGGGACTCATCGTGCCCAACACCACCCGGCGGGTCTTGCCCCCCTTGTGGAAGGTCAGCCGGACAGGCGCACCATAGCCATATTGCTTATACCGCGCGCCGGTCGTCTCTTTGCCGATCGGTCCATAGGCGAGCAATTCCGCACTCGGCCCGAATCGGGCTTTGAGATAGGTCTCCAGGGCAGATTTTTTCAACACCGGCATACCGTTGAGCGACGCAAGACATGTTCCCGAAAATCTGCCCGCTTCAGCCCGCAACGAAAGCAACAACTGGCGCATTGAGCTTCAGCCCCTCCGGAGTCAGTGAGGAATTATGCGCCAGTGCCCCGAAAGGTCACCCTCATCCCGCCGGCTGAAGTCGCGTAAATGCCTCACTTTCATCCGGTTCAGCTCCATCCCCACCCCGCATTCCCACCTGCACCAAGGGCATGTGCTTTGCTGAGACAGCAGATGCACGGACTATTCATCTGAGACGAGAGGAGGCCGCATGAACCTGGAAGTTGAGAGCCGCAATATCGCCATGACCCCGCGCTGGAAAACCGAGATCGAAGAGCGGATGGCCACCTTGCAGCGTGGTCACGACGACATTATTCATGGACGCGTCACCCTGACGAAGAATCGCCATCACAAGAAATTGGATAACGTGGCAGAGGCGCTCGTGCTGGTCACGGTGCCGACCCGTCACACCATCACCTCCCGCAAGGAAGATAAAACATTCGAGGAAGCGATCCGGGCTGCGTTCGACGCCGTGGCGATCGAACTGCGGAAATACCGCGAGAAACGAGCCGACAAAGTCGTACGCATCGAACCGCTGCCGCAACTCCGCGGGGTGGTGAGCAAGGTATTCCCTGACCTCGGTTATGGCTTCATCCTGAATGACGGCGGCGGCGAAGTGTATTTCCATAAGAATGCCGTGAAGGGTATCCCGTTCAACGACATGGAGGACGGACAGGAGGTCCTCTTCGAGAGCGAACCGGGAGAGAAGGGCCTACACGCCACCATCGTTCAACCACCCCACGGGCTGGAACTGTAGGAGCCCGGACGATGTCGGACAAACAGAAGCTTCCCGCCAGTCTGTTGGCTCCGCAGGTGGACCCCGGTCGCCTGGGATTCGACGATACGAGCGAGGTCGAACCGCTCGATGACACGATCGGGCAGGAACGGGCGGTCGAAGCCTTGGACTTCGGCCTCCAGATGAAGAGCCCCGGCTTCAACATCTTCGTCTCCGGACCGGTCGGGACGGGCAAGGGCACACTTGTGAGGCAAATGGTGAAGCGCCTGGCTCAAACGGCGCCGGCTCCATCCGACTGGTGTTACGTCCACAACTTTCAAGACGCGTCCCGCCCGACCTGCCTTTCGTTTCCGGCCGGGCAAGGCGCGTCGTTTAAACGCGAGATGAGCACCTTCATCGAGGGCCTCCGCCGGGACATTCCCGCGGCCTTCGAAGGCAAGAAGTACCTCGATGCCAAGGCGAAGATCATCGAAGAGACGGAAGGGAAAAAGAAGGCCCTCTTCCACGACCTCACCGCGCTCTGTCACCAACGCGGATTCGGATTCGAAGAAACGCCGGTCGGCTTCGGGCTGGTCCCCCTGAAAGACGACCGCCCGATGACCGAAAAGGAAATGGAGGACCTCTCCGAGCAGGTTCAGCAGGAACTCACGGGAAAACGACAGTCGCTCGAGAGCGACCTACGGGAGTTTCACGTCCGGATGCACACCCTCGAACGGGAAGCCGAGCAGGCTCTGCATCACCTCGACCACCAGATCGTCGCCAACGTCATGCAAGGGGCCTACGAAACGCTGCAGCGGGCCTATCAAGAGCTACGACCCGTGACGACGTACCTGCAGCGGGTCCATCACGACATCATTCACCAATACAAAGATTTCCTGCCTCACAGCGGTCCGGTGCTGCCGATCCCGGGACTGGAACAAACCCGTCGCCCGGACATGACCCGGTTCGCCGTCAACCTCATCGTAGCCCGGGAAGCCACTGCCGGAGCGCCGGTTGTGGACGAACCACACCCGACCTACAGCAACCTCATCGGAAAAATCGAGCGCCGGGCGCACCTCGGAGTGATGTATACCGATTTCTCCGAAATCCGGGCCGGGGCCATGTTGCAGGCCAACGGCGGCTATCTGATTCTGCAGGCGCTGGATCTCCTCCGCCAGCCGTTTTCCTGGGACGCCTTGAAGCGCGTCATCAAGACCGGCGCCGTCACCATCGAGGACCCGGCCGAGTTCTATGGATTCGCCACCGCGGGCCTGCGGCCCGAACCGATTCCCGTCTCGGTCAAAGTCATCCTGGTCGGCACAGCGGGCATCTATCACTTGCTGCAGGCCTACGAAGAGGATTTCTCGAAACTCTTCAAGGTGAAAGCCGATTTCGATGTGGAGGTCCCGCACGACGAGCGGCAGGAGCGGCAATATGCGCGCTTCGTCGCCAAATTATGCAAAGAGGAAGGACTGCCGCATTTCGGTGCCGACGCCGTGGCGGAAGTCATCCGCCAGGGGTTTCGTTATGCCGACCGGCACGATCGACTGTCCCTGCGATTCAGCCTGGTCAGCGACCTCATCCGCGAAGCCGGCTATTGGGCCAGGAAAGACGGGCACTCCTTCGTAACACGCGCGGATGTCGAGTCCGCCCTGGCGCACCAGCGACACCGTGCCGATCTGCCTGAGCAATGGATTCAGGATGAAATCCGCGAAGGGACCCTCATGGTGGATCTGCAGGGCGAGGTCGTCGGTCAGGTCAACGGGCTGTCCGTCTATGAGCTGGGCGACTATGCCTTCGGCCGTCCCACCAGGATCACCGCCCGCACCTATGTCGGCACCAAGGGCGTGATCGATATTCAACGCGAGGTCGAGCTCGCGGGAAACATCCACAGCAAGGGGGTCATGACGCTGGCCGGATTCCTGGCGGGCAAATTCGCGGGGATGCAGCCGTTCGCGCTCAGCGCCACCCTCACCTTCGAACAGACCTACTCCGAAATCGAGGGAGACAGTGCCGCCGTGGCCGAACTCACGGCCGTCCTCTCAAGCCTCGCCGACCTTCCCGTCCGGCAATCGCTGGCCGTCACCGGCTCGGTGAACCAACTCGGTGAAATCCAACCCATCGGCGGGGTCAACGAGAAAATCGAAGGGTTCTTCGAGTCGTGCAAGCGGCACGGCCTGACCGGCGCGCAAGGGGTGATCATCCCCGCTCGAAACACGAAACACCTGGCGCTGAACCGGGAAGTCGTCGCGGCCGTGGAAGAGGGAAAGTTTGCCGTGTATGGCGTGGACCATGTCGAACAGGCGCTTGAGTTGCTCATCGGCATCCCCGCCGGGGAACGAGGACCGGACGGAACCTTCCCGCCTGAGAGCATCTACGGTCGAACCGCCGCGCGCCTGGATGAGATGGCGCAGATTGTCGCGAATTGGGGAGAAAGCGAAGAAGAGCCTGAAAAGGTCAAGGGGTAAACAGAACGAGGTCCCTATGCCCATGTACGACTACACCTGTCTGGACTGCGGAAAAGAATCGCTGATCATCGTGACGTTGAAGCAACATGAAAAAGGCGAGGTCCAATGTCCCGCCTGCGGCAGCACCAAACTGCAGCAACACTTTTCGTCGTTCATCGCGCACACGACCAAGAAAAGCTGAAGGAGACACAGAGACTCATGCAGATCGTCATGACCGCCGGCGCCCGGTATTCCTTCGTCGTCTCGTTTGTCGTGACCTTCGCGGCCGCCTATGGCTCGGCGACGGCACAGGACTTTCCGCCGGACGTCACCAGAGGGAAGGCGGTCTACGAGCGTCATTGCCTTGCCTGCCACGGCCGTGGCGGATGGGGCGACGGCCCCGATGCCGCCGCATTAACGGTTCCGCCGGCCAATTTCCAGCGGTTCAAGTCCTTTCTCAAGTCCGACGAGGAGTTGCTCGGAACGATCGAGCACGGCATCGTCTTCAGCCCGATGCATTCCTGGCAGGGGCAACTGACCGAAACGGAAAGGCAGGACGTGTTGGCCTACATCCGCCTGCTCGTGCAGCAGGGCCAGTAGGATGCCGGGCGGACGAGTTCCGCGAAGGGACTCCGTATGACACCTCTTCAGCCAGGCGATGCGCTCCTCATTGTGGACATGCAGAACGATTTTGTCGCGAATGGCGCACTGGCGGTGCCCGGCGGCCAGGAAGTGATTCCTGTATTGCGGCAGTATCTGGGCCTGTTTGCCGAACATGGCCTGCCGGTGATCGCCACGCGGGACTGGCACCCGCCCGACCACTGCTCTTTCCACACACAGGGGGGACCCTGGCCGCCGCACTGCGTCGCGCACACACCAGGGGCACAATTTCCTGAGGATCTCCGTCTTCCTCTATCGACCGTTGTGATCTCGAAAGGCACCGATCCCGTGCGCGAGGCCTACTCCGGCTTCCAGGGCACTCCGTTGCACGATCGTCTCCGGACAGCCCACATTGTCCGGTTGTTCATCGGAGGACTGGCCACGGACTATTGCGTGCTCGAAACCGTGCGGGATGCCCGGACACTCGGTTATGAGGTCTGCCTGTTGGTCGATGCAATCCGGCCGGTCAATGTGCTTCCCGACGACGGCCGGCGCGCCGAAGAAGCGATGGTGCAGGCCGGCGCCATTCCCCTTTGCCTGGAGCGATTGGCCGCATGAACATCACCTCGGACGCGCTGCTCACGGACCTCTACGAACTCACGATGGCGCAGGCCTATCTCGCCCAGGGAATGACGGACATCGCCGTCTTTGAATTCTTTGTCCGGAAACTGCCGCCGCAACGCAACTTCTTCATGGCCGCAGGACTGGAGCAGGTCTTGAGTTACCTGGAGGCATTTCAGTTCTCAGACGCCGACATCGCCTGGCTCGATCAGACCGGCGGATTCAGCCCGGCGTCGCTCAACGCGCTCCGCGCGATGCGCTTTACCGGCGAGGTCCACGCGATGCCGGAGGGGAGCCTCTTCTTTCCACACGAGCCGATCCTCCGCATTACCGCCCCGCTGCCACAGGCGCAACTCGTGGAAACACGGGTCATGAATCTCCTGAACTTCCAAACGATGGTGGCCTCCAAGGCCTGCCGGTCGGTCTTGGTTGCCGGCGACAAACCCCTGATCGATTTCGGCCTGCGCCGCGCGCATGGGGCGGAAGCGGGCCTCCTCGCCGCCCGAGCCGCGTACCTCGCCGGACTCGCGGGCACGTCGAACGTATCGGCCGGCGCCCGCTTCGGCATCCCGATCTACGGGACGATGGCCCATTCGTTCGTCCAGGCTCATCTCGACGAGGCGGAAGCCTTCATCCACATCGCAGAGGCGCAACCGCGCAACGTCGTGCTCCTCATCGACACCTATGACACGGAAGCCGCGGCGGAGAAGGTAGTCTCCCTGGCGGGTCGCTTCAAAGCACGAGGTATCTCGATCCACGGCGTCCGGCTCGATAGCGGAGACCTGGCCGACCATGCGCGCAAGGTGCGGCACATCCTCGATCACGGAGGCCTCACGTCCACCCAAATCCTCGCCAGCGGAAATCTTGACGAGGCACGCATCCAGGCGCTGGTAACTGGGCAGGCACCGATCGACAGTTTTGCGATCGGCACGGCCATGACCACATCAGCCGATGCTCCATACCTGGACTGCGCGTACAAACTCCAGGAATATGCCGGCAGACCCTGCCGCAAACGTTCCGAAGGCAAAGCCACCTGGCCGGGTCGAAAACAGGTCTACCGCCGGATCGGAACCGACGGACGCCTGAACGGTGATATCATCACGGTCGAGGGCGACTGCCGGGAAGGCCAGCCCCTGCTGGGCCACGTGATGCAGGGAGGTCAACGCGTCGCATCCCCTCCGTCGCTGGAAGACGTTCGACGATATGCCCGGCTCTCGTTGACGCAGCTGCCGGAACCGTTGCGCCGGATCGACCGCGCCGATCCTTACGACGTCCGGATCGCGCCGGCGCTCACCCAACTGGCGGAACAGGTCGATCTCCACACATGAGCCACATGATGCTCCCGGAACCATGCCATTCACCGCAGCACCGAATCTTCTTGAAGGAGGCCCGTTCATGAACCAGCATTCTGTTCCCCGCACCATCGTTGCCGGTTGGGTGGTGGCGGCGTTACTCTCCCTGCCGGCCGGTGCCGACGCCGCGCCGAGGCCGGCGCCCAAACCCTCCTCCGGCAATACCTGCGAGAGCGCCTTCAAGCAGACGCGTCCAACGTCAAAAATATTGGACACAGTGCTCCAGTCCCATGCCCGTTGGCTGGAAAACCGGAACTCCCCCGATGGCCGCCGTGCCAATCTCTGTCGCGCCGATCTTCGACAACTTCGCCTGGTAGGCGCCAACCTCGAGCGGATCAATCTCGAAGGGGCGATCCTGAAAGGCTCGAATCTTCGCACCGCAAGTCTGGTGCAGGCCCACCTCAAAGGCGCGGACCTCTCCCAGGCGGTACTGGACGACGCCAATCTTGAAGGCGCCGATCTACGCAAGGCGATACTGGTCAAGGCCCATCTCGATCGCATCGCTGCCGACGAAGCCGCGTTTTACGGGGCCAACCTGCAAGGCGCGCGCTTCCGGGAAGCGCTCCTGGAGCGGGCTCATTTTGAGGATGCGGATCTGCAGGGCGCTGACCTCAGCAACGCCACCCTCCTGGACGGCTATTTTTATGGCGCGAATCTGTCGAAGGCCACTCTCACCGACGCCGACCTCGCCGGAACCGACCTCCGACGGACCACTTTGCGCCAGGCCAATTTACGCCGGGCCAACCTGCAGGGCGCCTTGATGGACAGCGCCAACCTCGACGGCGCGTCACTCGTCGAAGCAGATCTGGAGAGCGCCTACTTGGACGATGCCTCGCTGGCGCGTGCGGACCTCCATGAGGCCAGCCTTCGCGGTGCGGATTTTCGCTTTACCCATCTGGGCGGCGCCAACCTGCAGCGAGCCAATCTGGAAAATGCGAACATGGAAGGAGCCAACCTCGTGAAAGCCAGACTGGACTCAGCCACCCTCACGATGACGGTGCTGTACAAGGCGAACCTCTCGGGCGCCAACCTGCACGGGGCCAACCTGCATCATGCCGTCCTCATCGGGACGCAACTCGCGCGAGCCGATCTCCGGAAAGCCGACCTCACCGAAATCTACGCTCCGAACGCCCATCTGCAGCAGGCCCGGCTCAGCGAAGCCAATCTGGAATTGGCGAATCTGGTGGCGGCCGACCTGAGTCAGGCCGACATCAGCCACGCCGTCCTGGTCCAGACCAATCTCCAGGAAGCCAATCTGCGCGGAGCCAATCTCAGTACGTCCGATTTGACGGGAGCTCTGCTGAACAACGCCGATCTTGGCCAGGCCGACTTGCGAGGCACGAACCTGAGCGGCGCACTGGGATTGGTGCAGGCACAGCTGGATGCAGCCTGCCTCGATGAGGCAACCAGGATTCCGTCCGATCTCCAGAGGCCGAAGCCCTGCACACAGTCACGCCCGCGGCCTCGTAAGTAGTGAGAGGACGCCTTCTCCTATCCCACCCTCGGCACATCCTCGGGCTGGCCTATGACGACCCCGCCACCGAGCCGTGAGACGTGGCCCCTCACCCGCTGTTCTATCGGTATGACGCCGACCAAGACGGACACCGGCGCATGTTGGTGGATCGCGAGGGAGAGGGTCAGCCGGCTTATGCGGAATCCTACGACTGGAGACAGGGGGAAGATTTATTCATGTTGTCATAGAGTCGGTCACGCAGCGGCGTGAATGCCGATTCTTCAGGCGAGCGGTAGACGATCAGGATGTCACGTGTTTCTCGCGTTTCCCTACGACCAATAGGCCGATGCCTGCATGTACCCGTGCAAAAGATCCCGCCTTGCCACCAGACCGACCAGTTTCTTCCCCCGCACCACCGGAAGACGAGTCACGTAACGATCCTGAAACAGGTTCGCGACTTCGTCGAGCAACATCTCCTCCCGCGCCGTGAGCGGTGCCGTCGTCATGATTTCCAACGCTAGCACTATGCGCAAATCCCGCCCCTCGATCATGGCTTGCAGCAGGTCGTACTCCGTCACCAGCCCGAGCAGGACACCATCGTCTCCGACCACGGGCAATCCGCCGAAATTCTGTTTGGTCATGAGGCGGCCGATGGTCAGCGCGTCGGTCCTTGGCGTGCAGGTAAACACCGCGTCCTGCATCAGCTGCCCCACCGTCAACGTTTTCGGGTCACAGGCCTGAGTCAACAGATCAATTCGACGCATACATCATCCTCTCTCCGCGTCGGACGGCCGATCAGACCGCGTGTTTAGCGACGCCGTGTCTTGACCGGACGGAGTGCCGCCCGCAGCACATCGCGACGCGTGACGACACCCAGGAACCGGTCGGCCTCATTCACCACCGGAGCCGAAAGGAGATCGCTCTCCGTCAACACATGGACCAGCGTCGGCAGCGTGGTCTCCGGCCTCACCGAATAGGGATTGGCGCTCATCAGCTCGTCCGCCTGCTGCTCTTTCCACGCACGACCGACATCGAGGGCCGACAGGAGGTCATGCTCGCTCACGACCCCGACGAGCCGCCGGGCCTTATCCACCACCGCCACCGCGTAGCCCTCCTTCACCAGCAAGGCCGCCACCTTGTCGCCTTTCATGTCGAGTCGCGCGGGCGTCACCCGCTTCTTGATGATATCCTTCACCGTCAGCTGCTCAAACCCTCTGCCGGCGCGCGCCTGACCGGCCGTTCGTCTCGCCGGAGCCTTGCCTGTCCTCACCATGCATCCTCCTTGGCCATCCCCTTTGTGTCTGCTACGATTCCGGGCCTACGTCAGCGGGCAACGAGGGGCTACGATCCTCCGCCCAACGTACATGCTGCGTGGTGATATGTCCTCGCCGGACTTTCATCCCCTTCACCTGTTGTATCTGGCCACCCAACGTGGCCGCCACCTCATAGGTACCATCAGGCAGATCGATAAAGAGCCAGGGGCCCGTCACCTGCTCCCGCGGAACCGTCAACAGCGTCGCCCCCTTGCTTTGGCGAAGCACGACCTCCACCCCCGTCACGAACGGCTTCCCGCCTGCTGTAAACACCAGCTTCAAGGGAAACGGAGGGTATGCCGCTTCACGCTCGACCTGGCCGATGCCGGCGCTGAAATAGCGGATCTTCCCGCTGTGATAAAGCGGAAGGGTCTCCTTCTGCGTTCCGACATCGGTTGGGATTTCCAGTTCGATCGCGTCACCGTTCGAAACCACACGTGTCGTCACCCCCGCAGCGACCGGCTTCACCCAGGCCAGCCACACACTCAACGCCACCATCCCGATCATCATCGCAAAGACTCGCCTCTCAAACATTGCGCATCCCTCCCTCCGGCCTTCTCACGCAATCGTGATGCCTGAGCGCCGACCGATCAGACAACGTGCACGGACGCATGTCCTCCGAACCATGGCCGGTCGGATCTCCCCTCGCACTGATGCCAATTACCCCAATATCGCCACGCCGACTGCTGCAAAACGCCGCAACTACCCACCACGACTGACCGGCAAACCTGCCAACCGCCTGGCATCGCACACAATTACCGCGTCGTGATCGGACCGCATTCAGGCATACCCGATGCAAACTCTACCCCGGAGCGGTCGTGCACCCTGGGAGAACCACATATGAAGATGATGATCGCGGTGGATGGATCCGAGTTCGCCGAGTGGAGCGTGCAGATGCTGGAAGCGATCGCCAGTCGCCCACCCGACTCCGTCACGTTGGTCCATGTCGTGGACAGCGCATCGCTGAAATCCGCCGCTCGTAAACAGGCCGCTGTCTCGAAACAGGCTATCGCCGCCATGACGAAGGTCGGCGATCAGATTCTGCGGCGCTTCGAAGGTCTGGCAAAAATCGCGCTAAAACAGGCCACCACGAAGCCGCGCACGGCCATCGACACGATCCTCGCCCATGGCCGCGTGGCCGATACCATCACGAAGCTGGCCAAGCAGAAAAAGACCGATCTGCTCGTGCTGGGCTCCCGCGGCCTGAGCGACGCAGAACATTACCTCCTGGGCAGTGTGTCCCGTAAAGTGAGCGCCTTGGCTGCCTGCCCGGTGTTGGTGGTCAAGCGGCCCCTCACAGCTCTCTCTCACGTGCTCTTTGCGGCGGATGCCTCGAAACACTCCCAAGGCGCCTGCCGTTTTCTCTGCCAGCGCCTGCTTCCCGAATCCGCACACATCACGGTGCTGTCGGTCGTCGAACCGGCCATGACCGAACTGGCGGCCACGTACCTGTCGAAGGACCAGGTGGAGCAGATCTCGATCCCGAAACGTCAGGCCGCTGAACAGGTTGTAGAGCACTTGCGCGATCGTTTCCTGGCAGAAGGTTGTGCCGTCACGACGCAGGTGAAGGTCGATCATGTGACCGACACGATCATCCGGCAGGCCGCCTCAAATAAGGTGGATCTGCTCGTGGCCGGCTCACGAGGCTTGACGGGCTCCGAACGGCTTCAATTGGGCAGCGTTTCGGAAACGCTGCTGAAGTATGCTCCCTGTTCGGTGCTCATCGTACGAGGATGGCGTGCCTGAACTGACTGCGCTAGAAGTCTGCCGCCTGGCTCCCAGCCAGGTGTATCGCGCGCTCGCCACCACTCCGGAGGGCCTCTCGGCGGACGATGTCCGACGACGAACCCTCCGGTACGGGCCCAATAGTCTCCAGGCGTTGCGCGGGATGCCGCTCATCGCCCGTTTTGCACGTCAATTCACGCATTTCCTCGCGCTGCTCCTGTGGCTGGCGGCAGGCCTGGCGTTCCTCGCCGACGCCCTCCACTCGGGCGAAGACATGGCGACATTGGGGTGGGCCATCCTCGGCGTGATTCTCATCAATGCCATTTTCGCCTTCCTGCAAGAATATAAGGCCGAACGCGCGGTTCAGGCTTTACGCAGCATGCTGCCGGCCCAAGCCTGGGTCCTTCGCGACGGACAACAGCAACAGATTGCCCGCAGCGAACTGGTACCGGGCGATGTGCTCGTGCTGGAAGAGGGTGAGCAGATTCCTGCCGATGCGAGACTCACCGCAGCCGTCGGCATGCGCGTCGATAACTCCTCTCTCACCGGCGAATCGAAACCGCAACGACGGTCGGCCGATCCCATCACCGACGGCCATCCGCTCGACATTGCGAATCTGGCTTTTGCCGGAACCACGGTCCTCTCCGGCCATGGTCACGGAGTCGTCTTTGCCACAGGGCTCAACACCGAATTCGGAAAAATCGCGCATCTCACGACAACGGTACAAACAGGGTTGAGCCCACTCCAACAGGAGATCGTGAAGGTGACGCATGTCGTCGCCGCACTCTCCTTCCTGATGGGGCTGGCCTTTTTCATCATCGGCCTCGGGATGGGATTGAGCTTCTGGACCAGCGCGATTTTCGGCATCGGCATCATCGTCGCCAATGTGCCAGAAGGGCTTCTGCCGACCGTCACCCTAGCCCTTGCCATAGGTAGCCAGCGCATGGCCGCGCGAAAAGCGCTCATCAAACACCTCGCCTCCGTTGAAACACTGGGATGCACCACCGTGATCTGCACCGACAAGACCGGGACACTGACGGAAAACCGGATGCGGCTCGACAGGCTCTACGTGGACGACCTCGTCGTCGAATCGCGAGAGGGCTGTTTGTTCACCAGGAATCGTCTCATCACCGCGCCCGAATCGGAACGATGGCGTCCCTTGTTCGACGCCATCGTTCATTGCAACAACGCCAAGCGCACGCGCCACTCGGACGGGCGTAGCCGCACCACCGGCGATCCCACTGAGACGGCGCTGCTGGAGTTTGCCGCGGACCACGGACTCCTCCATCGCCCGCCGCTCCGGCGCATGGGCGAAATCCCCTTCGATGCCGATCGTAAACGAATGACGACGCTGCACTGGAGCGAAGGTCGGCTGCTCGCCTTCACCAAAGGCGCGCCGGAATCGGTCTTGCCGTTGTGCACCAGGCAGCAGGGATCGGCGACACCCGCCGAGCTCACCGTCGACTGCCGCAAAAAAGTGCTGGCCCAGAGTCAGGCCTTCGCTCAGCAGGCGTACCGGGTGCTGGCCGTGGCCATGCGAGAAGTCGAACGCGGCGTGGAGCAATTGGAGGCCGACACGGTAGAACAGGGACTGACGTTTCTCGGACTCGTCGCCATGATGGACCCGCCACACCGTGAAGTGCCGGACGCGATCAAGAAATGCCGACGGGCCGGGGTCCGTGTCATGATGATTACCGGCGACCATCCCTTGACGGCATTGGCCGTCGCGCGCAAGGTCGGGCTGGCTCCGGAAACGATAGCCACGCCGCCGGGCCATTTCGTCCCGGTCATCGAAGGGGCGCACATCGACACATTCAGCGACGATCAGCTGCGCCGACTGCTCACCCCGACCACTCCCGGCGAACCGGATCCGATCTTTGCCCGCATGGCGCCCCGGCATAAAATGCGCATCGTCTCGGCACTCAAGGAAATGCGTGAAGTGGTCGCCGTGACAGGCGACGGGGTCAATGACGCGCCGGCCTTGAAAACTGCCGACATCGGCATCGCCATGGGGATCGCCGGAACGGACGTGGCCAAAGAGACGGCTTCCATGATTCTGCTCGACGACAATTTTGCCACCATTGTCGACGCCATCGAAGAAGGCCGGGCCGTCTATACCAATATTCGCAAGTTCGTCACGTATGTGTTGGCCAGCAACGTCCCGGAGATCGTGCCGTATCTGGGCTTCGGGCTCTCGTCGATGCCGCTCGCCCTCACGATCCCGCAAATTCTGGCCGTCGATTTGGGAACAGACATGGTCCCGGCACTGGCCCTGGCCGCAGAACCGCCGGAGGGCGGGGTGATGGACGATCCCCCGCGACCTCGCACCGAACGACTCCTCAGCCGAGACGTGCTCCTGAGAGCCTACGCCTTCCTGGGATTGATCGAAGCCGGCATTGCCATGGGAGGGTTTTTTCTCTATCTGACGAGCCACGGCTGGAATTGGGGAGATCCGGTCGATTGGAATTCTTCGTTATACAAGGAAGCGACCACGGTCACATTCGCCGGAATCGTGGCGGCACAGGTCGCGAATGTCTTTGCCTGCCGCTCCGACCGCATCTCGGCGTTCCAGCTCGGCTGGTTGAGCAATCCCTTGATCCTGGTGGGTGTCGCCGTCGAACTGACCATCCTGCTCGTCATGACCTACAGCCCGGTCGGACATCTGGTCTTGGGCACCGCCTCGCTCCCGGCCTGGATCTTCGGACCGCTGGCGCTCGGGGCCATCGGCTTGCTCCTGGCAGACGAACTTCAGAAATTCGTCCGCGGGCGAATGGGCGCTCGACTCTCTCTGCAACCCGGTCGGGGGACGTGACGTATGCCTGGATCGATTGAGACCGATGAGAGACAATCGTGCACGTTCGCGATGCCAGCCACCGAAATTCATGTTGAAGAAAAGGAGCTCCTATGACGACCGTATCGGGCCAGCACGTCAGCGACTATATGCACCGCCAATTGGAAGTCGTTCCGCAGGATACCTCCGTCGTGACCGTCGCCACTAGAATGCGGACGCGAAGCGTCGGCTCTGTACTGATCGAATGCTTCGATCGTCCACACAACGATTGCCGAATTGCGGGAATCGTAACCGAAACCGATCTCGTCGCCAAGGTACTGGCACCGGGCCGCGTTCCCTCTCACACCAGCATGGCCGACATCATGAGCAGTCCCCTCATCACCATCGCGCCGGATCGTCCGATGGTCGATGCCAGTCATCTGATGCAGAGCAAGAACGTGCGACACCTCGTAGTCGCTGAAGGGACGGATGTGCTCGGAATCATTTCGATCCGCGACCTGGTGAGACACTTCGTCGATGCAGACGGCGGGCCGGTACAGGCGCTCACGAATGTCTACCGCCCGTTGAGCGTCCTGATGAAAACCGCCATCGAAACCATCGGCAGCGACGAAACGGCCCTCGACGCGGCGCAACGGATGGCGGACAAACACATCGGAGCGCTGTTTGTAATGGAAGCCGACGAACTTGTGGGCATCATCACCGAAGGCGACCTGGTGCGCAAACTGCTGGCCTATCAACTCGACCCGCAGACCCTGCGTGTGGGTGCGCTCATGAATTCGCCGTTACTCGACATCGATATCAATCGCACCATCCGCGATGCCAGTGAACGGATGTCCGCGAAACGAATCCGCCACCTGGCTGTCACGGAACATGAAAAGGTCGTCGGAGTCCTGTCGATCCGAGACCTGGTGAAGATGGTCGCCATCCGCGACCGCCCGGACTTTCTCCGCCGAACATGATCGGCAGGCCGCGAGGGTGACCCGGCCCTCGCGGCCCTTCCCGCCTCGGACCCACGTTTTCATTGCGCGGACCCGCCTGGAACGGTAGACTCCTCCGATACGTATCGCATGCTACGCATCCTCGCATGACAGAGCGACCCGCTCGCCCTTTCTTTCACGAATGGAGCCGCTGATGTTGGACTGGCTTGCCGATCCTGAAATATGGATCGCCCTGGGAACCTTGACCGCGCTGGAAATCGTGCTGGGGATCGACAACATTATCTTTCTTTCCGTCCTCGTCGGACGGCTCCCCGAGCATCAACGCGCCGTCGCACGCCAGGTGGGCTTGGGCCTGGCTATGATGGCGCGCCTGGGACTCTTGTTTTCCATCTCCTGGGTCATGGGACTCACCCATCCATGGGTGACGATCTTGGGCCATGGCGTGTCCGGTCGGGATCTGATTCTGGTCGGCGGCGGCCTGTTCCTGATGGCCAAAGCCACGCACGAAATTCATAACAGCCTGGAGGGCGTCGAGGAGGGCCTCCAGCCAACCGCCGCCGCCGGCCTCGGCATGGTGCTGCTTCAGATCGCCCTTCTGGATATCGTCTTTTCGTTGGACTCCGTCATCACCGCAGTCGGCCTGGTCGAGCATGTGTCGATCATGGCGGTGGCCATCATTCTGGCCGTGGTGGTGATGCTGATGGCCGCGAAGGCGATCGGCGATTTCGTGGAAGCGCATCCGACGATCAAGATTCTGGCCCTGTCGTTCCTGATCCTGGTGGGCGTGACGTTGATGGTCGAGGGATTCGACGTGCACGTGCCGAAAGGCTACATCTACTTCTCCATGGCCTTTTCGGTCACGGTGGAGATGCTGAATATTCGCATGCGCAAGAAGCGGGCTGCGCCGGTCAAACTGCATAGCCGGTATGCGGAAGAGCGGGAGTCGTAAGCCCCTGTTCGCATCGCGCAGTTCTTCCCCCGAGGTCGGCCGAGCACAGACAGCAGCTCAGGCTTGCGCAAGATGCCACGTGGCCTCTCAGTACGATGACGCCCCACCCTACCCATCCGCTGATCGAGGAGCCTTTCCGAGTAATCCTTCGTAGCGAGACGAAGGAGATGCCCGCGGATGCGAGGCCGCAGGCTCGAAAAAACCGGAAGCGTATTCGCTGAATACGTTGAGGATTGTTACGGGCCGAGAACGAGGCAGATGCAGGCAGATCATTCGTCGCAGCAGAACGGCATGACTCGGACAGACTCCTAGCCCGGACGATTCATGACCCCCCGCTCCATCGTCTGATCCTCTAGCCCGGCGGTGCTTTTCCGGCTCGGCCGCCAGGCCGTAGGCTTCTCGGAACAGCGGATCGGCGAGCGCAGCAGAAGTGTTCATGAACAATGCGGTCTAGAACACACTCTCGCTCCACACGAGGCTTGATTTCCTCTCCGGGCGATATTTACCGATACTTTACGAAACCCGGACCATTGCGTTACCAGCGTAGGTGTAAGTCAAAGAACAGACGGCCTTAGCCCACATGGCTCACGGGGGTTTGTCACTCGCTGATGGAGGTCGTTCCACTCACAGACATACATTCGACATTTTGGCCGAAGAGAGGACTCACACCATGGGAACTTCACGAGACGGCGGACCACAGAAGACCAACGGTCGAAAGACCGCCGGAAAGACCTCTGCGGCAAACGCTCAGGATGCGCCCCAACCACCGAAAAAGAAAACACGCGGACGTCAGGCGCCGCAGGATGAATTGTTATCCCCGCCGGGTAGACACATTCTGACCCAGGAAGAATTTCAGGCCCGCGTCGCTGAAAAGGCGTTTGAGCTGTATCTGAAACGTCACGCCGTGACGGAAGTCGACGATTGGCTGGAGGCGGAACAACTGGTCAGACTGCAGCTACTCACGGAAGAACAGGAGGCACGCAGCGTCTGACTCCCGGTGAGGCCGTACCACGTACACCCTCGAACGCAGGATGCCGTGACGGCGTATTGGGATATCGGCTGTAGAGCAAGGGCGCTGTTCCAGCCGGTGGAATGGCGCCGTTCGATCATCCCTCAGCGCGGTGTCAACTCCAGCGTCGAGTTGGGACGTAGTTGCCCATTCTCGTCATGGACCTGAGCGATCAGATGCGGCAGGCCGTCCGCTTTGCGCGTGACCGCGACCGAGCCAAAATTGAAGAAGCCTCCCTCCGCATAGAGGACCGTGGGGTGGAGCGTGGGGTCAAGGCTTGGCAACGGCGGCTGCCTTCGGACCGCGGCCAGAGGCCCGGCAATCAATTCATGAAAGATGAACGGTTCCCCGTCCTGGTTGAGGTCGACGGCGTAACGAATCTGTGCGGCAAAGTGCACATCGGCCGCGAGGAACACGACATTGTTAACATGCTGTTCCTCCAGGAATCGAAGGAGATCCAGCAATTCATGTTCGAATCCCGTGTGCCCCGTCTGATCGGCGGGATTGCCGTTCGCCCAAGCATCGCGGCCGAATTTCCCTCCAGTGGGAACCGAGAGCGGCACATCCACACTGACCACCTTCCACGTCGCGGTGGAGTGCAGCAGCACGTCCTTGAGCCACGCGAGCTGATGGGGTCCCAACAGTGTCTTACCCGGCCCATCCGGCGCATCGTTCCGGCTTCGGTATGACCGGCCATCGACCAGGATCACGTCGAGATCTTTCCCCCACGCATAGTGCCGGTAGATCCGTTCAGGGTTCCGGCTATCGCGCCGCAGAGGAAGATATCGAAAAAACGCCTCGCGGCCGGCCTGTACGAGGTTGGGAAATCCGCTGCGGGCCTGGGAATCGGCATTCCAATAGTCCCACCTCCACCCGGCATCGTTGATCACTTCATGATCGTCCCACTGCGCATACACGGGCACGTGACGCAAAAAGGTGGAGAGATGGTCGTCCTCCAATTGATACCGCCAATGATGCCGATAGATGTCGGAGACAGCGGCGCGATCCGTCCACTCCACGCTGCCGTCGCCGATCTTGGGGAATCGACCGGGAACATTGGACCAGCCATCGGGGCCTTGGGCAGGGCAGGCGCTGTCCGCATAGATGAAATCGCCGTTCTGCACAAAGAAGTCCGGTGCTTGCTCGCGCATCGCAGAGAAAATACGGTATCCGTTCACGGCGTGCCGGCAATATCCCTGGCCCCCCAGATCGCCGCTGAAGAGAAATCTGACCGACTCCAGCGAGGCAGGCAGCGGCGCGGTGCGAAACGTGCCCGTCGTGCTGGTCGCACGATTGCCGGCCCGATGCTGGTCGGACGCCCGGAACGACACCCGATAGAAGTAACGGGTCGCAGGGGCGAGCGACTCCAATTCGATGTGGCCGGAGAAATCCGCCGAGGCATCGATGAAGGGGCCCTTGACCCGCCGTGCGTCGAAGAACTCTGCATTCCCCGCATACTCGACTTACATTTCACCTGCTTCGTCCGTCTGCCCCCAGATAATGGCGCGATCGAAGGTGATATCGCCGCTCGCAATCCGAGGAGTGGGCGACGCGTGCTCGGCCGCTTGTATCGAAGCGACTTCATGGACCAGCAAGAACATCAGCAGGCAGAGTCCACCGAACAAGTGCCTCGCAATGAACCGGACCGACGGAATGAGACCGGCGCCGATGCTTGGGGATCGCCTGTTTCCGCTCGCATCGAGGTTCATGGTTACCCTCCCGTTGAATGTACCGGCGACGATCTCGCAGCCGGCCTATTGCGATAGAACCGCCTGCCGCAGTCCCAACAGCGGTAGGGATGCCGGCCCAGAAGACGCTGCAGCATATCCATGAGACCGCGGCGGGAAGAACGATGGACATTCGCCGTGCAATCGCACCGACGCGGGGCGAACGGCATGACGAGCTGGCTGCTTGGCGTAGTCACCCAGGCAGTATCGCAGAGAGGCGGCACGCACACATTTGGTCGTGGTTAATCTTGTGTTACGTGAGGACTACGCATTCAGCCGGTTCTCTTCCAACCACTGAGAGCACATCGCTGCGCAATCAACGGCCTCATGCGTTCCAGATCCAACGACACCCGGGTCATCACCTCCTCCGCCAGCCGCTGATCGTCGAAACATTCATAGGCATCGTCGAGAAAGCCGCCTCGGAGAAGCGGATGCTGCAGAAACCGTGGGCCGGGCCCGCTCGCGACTTCAAGCGGCCGCTCAACGACGGCGATGCGCTCCATCTTCAGTCGCTCCAACCACCCACGCGCCTCTGCCGCCGAGGGCCGCTTCGCCACATGCGCCGCCAGCCGTTCACGCTCGATGGTCAAACCATACCGGCTCATCTCCTGATCGATTCGCTGCCAGATGGAATCGAACGTGCCGAGCGAGGGAAAGGTGAGCACGATTTGTCCGCCGGGCGCGAGATGGTCGACCAATCCTTTCATCGCCTCGAACCGGTGCGGCCTGAGAAACATGACGGACAGATTGCCGGTGATCCGTTGGAATGTGGGGTACGCTGCAGGCAGCGCGCGCATGTCGAGACACTCGAACCGCAACCAGGGAAGCTCACCCCGCTGAACGGCGCGCGCACTCGCAACCTGGCTGCGGCTGGCATCGATACCTGTCACGGAGCCGGCCGGGCCGACTTGGTCGGCCAGATAAAAAGCCGGAATGCCATGTCCACTGGCGATGTCCAGGATGCTCAAGCCTGGACGCAGGTCGAGGTGCTCCAGCAAGACTTCGGCAAACGGCGTCGACCAGTCATCCTGTGCCGGGAGGGACCATGTCTTCGCCTGAGGCTTCATGTCCGGCATCATACTCGAAGAGGTCCCGGCAAGTCAGAACTCTCTTCGCCCCGGTCGATCGCGCATTCCGGAGAAAGCCCTCCGCCTCACAACCGCTCCAGCAGCTGCTGTTTCTTTAGGCGATACTCCTCGTCCGTAATCAACCCCCGGTCGTGAAGATGCTTCAGCACAGCAAGCCGTTCTTCCAACGAGGATGGGGCGGGAACCGTGGGTGTTCCCTCCGGTGCAGCCGACGCCGGAGCCTCACGGCGCTCGGAATCGTCGATCACCAGTTCCACCGGATCGGGGCGAAACAGCCCCCCTTCCCCTGACGGCTTGCGCACCAAGGCCTGACGATTCCCCGGCACCGGTTCATAAAAAGTTCCCGCCTGCGCAAAGAGCGGATCGATCCAGATCTGCCTCCGTATGGATGGCATGGTCACGCCGATCCGGCAGTTGGCCAACCGGAGATGGATTCGGCCGGCCTCGATAAACCAGGCGCCTGACGTCACTTGCGCCGGGCCCTCATCCGTCGCCCGCGCCGTCGCGAAAACGACCGCTTCTTGCTTCGTTACCTGCTGAAATGCCTGCTGGAGCGCGGATCCCAGCGCCAGAACCTCCGTATCCAGAAACAACGGTTCCGTGACACCTTGATACGACGGCCCGAGCAACGGGCTGTGCGTACTGCGCACCATCACACCACGCAAGACAGTCTCCCACTCTGCCTGCGACCGATTCACCGGATGTTGAAATCGACGCTCCCGATCGTTCGACGGGAACGTCGCCAGCGGTACGATTCGCACCACCCGCTGCTCGTCGCAGGAGAAGCAGGGCGTGTCGGCTCGAGGGGTCGGGGTCGCGCAACCGACCAAGAACAGACACAGCCAAGGCCACCCCGCTTTACCCCATCGCATGCGCATTCCCCTCATTCATGACCGTTGTGCACCTGTCGCAGCATTCAGTACGCAAAGTCGAACCCGACCAACATCGTCTGGCCGAGGAGATCGCCGCCGTTCGTCCCCACGCCGGTCGTGCGGTAGGTATTGTACTCCGCATGGAGAGCCAGATCGGTCCTGGTCGAATGGTGAATGAAGTAGCGGACCAAGACCGTATGTGAATCGACGTTGTTGTAATTCTTGGCGAACGTCGGATCGCCCTGCCGATTATTGCGGATGAGATCGTACCGGTAGGCGAAGAACCAGTCCGGCATCTCAAAAAACGGCAACAGCGCCGGCGCGTAGTCGAGTTCGACAAAGGCGCCGTTCCACGAAGCATTTTGCGCGTCGGCAATGCCTTGGGAGACGAACATGTTTTTGCTGTCGTTGCCCCACATCCAGGCGCCGAACAGGTTCCATTCCCCGTTCAACGTCAGACTGACATCGACGCCTACACGACTGAACGGTTGCCCGCTCCCGGCCGCGGCCTGGCAGGTCGGGCAGGTCGGGTTCACCAGCGTGGGGGCCGTGCCGTAGGCGCCGAAGAGGCCGATTCGTTGCCCTGTGACGATGCCGTACCCGCCGAACGATTGCGTGACATGGCCGTAGAAGTTGACGTTTCTCCCGCCCGTTCCGCAGGTGGTGTCGGAGGCGCAGCCCCCCAAGGGCCCCGAAAAACTATTCGTCGCCAGGGCGGAGAGGGAATAACGGAAGTACCCGTCGGTCCCTGCCGTCTTTTTAATGCCCGACAATTCCGCGCCTGGTTGATTTTCACCGATAGCAAAGGTGTTCGGGTTGAGATAAGAACTGGTGGACGTTCCGCCGATCGTCGCCGTGTAGGGCGTCCCCGGCAAATAATGGTACATCGCAAATGTGGTGTTCAAGGTCGGGCTACGCTTTTCACTGAACGGAAGGTCGAGCTCGAATTTGCCGACCTTGAGGTTCAACAGGTAGTCGCCGGTCGCGCTCTTCACCCCCAGAAACCGTTCGAGCCGCATGAGCCGAACGAACGCCGCTTCCAGGTCGCCATCCGACGCGCCCGTCCCGAAGCCTGCGCTGCCGAGTCCGGGCGTGAAGACGACGCCGAAGGCCAGATTCCGGTCCAGCGTGCCGAAACTCAACAGGTCCAGTCCGGTGAAACCGAAACCGCCGGTCGTGATGCCGCTGCCGTCCGTCCGCACATTTGCAGCCTGATACCCGACGGTGGTTCGGAGCGACACCGGCCAATAACCCATGCCGATGCCTTCATACACCGGCGAATCCGCATCGGACCCGAGTTGATAGCCGCGATCCCGGAAGAGGTTGCCGAAATCGTTCAACTTGGGAAATCCCGGCACGTGACAGACGTTGCACTTGAAATCGTATTTGCGGGCAAAGGCCGGAATGGCCTCGGCCTTCTGCACGAGGCCGCTCAATTCGTAACTCACCATCGCGAACAACACGAGCAGCGCCGCGATCCCAGCCCTGGCATGAATGATCGAGTACTTCATCGCTCCCTCCCATGACACACCGTGTCGTCGAAGATTCCATGGCCCCGGGGTCTACCGGGCCAGGCGGTTGATTATTCAGGCGGAAGTTCCTCCCCGCCGGCGATGTTCCAATCGACTTCGACCGGACGGACAGGAAATTCGAATTGGGATTCGACCAGAGCCCGCGGTGCGATCGTGACCGTCTTCCGGGTGACATGGGGCTCGTCATAGACCGGACGAGAGGCGGTGAACTTGCCGATGTTATAGCCGGAATGCCAGGCGACCAATGTGTACGATCCCGGCGGGATGCCGCCGATTTCAAAACGCCCCTGTGAATCGGTCAGGACGAAATAGGGGTGATCGAACGCCGCCGCCCAGGCGTTCATGTGCACATGCACATCGCACAGCAACCGCAATCCGACTCCGCGGGCACGCAACAGCGTGGTGGTGATTTCTCGATCCGGAGTCGGCAGGGCAAGGTTGAACAGGCTGTGCTGTTTCTCGTTGAAGAAATGGGGATTGTGCAGCACCGGTTCGAAATTGATCATCCCGACCTGTGACGTACGCACAAACGGAAAGACAGTATGGAAGAACTGGCACGTCTGAGCAGGGGCAGCCGCCGCACCCTTGCCCATGGGCAAGCGGTAGACGGCCTCCGCTGCTTTCCCGCGGTCCACCCGCTCAAGGTAGACCAACACATCCTGAACGCCCATGGTTACCGGATCGATCTGCAACACGCGCGAGGGCACCTGCGTCCCGCAGGCATCGAGATCGGCGAACACTCTGAGCGGCGGCACCTT